>JBBQTU010000096.1:0-14615 GCA_038213005.1 Tepidisphaerales bacterium | reverse complement strand
TCGCACGTAAGTCTTTCGAAGATCGCAGCGCACCAAAGGGGCGGCCGAGGCGGCGGCCCCACTTGAGCGGAGCGGAAGCGACTACAAAGTCGCTTCTACGGCCGTGCGGATGACGGATCGGGGTAGGAGTCAAATGGTCATATGACAGTCAGGGCTCATTCAGGGTGAATGGTTCTTACCCAGGGCTGCGCGAGTACGCTTACCCTGGGCTTACGAATGCCGCCCCGTTGGGGCTAAGAAATCGCGTGCCTGGAAAGACGGCACGCCCGTTGTCCTGTAGCGCCTGTTTGCCTGCCTGATCGGGGCGAGTTTGTGGTAGACTCCGATGTGTCACTAATGGCTGTTGGAGACTGACTTGAGAATTGCACGACCACGGATGGATAAGCCGCGACGATGGAGTGTTGTGCCACGGCATGAGGCGGCCGGGGAGTTGGGGGCGCGGCTGAAGGTTTCGCCGCTGATTGCCCAGATTCTGCTGAATCGGGGGGTGAGCGATCCCGAGGAGTGTTACCGGTTTTTGCAGCCGAACCTGAAGAGTCTGCATGATCCGGGGCTGATGCCGGGGATGCCCGTCGCGGCGGGGCGGATTGCCCGGGCGATTCGCGACGGGGAGCCGACCGTTGTCTACGGCGACTATGACGTTGATGGGATCACGGGGACGGCGATTCTCTGGCATGCGATCCGGATACTGGGCGGTGAGGTGACGTGCTATACGCCGCACCGGCTGGATGAGGGGTATGGGCTGAATCCAGAGGCGATCGCGCAGATTTGCGGGCAAGGGGCGAAGGTTATTGTCACGGTGGATTGCGGGATCACGGCGGTGGAGCCGGCGAAGGTGGCGAAGGCGGCCGGGGTGGATCTGGTCGTAACCGATCACCATGACCTGCCGCGGCAGGCGGATGGGACGGCGGGGGAATTGCCGGACTGTTTTGCGATTGTGCATCCTCGGTTGCCCCGCGCGGGCGAGGGTGAGGGGGAGGCGTATCCGAATCCGCATTTGTGCGGGTCGGGAGTGGCGTTCAAGCTGGCGTGGGCGCTGGGGCAGGCGATGGCCGGGGGTGGCCGGGTGAGTGGGGAGTTTCGGGAGTTTCTGATCGACGCGATGTCGCTGGCGGCGCTGGGGACGATCGCCGATGTGGTGCCGCTACTGGGTGAGAACCGGATCCTGACGCATTTTGGGCTGCGGGGGATTTGTCAGAGCAAGATGCTGGGGATCAAGGCGCTACTGGAGTCGACGGATTCAACGAAGAAGGTGGATGCGTATAAGGTGGGGTTTGTGCTGGCGCCGCGGCTGAACGCGTGCGGGCGGATGGGACATGCGAATCTGGCGGTGGAGATGCTGACCAGTGCGGATGCGGATAAGGCTTTGGAGATCGCGAAATATCTGAACACGCGCAATCGCGAGCGTCAGACGCTGGAGCGGCGGATTGTCGCCGAGGCGGTGGCGCAGGTGACGGAGCTGGGGCTGGACGGGGAAGAACATCGGGCGATTGTGGTGGGTGCCAAGGGGTGGCATGCGGGGGTGAACGGGATCGTGGCATCGCGGCTGGTGGACCGGTTTTATCGGCCGGCGGTTGTGGTGTCGCTGGATGAGGAGAACGGGCAGGGGTCGGGGCGGTCGGTGGCGGGGTTTCATCTGGCTAGTGCGCTGTCGGCGATGGGTGAGTTTCTGGAAGGTTCGGGCGGGCACGAGATGGCGGCCGGGCTGCGGCTGCGGGCGGAGCAGTTTGAGCCGTTTCGCGAGGCGTTTTTGGCGCATGCGGCGGAGCATATCGCGCCGGAACTGCTGGTGCCGACGCTGAGGCTGGACGTGGCGGCGGAGTTGGGGCAGATCACGCGGGGGCTGGTGGATGAGTTTGAGAAGCTCGGGCCGTTTGGGCAGGGGAACCCCAAGCCGCTGTTTGGGTGCCTGGATGTGGAACTGGCCGGGGCGCCGAATCGGTGCGGGCAGAGCGGGGATCATCTGCAACTCAAGGTTCGGCAGGGCGCGGTGATGCTCAAGTGCATCGCGTTTGGGATGGGGGATATGGCCGAGAAGCTGCGTGGGGGGATGCGGATAGACGTGGCGGCCGAGCCGAGTTTGAATCATTACAACGGCAGTACGACGGTGCAGTTGGAGGTGAAGGATTTGCGGGTGAGGTGAGAGGGGAGCGGGCGCCGCTTGTTTCCCATGCCGGGGCTGGCTAACGTGTTGTATATGTCGGAACAGGAACTGCTATCACGGATCACGGTTGACCCGGCTATCTGCCACGGGAAGCCCTGTATTCGTGGGCTGCGGTATCCGGTGGCGATGCTGCTGGAACTGCTCAGCGGCGGGATGACATCCGACCAGATCATGGCCGACTATGCGGATCTCGAGCCGGAGGATCTTCGTGCGGCCTATGCCTTTGCCGCACGGCTGGCGACAGTCCAAAGCATTGAGCGGGTGGTGGCTTGAAGTTCCTGGTGGATGCACAGCTTCCCGCCCGGCTGGTAGCCCATCTTGTTGCCGCTGGTCATGAGGCCATGCACACACGCGAGTTGTCGAAGGGGAATCGAACGGTTGATGAGGATATCGCGGCTATCGCCGATCGAGAGAACAGTGTGGTTGTCACCAAGGATGGCGACTTCACAACCTCTCACCATCTATCGGGCAAGCCTCGCAGACTGCTGCTGATCGCCACAGGTAACCTGTCCAACGACGACCTGTTCCGGTTGATCGACGGCAATCTTCCGGGTGTCGTGGAAGCGTTAGAAAAGCACAGTTTCGTGGAACTCAGTCAGTCGCGGCTGACCGTTCACGATTGATGCGATATCAGTCTGGCGGCGGAGCCGAGTTCGAACCACTCAGGGACCGACAGTTGGGTTGGTCGGCTCCTGAAACCAGTTTACTGCGGGCTTGGCAAAGAAGTCTGCCAGGGGGATGCCAGAAGCGCCGGCTGACCGGTAGTCAGTTGGCGGGCCAGTTGCCACTGGGTTTCGACCCACTCCGCAGCGGGCGTCAGGGGGGGCGTCGGCGGCAGCATAGTGAGCTGGCCAGCCAAGACGTTCAACGAGTTGAGCGGCGGCGGTGCTCTTGCCGACTTGGCGAGGGCCGATCATCACGTGCAAGAGCGGAAGGCCCGATTTGGCCGCCTGTTCGACCGCGTCGAGGATGAGACGCTGATATGGCACCATGCGTAATGTGTTTATTATAATAGACCTACGGAGGAATGTCATTTTTACTCAATAGCTGAGTAAAATTACTCAGTAGATGAGTAATGTCGGGGGCGGGCTGCCTCAGCCTTAGGCCGGGGTGTCGCGCTTACATTTTCTGCCGGCCGGCGATGGCGTCGGCGAGGATATTGCGGTTGGCGTATTCGATGCTGCTGCCGGCGGGGAGGCCGCGGGCAAGGCGGGTGATCTGGACGGTGGGATACGCTGCGGCGAGCTGCTGGATGTAGAGGGCGGTGCCGTCGCCGTCGACGTTGGGGTTGGTGCCCATGATCAGTTCGCGGACGGTTCCGCAGGCGAGGCGCTGGGTGAGGCCGTCGAGGGTGAGCAGTTCCGGGCCGGCATCTTCGAGGGGGGCGATGCGCCCCAGCAGGACGTGGTAGACGCCTTTGTAGAGGCCGGCCGCCTCAAGGGCCAGAAGGTCCTTGGGCTGCTCGACGACGCAGACCAGGCCTTGATCGCGGGAGGTGTCGCTGCAGATGTGGCAGGGATCGTCTTCGGTGAGGTTGTAGCAGATCGAGCAGTGGCGGATGCGGGTTTTCACGTCGCGGATGGCGTCGGCGAGTTTCAGTGCATCCTGCGGGGATTGCTTGAGCAGGTGGAAGGCGATGCGTTCGGCGGACCGCGGGCCGATGCCGGGGAGGTCGGCCAGGAGATTCATCAGGGTTTGGATGCAGCTTGCGTAGGCGCTCATGGTGGGGGGATTGTATGGGGCGGTTGAGAGGAGACAAGCGTAGCTCAGGCGGCCGCAGCGAGCGCCTGTGCGCGGAGCTTGCGCGGGGAGACACCGAAGCGGGCTTTGAAGACGTGGTAGAAATGGCTGAGGCAGGGAAAGCCGCAGTCGCCGGCGATGCGGGTGATCGAGTGCTCGCTCTGGCGGATGAGGGCGGCGGCGTGGCCGAGGCGGAGGCGGGTGAGGTATCGGATGCAGGTGCAGCCCATCTCGCGCTTGAAGACGGCATGGAACTGGCTCTGGCTCAGGCCACTCATGGCGGCGAGTTGGTCGACCCGCAGCGGATGCATGTAGCCGGTCTCCATGTAGCGGCAGGCGTTGGTGAGACGCGACGTGCGACGCGGCGCCAGAAACTGCTGAAGCAGATCCGCGGGGATGAGGCGGTCGCGGGCGATGGTCAGCAGCAGGGACTGGACGCGACTCTTGGCAGCGCAGCGGCAACCCGGGCGGGCGTGGCGCAGTTCCTCGGTCAGCGCGAGCAACGTCGCGCGGACGGTGCGTTTTGAGGGACCTGAAAGCGGGATGCGCGAGGTGCCTTGCGCGGCAAGCCGGCCGAGGAATTGGAGAATATGGAGCGCTTCATCGTCGCCGGGGCTTGAGGGGGCGAAGAGTTGCTCGGGCAGATAGAGCACGACGGCCTGGCCGGTTCGCCCAGACGGGCCGCTGCCCAGGTGAGGCAACTGGGGCGGGAAGTAGAACAGGTCTCCGGGCCGCATCGTCACAGAGTTGCCCGGCGTGTGTTGCCACCCGGTGTCACGGAGACAGAGGTAGAACTCGCAAAACGGATGCGTGTGCAGCATCGTGCTGGAGGCATAGGACATCGGTTGTGTCCAGCAGGTGATCTCGGTCAGTGGGGTCTGCTGTGCGGCCATACGGAGGATTCCAGAAACACAGTCGCTTGCTGTGTCATCATCGGGGAGGATGGTAACCGCCCCGGCCAGAGAATACCACATTTTTTCCAGAGCCCCGCGGAAGATGCTCGCCGGGGCGCGGGGTAGTATATGGCCCATCTGGCGCCGGTTAGCTGGCGCGGTGTTTTTTCGGGAGATACTGACATGGCCGATCTTTTTCGTGCATTAGTGGTGGGGGCTGGTGGGATTTCCAACGCGTGGTTTGGACCGCTGAAGGAAGAGGGCGTGGAGGTGATCGGCGTGGTGGATCTGCGGAAGGAGACCGCCGAAGCCCAGATCGCGAAATATGAGTTGCCCGCCAAAGCGATGACGGATGTGGACGCGGCGCTGGCGCAGTTAAAGCCAAACTTCGTTGTCGATCTGACGATCCCCGAAGCCCACTGCAACGTGACGTGTAAGGCCTTGGCGGCCGGCTTCCATGTCATCGGCGAGAAGCCGATGGCGGCGAGCATGGACGAGGCGCGCCAGATGGTGAAGGCGGCGGAGGCGGCCGGGCGTATGTATATGGTGAGCCAGTCGCGGCGCTGGGATGCGAAGCACTGCCAGGTGCGCGACACCGTGGCGGCGGGCGAGATCGGCCAAGTGACGACGCTGAACTGCGACTTCTACATCGGGGCGCATTTCGGAGGCTTTCGCGACGAGATGGCCAGCCCGCTGATCCTGGACATGGCGATCCACCATTTTGACCTGGCGCGTTTCATGATCGGGGCCGACCCGGTGGCGGTTTATGCCCGGGAGTTCAGCCCCAAGGGCTCATGGTACAAAGGTGACGTGGCGGCAACGTGCGTGTTTGAGATGTCCAATGGGATCATCTTCAGCTATCGCGGAAGCTGGTGCGCTGAAGGGTGCCACACGAGTTGGAACGGCGACTGGCGCGTGATCGGCGATCGCGGGACGCTGCTGTGTGAGAAGGACCAGACGCCGACGGGGCAGGTCGTCGCCAAGACGGGGGCCTTCCATAGCGAGCTGCGTCCGGCAAGCGTGCCGGCGGAAAGCCTGAAGCACAGCGGCATGCACGGGGCGCTGTGCGAGATGCTAAACTTTCTCCGCACCGGGCAGAAGCCGCAGACCGAATGCCATGATAACATCAAATCGCTGGCGATGGTGTTCGCCGCGATCGAGAGTTCGCGCTGTGGAGCGCGGATCGAAATCAAAGCGTGACGAGGGGCGTCCCTGGGCACGCGATGGAACAACATGAGGTGGCTCGTACTCGAACCACCCCCAATCAAGGAGCATCATGCAAAGCGAAGCAATCCGAATCGGAACACTGGTCAACGGCGGCGCCGGCACGACGAACTACATTAAGCAGATCCTGCCCCATGGGTTTGAGTCATTCTCGATCACCTTCTGGCAGACTCTGGGCGACATCGATCTGAAGAAGCTGGCGGGTGAAGTGAAGGAAGTGCTGGGCGACACGGGCGCGGTGATCAGCACGCTGGGAATCTTCGGTAACCCGCTGATGGACAGCGACACCGACAAGAAGACGCTGGAGGGCTGGTCGAAACTGATCGATGCCTGCGAGTTGTTCGGCTGCGACATCGTCAGCGGATTCACCGGGCGGATCGTGAACAAGCCGATCGATCAGTCGATGGACCGTTTCAAGGAGGTCTTCGGCCCCCTGACGAAGCAGGCGAAGGATAAGGGCGTGCGCCTGGCGTTTGAGAACTGCGACATGGGCGGCACGTGGCAGACCGGCGAATGGAACATCGCGCAATATCCGGCCGCATGGGAACCGATGTTTAATGCGGTACCGATGGACAACATCGGGCTGGAATGGGAACCGTGTCACCAGATGGTGAAGCTGATCGACCCCATGCCGCAGCTTCGCAAGTGGGTGAAGAAGATCTTCCACGTGCACGGTAAAGACGCGACGGTGAAGTGGGATGTGATCCGCGAATACGGGGTGACGGGCCCGAAGCAGTGGGCATTTCATCGCACGCCCGGGTTCGGGGACAGCAACTGGACGGACATCATCTCGGAACTGCGTGAAGGCGGGTTCAAGGGCTCGATCGATATCGAAGGCTGGCACGACCCGGTGTATCGCGGTGACCTGGAGATGACTGGTCAGGTTCGCGGTCTGAACTACCTCAAGCAGTGCCGCGGCGGGACGTTTATTCCCAATCCGAAATAGGGCGGTAGAGGAAGTAGCGTGGCCGACTATTTCCGTATCACCAGTTGCGAGAGCGGTATCGCTTCCACCTTGTCG
The DNA here is from genome assembly GCA_038213005.1 of Tepidisphaerales bacterium. Lineage (GTDB taxonomy): Bacteria > Planctomycetota > Phycisphaerae > Tepidisphaerales > Tepidisphaeraceae > JBBQTU01. Next base: position 7,573 of record JBBQTU010000096.1, on the reverse strand, counting down.
GCGAGCGGGTAGGCTCTGTCGCCTGGGTAGACGACTTGCAGTTGGTGCAGTTTCAGGTCGGACAAGGCGAGGCGCATAGAGGGCGTGAAGGTTGGTGCGTCGGTTCGTTTGCATTCCACGCCGATACGTTTGCCATTCTTTAGTAGCAGTAGGTCCAGCTCGGCTCCCTGATAGGTTGCCCAGAAGTAGGCCTCATCCGGCTGAACGGCTTTTATGATCTCCTCAACGGCATAGCCTTCCCAAGACGCCCCGACTTTGGGATGGTTTTCGAGGTCGCGCTGATTGGTAATGCCAAGCAGCGCATGGAGCAGTCCGGAGTCGCGTATGTAAACCTTGGGCGCCTTGACCTGGCGCTTGCCAAGATTCTCGTGCCATGGCTGCAGTTGCCGCACCATGAACACGCTGGTCATCAGATCAAGGTAGCGCCGAACGGTTGGTTCATTCACGGCCATCGCCCGTGCCAATTCAGCGGCATTCCATATCTGCCCGTGATAGTGGGCTACCATGCTCCAGAAACGGTACAGGGCGGCCGCGGGGATACGAATCCCCAGTTGCGGCATATCCCGTTCGAGAAAGGTCTGCAGGAAGTGCTTTCGCCATGCGAAGGAGTCGGCTTCCTTCCGAGGCGTGTATGACAACGGAAACCCGCCGCGCAGCCAATGCCTGGTTTGTGCGGACGCTCCGAGATCGGCCAGGCGGAACCCCTCCAGAGGGATAGTCTCCAGCCGTCCGGCCAGCGTCTCGGAGGACTGCCTTAAGAGTTCTGCTGAGGCACTTCCGAGAATGAGAAAACGTGCCGGCAGGGGTTTGCGGTCGGCCAATACGCGAAGCAATGGAAACAAGTCCGGGCGACGCTGGATCTCGTCGATAACCACCAGCCCCTTGAGGGGGCGAAGGGCGACGCCGGGTTCGGAGAGACGGGCGAGGCTCTGGGGATCCTCGAGGTCGAAGTAGTTGAGCGAATCCGACGGAACAAGCTGCCTGGCGAGGGTTGTCTTACCGCACTGACGCGGTCCGAGCAGAGCGACGACGCGGCTCCGCTTCAAGGCATGCCTGATGATCGATAGGTCAATGGTGCGGTCGATCATACGCCCGATTATGTACCATGAAAAAGGAACTGTCAATGTTGGATATTCATGGTAGTGGTTTGCGGGCAATGGCCACGAAACAGGGAGCGGAGATTGGAGCGTGCGGACGCTGGCGGGTGGTGGGATGCGGAAGGGTTCTTTCGCGATGGACGAAATGGACGGTCCAGGGCGACCGGGCCCACTGATTCGATGCACGATGAGTCGGCCACGCGAAGCGTGTTCACAATCGGTGCTGACGCCGGCGGAATATAGGAAGTAGGTGGCTTCGCCGGGGAGGGTTGGGTGGCGGGTCATGCCGGCGCGTTCGAAGAGAGGGTGGGCTGCGCCCATGCGGGCGATGGCTTCAACGAGAGGTGTGTCGGCCAGGGCACAGGTGGCGCGGATGAGGAGGCTGGCCAGGCCAATGCCGCGAAACTGGGGATGGACGATGACTCGGCTGATGGTGCGAAGGTGGCGATTGACGAAGGGGGCGAGTTGGCGGCCGTCTGGGGGTGATAGGCGCAGTACGCGCTCGCGGGCAGCGCAGCGAAGAGGAGGATAGGACAGGACGGCGACGGCGATCAGGCGCTCACCGGCGCACGAGGGCGCGGCGGGGCAGAAGTGGAGGGTCCAGACGCGGGCGAAGCTGGCCGGGCGGGCACGGGCGTAGTGGAATCGCTCGAGCTGGCGATAGTCGGCAGCGTGGCCGGGCGTGAGGCGGAGCTGGCCGGGGAGGAAGGCGAAGGGGTTGGATGGGATGGGCATAGGCTCCTCACGGGAGTGTTGAAGTGAACGACCCAGGGCGGGCGCTCAGGGCGAGCGGCCGACGTGAGTCGGCCGGTGGAGAACCACTGGCTCGGTAGCGCGAATGTTCGCCTCACCGGTGGACTCATACGGATTCCACCCAAAACGGGCGCAGCCGACGCACTGGCCGTGATCTGCTAGGGATGCGTGCGATGGTCCTGTGCGGGCGGGGACGCCACGCACTACTACTTCGGCGAACGCGCGCATTTCAGGATTGCGTCCCCCGCTCACGGGCGATGGCAGTGCCAGGCGCCGAAGTCGCAGTGGATGACCGAATCGGGGGCCAGTGCCGGTTCGAGGTCATCGTGTGCGGTGGCGAGGATGGCGGCAACCGAGGAACCGGTGAGCGCCCGTCGCAGGTTTCGCGAGACGATGCGGGCGGTGATGCGATCGAGGGCATTGGCAAATTCGTCGGCCAGCACGACCGCGCTGCCGTGGCGGGCCGCGATCTTCGTGGCGCGGTGGACGGCGATGGTGAGTCGCAGGCGGAATCGTTCGCCGTCGCTGAGGCGGGATGCGGGACTGAGGTAGCACCAGACTTCGCCCAGGCCGAAGCGAGCCAGCCATTCCAGGGCGCTTTCGACGCTCAGGTCATCCAGGCAGTCGATCACGCGTGTGTCGGGAAGGTGGATCGTCCCAAGATCGACCCTGGGCGAGCGCAGGCTCGACTCAACGGCGCGGAGCAGGGTGGTCTTGCCAGCGCCGCTGGGGCCGGTGATGAGGGTGATTGAGCCGGGGGTGAGCTTGCCGGTGAGGTGCTGGATGGTTGGCGCGTCTGGCGTGGGGGGCTTCAGTCTCGCATCCCGCGGGCGGAGGTTGAAGCGGGTCAGCACATCGAGGGCCTTGGGCGAGAGAGCGTTCTGGTTCATCGCGATCATGGTGTTTCTCCTTTGGGTGAGAGAGGGGTTGGATGATTTGCGTTGAGATAACGGCGGACGGCGCCAGGCAGCGTGGGGCCTCAGCAAGTGGGTCGAGCAGCGCGTCTGGCGTCAGAAGGATCTGCGGGAGTGTTGTCGCCGCCGCGCCGGAGTGGGCTGCCTTGGGCGCGGAGATTGCGGTGCCAGCCGCGGGCGGTTGCCAGGGCGGCGATCACCCGGCATTCGGAGATGCGGCGGTCGCGCGCGATGCGCTGGACGCCCTGGCCGGCGGCGAAATGAAGCAGAGCCATCTCCAGTTCCTGTTGTTCGAACTCGGTGGCGTGTCGCAGCAGGGCGCGAACCAGGGGATCGCGCAGACGTTGACTCAGTGCCGAGAGCCTTCGCGATATGGAGCTGGTCGAGCGGCCGGTGAGATCGGCGATGTGCTTGAGGGTGAATCCCGCGCGGGATCGCAGTTCCAAGACGCGGCGGTCGCGCTGCGGGAGATAGGTGAGCTCATCGAGCATACTCTGGATGTCGGCCGGCGAGCTGAGCCGGGCGTGGTCGGGGCGATCCTCGGCGGCGCGAATTGAGAAATCCCAGTTGCTGTTGACGGTAGCGACCATCGGGCTCTCCTTCCTTCTTCTGCGAGGTGTTTTAGACTCTCAAAACCGACGGGCAGTGTAGCGTAGGTTTGGCGTGTGTCAACCAATATGTTTATTATTCGCTTAACTTCCTAGACGGCCGCTATTTATGGCATTTACGGCGTATATTTCCTGATTTCTAGCGTTTTTCGACCTCCGATTCGTTGGCAATTAGGAGGGTAAAGAGCGGTAAGGTGGTGGATCGTAAAAGGTTATGATTGACAAGGGCATGTCGCAGGTATACCTTTTACTAGACAGGTTTGCTTTACGGGAGGCTCGCACATGGCGACCAAAGAAGGTCTTGGACCCCGATTGCGGTATATGAGGCGGAAGCTGGGGCTGACTCTCGATGAGCTGGCCGTCCGGACGGGAATTTCCAAGCCGTATCTGTCGCTGATCGAGACCGAGCGAACGCCGAATCCGCCATCGGATGAGAAGCTGCGGAAGCTTGAATTGGCGCTGGGGTTTCCGGCGTTTGAGTTGGTGACGGCCGCTCATCTGGCGCGGACGCCGGCGGATGTGCGGCTGATGCTGCAGCGGCTGATCGAAAAGCGTGACAAGGAGACCGGGGGCGACAGTGAGCAGCTCATGCGTGATGCGGCCGACGAGACGGCCCGTCGGGGGCCCAAGACCGCACCGATCAATCTCGACACGGCTTACCTGAGCGGCGTGCTCCAGGAGTTGGTGGAGGGGGCTTCGGGGAATGTGCAGCAGATCCGCAGCAATGCGGTGCCGATCATTAATAAGGTGTCGGCGGGGTATCCGAAGGATTTCACAGACCTGGGATATCCGGCCGGGGTGGCCGACAGCTATATCACCTGCCCGGACCTGGCCGACGAGAACGCGTTTGCAGCGCGGGTGTGCGGCGACAGCATGGCGCCGAAGTATCGCGAGGACGATGTGGTGGTGTTCTCACCGGCACTGATGGCCCGCAGCGGCGACGACTGCTTCGTGCGTTTTGAGGATGGCCAGACGACCTTCAAGCGGGTGTTCTTCGAGACCGACGAAGCGGGGAAGGCCGTGCTTCGGCTTCAGCCGCGGAATGAGAAATATCGCCCGCAGATGATCAGCAGCGAGAAGGTGACGGGGTTGTACAAGGCGTTCTATAAGTTTCAGCGGGTGGAGGATGACAACTCGGCGGGGTGATGGGCAGAGGGTGGCCTGCTGCATTGTTGAGGTAGATTGGACGAACGATGAGACATCGCCTGTTTAACATCCTCTCGGCCCTGTCCCTGCTGTTGTTTGGCGGGGTGGTGATCCTTTGGGTGCAGAGTTACGACTCGATTGGCAGTCGCGGCTTTGGAACCAACTTCGCACATGAGATCATGTCGGTGTGGGGACAGGTGATCTATCGCTACCAGTCCAACGGCTTGCACAACGGCTCGGACCTCTTTCAGATAGAGACGAATTGGCGATATCTTGGCTTCGGCTACTCCAATGGGAGCTTTATCAGGATCAGCATCCCCTACTGGTTTCCAGCATTGCTGGCGCTGGCCATGCCGAGCTTTCGGCTGCGAGAGTTCGTCCGCACGCGCCGGCGCCGGAGGGCGGGGCTGTGTCGGCAGTGCGGTTACGACCTTCGGGCGACACCCGATCGCTGCCCCGAGTGCGGGACGCCTGTGGCAACTCGGGCAGCAGACGGGGCCATGCTGGGCTGACCTTCGCGGTGTCCAAAGTGGGGCGGGCCGCCTCGGCCGCCCATTTGGTTGCCAGGGGAGCACGCTTCAGGATGCAGGTGGAACAAGCAAGCACTCTGGCTCGAGCTTTTATTCTCGGACCGCCGACCGTCGCGCCGCAGGGACGAAATGGGCGGCCGAGGCGGCCGGCCCCACTTGGGGGATGCGCTACGGCGTTGCCTCTTACCGGTAGTTTCGTGGTGTTGTGCGCGAACGATGCGCGCAGCGATGGCTGCGTTGCGCACCGGACCGGCGCGGCGAATGTCTGCTTCTCATGCCTGCAATGACGACTTAAACTCTATCGATGCAGTATACGATCCGAGACATCCCCGAAGACGTCGACAAAGCCCTGCGGGCCAGGGCTCGATCCGAAGGCAAGTCCCTCAACCAAACAGTGGTCAATGCACTGCGTCTGGGCCTGCGTCTTGATAATCTCAGTCCGAAGAAACGCGACCTCAGCGACGTCTTCGGAAAGAGCAAGCCGGACCCCAGATTAGACAAGGCGCTGGCGGAATGCCGTCAGATCGACTGAAGCCGAGCCGCGCCCTTTCATGGTGGGGGCGTGTGGGCACCTTACTCGCCTCCGCTATTTCGTCGCCGTCTGTGTTACGATCCCGGCTCGCTGGAGCCTTATGCCGGATGATGTCGAGCAATCCGATGTGTCTTGGTCGGCTGGGCGCTTGCTGAAGCAGGCGGCGTTGCCCTTCGCTGTCGGCGTTGTCGCCGGGATCGTCGCGATCATCGCGGCAGGGCCGACGCTGGGGGCGTTCTTCGGGGCAACCGTTCTGGCGGCGCTGCTGGTTCCCGGTATCGCCCTATCAGCAACGCGACCCGGCGCGGTGCTGATGCGCGCTGGCGGATTGGTGGACGGGGTGGGGCTGGCGTGGCTGTGGTTGATGTTCGCGGCGGAGATTGGGTTCCGGCAGTGGCTGGGGGCGTATGTGGTGCTGGTGGCGCTGTTGTCGCTTCTCGTGGGCCTGGCGTGGGCGCTACGGCGGCTGGGGGCGTCGGCGGGCGTGTCGGCCGGGATATCGGCGATGCTGGGTATCCTGTGGCTGAGTTGCCCGGTCTGGCTGTTTCATCACCTCAGCAGTATGGGAGCGGATTGGTTGGTGCGCGGGATTGTCGCCGTGCATCCGCTGTTTGCTCTCAATGGTCTGCTAGATCTGGGCAACTGGACAGAGATGGGCCGGGCGTATCATCTGCTGCAGTTGAATCAGGATGTTCCCATTGCCCTGCCGGCGGCGATCTGGGCGAGCGTGGCGGTGCATGGGGTGGTGGGGGTGACGCTGTGGGGAGCGGCAGCGAAGTTTCGAGGTCAGCCGCCCATTGGGGCGACGCGACGATAAGTTACGCCCTTTCAGGGCTCACACCAAACCCTTCGAGATATCGCTGACGACCACCCTGGGGCGATGCCCCAGGCTTATGAATTGCGCCCCGTTGGGGCTGAAGAGCGGCCAGCCCTTTGTCTTCGGAAGGTCAGGGCAGTTCGGCGTGGGAATCTTGGCCGTCGCCGGCATCGCTCCGGACGTTGGGCGCGGCCAGGTCTTGAGCCCCAAAGGGGCGTGGTTCATGAGCCTGGGGCATCGCCCCAGGAATTGACCGTCTCCTCTGCGAAAGCCCTGAAGGGGCGCAACATCCGTTCGATTCTTCGGCGCATCCGACTACGCCCACACATGTCGCTCGTCAAACGGAACCTGATGCCGTTGCAGGAATTCACGGAATTCGTCCTGAAATGTTCGGTGTCGGTGGTGCTCTTCCTGCCCTTGTATATACGCAACGACATCATCAGCGCGTGATTCGCTGACCGAAAACACCCCATATCCCGTCTGCCAGGCAAACGCTGGAACACCTTGCGTCTTGGCCCACTTGGACGACGACGTCTTTACTTCTTCCACCACGCCAGCGATCGTGCGTGTGCGCGACAACACCAGCAGCAGATGCACGTGGTCATCCGTGCCGCCCACCTGGATAGACGGGCAATCGAGATTGCGCAGGACACCGATAAGGTAGGCGTGAAGCTTGCCGCACAGATCTGGCGAGATCAGGGGCTGCCGATCTTTGGTTGAGAAGACCATGTGCAGCAGGACGCGCGAAAGTGATTGGGGCATGGATTGGCCTCCTTGGTGCCCATCGTATCGCCCCTTCAGGGCTCACACCAAACATCTCGGGATATTTTGACGGCGACCACCTGGGGCGATGCCCCAGGCTTATGAATTACGCCCCTTTGGGGCTGAAGAGCGGCCCGCGCGCCGGTCTTGAGCAGCGGCAGCGAGGTTTCGAGGTCAGCCGCCCGTGGGGGCGACGCGGCGATGAGGTACGCCCTTTCCGATTCATGTACTTCTTGACGATGCTGATGACCAGCCGCAGGTTGGCTTCCACCATCTCCGTCCGGGCCGCCATGCCCTTGCGCATCGAATCCCGCAGACTGCGGTACTTGGCGAGAAATTCTTCAACGCTCATACAGAGCTTCTCTTCGAGCTTGCGCAGCTTGCGCTGTTCAATTTCGAGCTGCTCCTCGGTCC
>JBBQTU010000095.1:0-14803 GCA_038213005.1 Tepidisphaerales bacterium | reverse complement strand
AGGAAGTGTTCATGGCACCCACGAGCGACATCTCGAATCTTGTTTTTCACGGCGACTCGCGTCGCGATGACACCTTCAGCCTGGCGATGCAGGCCGTTGCCAGGCACTTGGGCAAAGACGACGAGTACGAAAAGCTGTATGTCGTCGCAGGCAACGCCTTTGCGCCGGACATCCGGCCGGGAGAACCCGAGAAGTCATCCTGGCATGTGCAAGGACGCGGGCGGAACATCGACATGGTGTGCGCGTCGCTGGGCCTGTCGTTTCGGCCGGTGGTCTATTCGCCGCAGCCGGGGGGCATTCCGCCTCGTCCCGAGATTCCCGAGGCACTGGCGCAGTGGCAGAAGCTCTACTGGCGCCAACCGATTGCAGGGATGATCCGCGAAGCCCTCGCGTACGGAGGCGTCGTGCTATCCATGGGCGAGTGGAGCAGCCCCGATCTGCTTCGGACGCAATGGGGCCTTGTGCTCTCAGCATCGCACGACGGCGAGATGGCCGGGGCAGCAAGCAACGGCCGGGCGGATAACGCGATCGACTTTGTGCGCGATGGCTGGATCATCAGCGCGACTGAAGGCGGGCCGACATTGAGCGGCGAGGCGCTGGACATGGAAATCCTGCGGCGTGCGTCCAGCCGCATCGCGGGTGTTGGGGACAAGCCGCTGGAGCCGGGCCAGCGCAAGATCGCGTTCGGCCTCCCGGCCATGGATGCATGGATGGCGGCGATGCTGCGGATACCGTTCTGCGGGCCGTGCGGGCAGGAGAGCTGCCGATGTGTGACCAACACGGCGGCGTCGACGATCAATGGCAGCCGTGTGGCGGCGAGATATCTTTTGGCCCTGGCAGATCGAATGCCGCGTAATTCGGCCGAACAACTCATTGCGGCGGCAGAACACTATGAGGCAATCGTCAAGCTTCTGACCCCTGCGATCCAGATCGACGGCCGGGCGAGCTATCAGGCCCTTATGGGCGATGCCCGCCGGCAAGAGCAGTATGCCCAGAAGGTGCTGACGCAAGTGAAGAAGGAACTGGCGGCCGCGGGGGCTAGCATCGACCGTGCCCTGCTCACGACAGCCGCGTAGCTCACGGCCTGGCCCTGCTCACTGCCCAGTGACCGCCACCTCGGCTTCTGTTTCCGCAGGCTTGCGTGCCGGGCGGATGCGTGCGCCCAGGTCGACGATCAGCGAATACACAACCGGCGTGACCAGCAAGGTCAGCAGTAGCGAGAACTCGCCCTCGTTCAGAACATCTTCATCTGGTCGCGTTCGAGGCCGAACTTGCTGCCCTGCTCTTCGATAGGCAGCTTGTACTTGCCGCTCCAGCAGGCAGTGCAGTAGTTCGATGCCGGGCCTTTCATGCACGACAGCATTCCATCGATCGAGAGATAGGCCAGCGTATCGACCTCGAGGAAGTCGCGGATCTGTTCGACGGTGCGCTCGTGGGCGATCAACTCCTTGCGGGTGGGGAAGTCGATGCCGTAGAAGCAGGGATGGCGGATCGGCGGGCAGGAGACGCGGAGGTGGATTTCCTTCACACCGGCCCGGCGGATGGCGCGCATCTTGGATCGCGTGGTCGTGCCGCGGACGATCGAGTCTTCGACCAGGATGATGCGCCGGTCGCGAACCACATCCGGGATGATGTTCAACTTCATCGCCACCGCGCGGTCGCGGGCGTCCTGATTGGGCAGGATGAACGTCCGGCCGACGAAGCGGTTGGGGACGATGCCTTCTTCGAGGGTGATGCCGGATTGCCGGGCGAAACCGATGGCAGCGGAGCGGCCGGAGTCGGGCATGGGCATGACGTAGTCGGCCTCGACGGGCGCTTCGATGGCGAGTTGCCGGCCCATGGCTTCGCGAACGGGATGGACGGTCATGCCGAAGACTTTGCTGGCGGGGTTGGCAAAATACACGTGCTCAAACACGCAGCGTGCCTGTTCGTCAGCGGGCTTATCAAAGTAGCGGCTGGTCATGCCGTGGTCGTCGATGCGGACGATCTCGCCGGGCTCGACATCGCGGATGTAGGTGGCGTCGATGGTGTCAAAGGCGCAGGTTTCGCTGGCGACGCACCACTGGCCGGTGGCGAGCTTGCCCAGGGCCAGCGGGCGGATGCCCCACGGGTCGCGGGCGGCTTCCATGCGATCGGGGAAGAGCACGACCAGGCTGAAGGCGCCTTGAAGGTGGCGCAGGGCGCAGGCGAGCGGGTCGGGACGGCTCATGTGGGCCGGCTTGGCGAGCAGGTGGACGATGGTCTCTGTGTCGGTGGTGCTCTGAAAAATGTGACCGGCCTCTTCGTATTCCTTGCGGAGGATGTCGGCGTTGATCAGGTTGCCGTTATGGGCGATGGCGACGGCACCCATGAGATAGCGGCGAAGCAGCGGCTGGGCGTTGGCGAGGCGACTGGCGCCGGTGGTGGAGTAGCGGACATGGCCGATCCCCGCGGTGCCGGCGAGATCCTCTTTGAGGATTCGCTGCGTGAAAACCTGGCTGACCAGGCCCATACCGTGGTGCCCGACAAGGTCAGGGCCATTGGCGACGACAATCCCCGCGGATTCCTGGCCGCGATGCTGCTGCGCAAAGAGGCCCTGATAGCAAAGCTGCGATGCGGCTTTGGTGCCCCAGACACCGAATACGCCGCACTTCTCTTTCTTCTCGTACTCTTCCAGGGATGGGTCGATTGTGTCGGCCAAGACCGTCTCCGCGTTAGTAGAACTTCGTTTCGAGAACTCGCCGCTGCGGAAGGCTCCAAGCTGTCTGTCCGGCGTGATATCGCGGCCGTCGGACGTCACAGGGGTAGAGTTTACAGGTCCGGGCGCAGGCGGTCAAACGGGGATGGAGCGGGAAGAGCGACGGGGCGTGCCCGTTTCCCTGGGCAACCTTTTGGAGTGCGGCGGCATGACGCCTTGCAAAAGCGGTCGCATGCCCCCGCCCTAAAACTGCAGGCACGCCTGCCGCCCAGTAGCCATGCCGCCTCGCCTCAGGCACCTGTCGCCTGCACCGGCGCCGTCGCCTCCTGAATCGCCCAGCGCAGCGTGCTCACCGGGACAGGCTTGATGATGTGAGTGAAGAACCCCGCCTCCAAGCTGCGCTGCATATCCTCTTCCGTGCCATACCCACTGACCGCAATGCCCGGAATCGGCCGGTACTTGCTGAACCACCGCATCACATCCAGACCGCTGCCATCGGGCATGCCGATATCGCTCACCAGCAGGTCAAACGCCGCTGATTCAGCGGCCGCGATCGCCTCTTTCACCGTCGCTGCGGTGTTCACGTCATGGCCTATGGCCCGGAGCACCTCGGCGATGATCTCAAGCGTTGCAGCATCATCCTCCACCAGCAGGATGCGCAGCCGCCGAGCCACCGAATCAGGCGTTACAGTGGCCGGCACCACTGGACTCTTCTCTTCTGCTGCCTCAGCCAGTGGAAGGCGCACGGTGAAGGTCGATCCCTTCCCCGGCCCCTCGCTGGAGACGTCAATGGATCCGCCCAGATGCTCCATCAGCGACTTGGCGATCGCCATGCCCAGCCCCAGGCCGCTGGGGCGGACATGGCCCATATTGGGTCCCCGCTCAAACGCATCAAAAACTCGCGGCAGAAACTCGGGCGCAATGCCAATTCCGGTATCGATGAACTGCAGTTCCAGCATCCCATTGGCGGTATTGCGCGACTCGATGGTCAGCGTGCCGCCGGCCGGCGTATATTGCACGGCGTTCTTGATGACATTCCAGCACACCTGCTGCAGCCGCATGGGGTCCACCCGGACCATGTGTTGCGAGGCTTTCAGTTCGCAGCGGATCACCGGAGCGATCGCATCGCTGTCTTCTACCGACATCCCCAGGGCGCGCTCCAGCAGTTCGTGGGCGTCCACCACCTCCGGCTTCATGTGCAGAGTGCCCCGGGTCATGCGGGTCAGGTCCAGCAGCCCATCGATCAGACGGCTTTCCATTTCGACGCTCTGACGCATCATCGTCATCGATTCCCGCAATGATGCCGGTACCTCTGAGTCCTCTTCCAACATCGACAACCGCATGAGTAGCGGCGTCAGAGGCGTTCGCAACTCGTGGCTCACCGTCGCCAGCAGCCGGTCCTTGGATTGGTTGGCTTCCTCAGCGACCGTCTTGGCGGCGGCGAGGACCGACTCAGCGCGCTTCCGCTCGCTGATGTCTTCAAACACCGTGGCAAACTGGTCTTTGGCAGGTGAAAATGCAGAAATACGGAAATCCTTCCCCAAGGCATCGAATCGGGTCTCGAACTGCGCAGGCTTCCCACTGGCGACGACCCTGGCATACCGATCAAGATAGGGCGCCTCGCCTGTGCCGTAGGCAACAGTGGCTTCGCGCCCCAGCACCTGATCCGCCATCAAGCCAGTGATCGTCTCATAGGCCGGGTTGACCGCGAGTACCCTGTAATCGATGGCCTTGCCCGCCGGGTCGTAAAACAGTTCATGCAGCGCCACCCCCTCGCTCATCGAGTCATACAGGCTCCGGAACCGCTGTTCACTCTCCCGTAGCGCCGCCTCCGCCTGGTCGCGCATCAGCGCCTCGCCGATGATCCCGGCCAGGCCCTCAAGGGCCTCAATGGCCGCCAGCGTGAAGCAGTCTCTCTTGCGGCCATTCAGATGCAGCAGGCCCACAATCTTCGTCTTGTCGCGAATGGGGATCAGCGCCACCGAACGGTATCCGTCATGAATGCACCGGTTTCGCGGACGACGTCGCGGATCCTCGGCGGCTGGAAGATCGAATAGCGGCAGGGAATCATTCATCCACCAGCTTCCGCCCGGCGTGAACAGCACATTGGCCGGATCGGTTCCTCCGGACAGAACCAGACCGCAGGTACATTCCAGACAGGTCTTGCCGTCAGGCCCTCTGCAGACACCGCCCTCGCGGTCGCGGGCCACCAGTGTGTTCTCGGTCAGCAGAAAATCGGCAGAGAATCCCGCCTCAGCCAGATACGGAAAGTCGTCCCCGCTTTGCAGGCGAATTCCAGCAGCGTCACAACCCATCGCCTGTTTCACGGCAGCGAGAATCTGCTGTAGCGCATCCTTGAACTCGCCGCTGCTGCTGAAACTCGTCAGCACTTTGGTGGAAAGCTGGCGATAGTTCTCGGCCTGCTTACGCTGAGTGATGTCCTGAATGGTTCCGAGCAGCGAGGTCATCTTGCCGCCAGCGTCGGAACCAATGTTGCCCAGCCCGTGTACCCATCTGATCTGGCCGTCGGCCTTGCGGACGATCCTGTATTCCTTGTCAAAAGGCTGGCGTCTGGATACCACGTCCTCCCTCAGGTGGTGTTCCATCATCCCCCGGTCATCGGGATGCACGAGGTCAATCCACCCTTGAAGCGTTCTGCCATAGTGCTGGTCAATGCCGAAGATCTGGTCAAGCACTTCGGAAGATTCCCAGAAGCCAGTGACCAGATCGTACTTGTAGGAGCCAATGAATGCGGCTCGCTGGGCCTCCTTGAAGAAGTATTCGCTCTCTTCCCGCTTGGTCGTCTCGCGTCCCAGTTCCTCAAACATCGTAAGGATCGCCGCCTGGCTTTGCCGCAGGCTTTCGTTAGCGCCTTCAAGCTCCTGTTCGGCCTTGCGGCGTTCGACCAGTTCCTGCTCCAGTGCACGGGTGCGCTCGGCAACCAGCGAGGCCAACTCCTCCTTCTCTCGCCACCGAAGCTGATTCGCCGCTTTGATCTTGGCCATCGCGCGGACCTGCGCTGTCAGTTCCACCTCGTCAATCGGCTTGGAGAGAAAGGCTTCCGCCCCCACATCCAACGCCTTGATGCGGTTCTCGCGGTCCGTCTGCAGGGCGGTCAGGAAGACCACCGGAATGAGCCGCAGACGATCGTGCTCCTTCAACTTCCGGCAAACCGAAAACCCATCCATGCCCGGCATGATGATGTCCAGCAGGATCACATCCGGATCCTCGGTGAGCGCCAGTTCGAGCCCCTTAGCGCCGCTGGCGGCGGTAAGCACCCTGGCGCCTGGAAATGCGTCGGCCAGGACGGCTTTGAGCGTTGTCAGATTGTCCGCCTGGTCGTCAATCGCCAGGATCTTGATAACTTCATCCGCCATGGAGCTTCTCCTCGAGCACGGTCCTCAGTAGAGCCTCATCAATCGGCTTGGATATATAGCCGTCAAACCCACAGGCCAGAATTTCTTCCCGGTTGCCTTTCATCGCACTGGCGGTGACCACAACCACGGGAATGTCGCGCAGCGACTCATCCTCCCGGATGGCCGCCAGAGCCGCAAAGCCATCCATGACCGGCAGTGCCAGGTCCATCAGAATCAGATCGGGCACATGCCGTCGCGCCTGCTCGACGCCCACCTTACCGTCGGTGGCTTCGATGACGATGCAAGTGTCCTGAAGCAGCGCCTTCGCCGTCGCCATGTTGTCGGGGTTATCCTCTACCACCAGCACCACCGGCTTCCCGCTCCGCCGCACTCGGGCGGTCCTTCGCGGCTCGGGCGCAGGGGCGGGCGGCTCCACCCGCGGTGCCACCATCTTCGCCACCGCCGCCAGCAGTTCGCCCCGGCCAACGTCGCCCTTCTGGATCAACTGATGAATGTGGTTGCCCTTGAGGAAACTCAATTCCTCTGGCGTCACGTGCTTGGCGGTGAGAATGATCACCGGCAGTTGGCCGGTTCTCTCGGTGCCGCGGATCGCCTTGAGCACCTGGAAGCCATCCACGCCCGGCATCATGAGGTCGAGGATCACTGCGTCCGGCAGGGCTTGCTCAATTTGAGCAATGGCCTCAGCCCCGTTGCGCGCCACCCGCACCGTGTAGCCCTCGCAACTAAGGATGTCGGTCACCTGGATGACAACCGGCTCCGTGTCCTCCACTAGCAGAATGGTGCGACCGTGCCCGGCAACCGCAACGCCTGGCCCACCCGTCGTTGCGACGCCGGTATAGTCTGGAATCTTGCCACCCATCGCAGGCAGCGCAGACCGCAGCGGCAATCTGAAAGTGAAGGTCGAGCCCGTCCCAGGCGTGCTTGCCACGGTAATACTGCCCTGCAACAGCCCGGCATATTTCTTCGCGATGGACAAACCCAGCCCGGTACCTCCATATTTCCGCGAGGTGCTCTCATCGGCCTGGCGGAACTCCTCGAAGATATGCGACAGGTGCTCGGCGGCGATGCCGATGCCTGTGTCGCTGATGGCAATACAAATCGCATCATCCACCTGCTGCGCAGAAATCCTGACCGAGCCGGCCTCTGTAAATTTCACCGCGTTGGCGACGAGGTTTTGCAGGATGTGCCGGCACTTCCCGAAATCACTGGTGACCGGCGGCAGATCGTTGCCCACTTCGTTGAGCAAGGCAAGCTGCTTTTCCTGCGCCAGAGGTTCGAGCATCGCCACCACCTCGCCTACCAGCGTGCGGACTGTAAAACAGGCGAGGCTGAGTTCCTCACGACCGGCTTCAATGCGAGAGATATCCAGGACATCGTTGATCAGAGACAGGAGGTGTTTGCCGTTGCGCTCGATGATCTCCAGGTAGCTGTATTCGTCGGCGGGGATCGTCTTGGCGAGCCGGCGATTGAGCACGCCAGACAAGGCGATGACCGAGTTCAGCGGAGTACGCAATTCGTGGCTCATGTTCGAGAGAAACGTGCTCTTGAGTCGGCTGGCTTCGTCCAGTTGGCGCTTCTGCATCTCCAGTTCGGCGTTCTGATGCCTCAGTTCGTCCGCCTGGAGCGCCAGTTCCTTCTGCTGAGCTTCCAACTCGTGGTTCTGCTGTTCGAGCCGGCGAGAGAAATCGCGCAGTTGACGCACGCCCAGCACGCCGTTGATCCGGGCGGTGAGCACGCTCCAGACCTCATCCACCAGCCGCAGCGTGGGCTCCGGATAACTCCGCACGCTGGCCAGGGAAATGACCGCCGTGACTCCACCGTCGCAGGGGACCGGGATAGTGATGATCTCCCGGGGCTTGAAGTCCCCGCTCACGGTGTGAAAGGTGAAGTGCGAATCAGCCGGAATCTCTGTGATCCGCTGAATCTTCAGCGTGGCCAGTGCCGCGCCAAACTCCCCTTCGCGATTTGTCGCGGAAAATGCCTTGTGGCTGTCCGCGCTCAATCCGATGGATTCGTGAAGCTCGAAAGCGGTTTTCTGCGGGTTCAGGAGATAGACCGCGCCGACCTGCGAGCCGGTCTGTTCCAGCAGCGTCTGCAGCATCGCTGGGCAGAACGCGCGCAGTTCTTCCTCCTGCAGCAGCACGCCGGCCAGCTTAGCGACGTTCTCCTTGATATGCATTTCGGTCTGCAAAGTTGCGACCATCTGGTTGAACGCCGCCGAAAGCGCCCCAAACTCGTTGGCAGACTCATAGCCACAGCGGGCATCCATCTTGCCCTGCCGGTATTGGTCCGTCACCGTGATCAGTTCCCGCAGGGGTCTTCTGATCCCTCTCAGCAGAAGCAAGCCCACCCCCACGCACATCAGAAGAATGAGCCCCACCACCATGCCAAGTTGCCAATCCAGAGAATCATGGAGCCTGGTGGCGTCCCCATAAAACAGGTCTGCCCGGCCCGCGGCAAAATCCCTCAAATCTTGGACGTGGCGCAGCAACTGCTGCACATGGGCGCCTCCGGGGCCGCCGGCCCGGGTCCGGCTTACGGCTTCGGCCGTCTTGCCCGCCCGCAGCAGCCGGAGGGTCTCGTCTCGGATGCTTTTCCACTGCACCAGGCCCCGCTGAACATCGTCAACGTCGCTCCGTGGGCCCAGATAGCTGCCATACGCGATCTCGCATTGCCGGTAGGCGTCGGCCTCCGAAGTGTCAATCATCTGGATGAGGGTTTGCCGCTCCGGGTCGTTCTCGGCCAGACAGATGTCTTTCATCTCCCGGTGCATCATCAGGATGTCGGCCTCGATCGCGCCGATGGCCCTCTGCACCATCAGTGGATGGTCATACAGCCCCTCGGTCTGCTGCCACATGAGGCCGCCGTGTTTCCACGCCAGCACGCCCAGGAAGACCACGAGCACCATGACGCCACCCAGGCCCAGACGCAGTTGCGTGCCGATTTTAATGTTCTTCAGTTTCATAGGAAGTGCCCAGTCCGGGGGCAGTATACTTGCAGATCACCTCTCCTGCACGAACCAAATTACCACAGAATTGGGGCGCACGCGGGCCTTCCGTCCCCTCCCCCTTGGGGGAGGGTTAGGGAGGGGGTTTCTGCCTTCCGCGATTGCCCCGCATCGCGTGCAAATACGTCGCCGAACTTACGCCTTGGACCACTTAGGATCGGCGCATCAATAACTGGCAGGAATGTCGCGATGATCTTTTCTTACTCCTCCCCCGTGGGGGAGGCTGGGAGGGGGTTGGCCTTTTGAACCGGACGGTTATTGATGCGCCGATCCTTAGCCCCAACGGGGCGGCACTCGTAAGCCCAGGGTAAGCGTACTCGCGCAGCCCTGGGTAAGAACCATTCACCTCGAATGAGCCCTGAAAGGGCGACACCTCTTTCAGCACCGTATTCGCTCCAACCACTCGCTGACGCGCAACTTGCATCTGCCCGAAAAAACGGGAACGCCCCTCGTGGCGGGCGTGCCCAGAAATCCGGGCAAGTGCCGCCGGTGCCCTCACCGGCGGGCCTCGGCCATCGGTCAAGGCCGCCAGCGCCAGGCCACCCCATCGGTTGCGAATACCGTCGCCCGGATTTCTGGGCACGCCGCGTGGTCATCTCGGGCGTCCTCGACCTGTGCTGCCACCCCCACACGGGCGGTGACGCCCTCGCCAGGCGGCCATCCCCCCGCGGCAACAACGGGCGTGCCCGTTCTTCTTCCGGGCAACCGCGGGAACCCAGCCCCATTGAGCAGCAACGCACTCGTGGCGCGGTCCGCCGGCGCCGCATCTCGCCCGGGCGGACCGGCCGCAGCAATGCCGTCTCGCGGCTGCTGAATGGGGTGCCCAATCGCCACATCACCCAGCCTGCCCGGAAAAACGCGCAAGCCCTGCCCTCCCTGACGATTTGCTGTTCGCACTGCCGATGTCGTTGGTTGACTCCCTCTGCGTCACTTGCCTAACTCGGCGACATCGATCTTAAATGCCTTCGCCAGCGCTTGGAGTGTTCTGAATTGTGGCTTCACCCGTTGCTTTTCGATGGCCTGCACTGTCGTTGGACTGAGGCCAGCAGCGTCGGCGACTTGGCGAATCGTGGTCAATCCACTCCGTGATTTCATCCGCTGATAGCGAGCGAAAAATCGATCTGTTTCCTGAGCAATTTCCTTCGCTGCTTGTTTTCCTGCAACGGACGCCCCCGCTTCCTCTTCCCATGCGTCGAGGTCGGAACCATCCTCGATGCCATCAATCTCAAAAACTTCGAGGATCGCCTTCATCACGTACTCCTTCTCTTGCTCATCCCCAGTTACCTGCGCTTCATTCAGCGCCTTGATGTACGTGATGAGGTCTTCACGGCCGTGTGGGTCCATCTGGACAATGGCAACCACCGCGCTCAATGCTTCGTAACGCTTGTCCTCGTGCTGCTTCAGTTTCGTGATGTTCGCTGTGGCGTTCATTTTATACTCCCATCTTGTATGCCCCCCTTGAGGGCCTTGATCCTGCGGGCGACCAGCGTCTTCACCACGTCGTCCAAGCGGTTTGTCTTCTTCCAGTAACCGTGGATGAGCCAAATTGTCCTGCGTTCGTCGTGTACCCAAAAGAACACTCGAAGGTTCTTCTGGTGCAGATGCTCGTCGTCCAACCGTAACTCGTAGAAGGTTTCGTTCTGGTGAGAGACCTTAGAGAAGTCTAAATCCGATCCAAGATTATTTTGCTGTTTCCTGTCCAGTGGCCAGTGGTAAAACATTCGCAACTGCCTGATGACCCATAGCTTCTCTCGGTCATTCCGGAACAATTCACCAACTTTGGCCTCCCGCCGAGCATGCTTTGTCGGGCGTACTCGAAACAACGGCTGGCTGCCTTCGGGTTCCGCGGGCTTGACGCTATCTCGATTCTTCTTGTCCATTAGCTCCTCGGGCGGCGAGCTTGTACCAGCTTGTTACAGTTTATGCCAGAAATGGCCGAGGTCAAGCCCTTCGAATTTTGTCTTTAAGGACGCCATCGCTCACTGCAACGACGCCGCGCGCATCAGCCTGCGGCCTTCTTAAACACAGCCGCGGGCGGGGCTACTTTCCGAAATCCCCCTGCCCTTTTCACTATTTCCGATTCCACCTCGCCGGTGACAAAATAGCCGCAGTGTGCCAGGCTTCGCCTCACTTTGCTGAGGATGACACCCTGTGTCTTCGGGCGGTAGTAAAGAAGCACATTGCTGCACAATATGAGGTCAAAATCTCCGTAGATGCTCGCGGGCGGGCTGGTGGAACGTTCGTCCAGGAGGTTGTAGGTGGAGAAGTCAACCCGCTCCCTCAGTCGTGGGGCGACGACATACGTCTCCCCATCCCGGGTGAAATGATCGCGGAGCTGCTTTAGCCGGACGTTCTGCACCGCGCTGGTGTCGTAGACGCCAGCCCGTGCACGAGCCAGTTCATCCTCGCAAACGTCCGTGGCGATGATCCGCAGTGGTATCGGACGCCCCCGGGCGGCGGCCATTTCCTCAAGCAGAATTGCAACGGAATACGCCTCCTGCCCCGCAGCACAACCTGCAGACCAGATGCGCAACTCGCTTCGGCGGGACTCCTCCATTGCCTCAACCAGACCGGGCAGGACCAGTTGCTCCAGCACGGCGAAGGTGAGCGGGTTCCGGAAGAACTCGCTATAGCTGATGCTCAGCGAACGGAAGAAGACCTCCGCCTCATGGCGATCCTCCAACAGGCGATCCAGATATGCCTTGGAGCTGCTGAGAGAGATGACTGTAAGCCTTCTGGCCAGCGATTGTGTCAGGAAGGCCTCATCGTACACCGTGAGATCCCAGCCATGCTGCTGCATCACAGCAATCGCGTGGTTCTGCACCTCTTGGACGATAGGAGGGGATCTTGAGATACCCGCATTGTACAGACGGCCGGGGTCCTACACACGAAAATAGTCCACAGAATAGCGGCTTGCGATTTTCTAGGAAATTCGCGCAAAAAAAATCCGCAAAGATTTTGGGGTCTCCGCAGAATCCGCTGATGGCTGCCAGACTGACAGGCTCGGACCCGCGAGATTCCGCTCTGGAACCGACCCTAAGTTTAATATTCCCTAGGAATTCCGCTCCAAAAAATCCGCAAAGATTTTTGGAGATTTCTAACCTCTTGCCCATCCACTACTTGTCATTTTGTCGTACCCGAAAACCACCCTATATTATAGAGGGCGCGCCTTTTTTCGCCAGGCCCTGCCCATGTACCCGATCTGACCCAAGTGACACATGAACGCCAATTACCCACCCAACCGCATAATCGGCCATCAAAGTGCCGCCAGTGCCCTCACTGGCGGAATCCCCGCGCACCCCATGACGCCAAATCACGCCATCAGCACCGCCCGCGTTCAACAGATCTTCCACCCCGTCCACGCCCCTAACCCATCTCCGATCGAGTCCGACGCCCCCCTCCGGCAGACTCGCCGCTCCTCCCCGTCAAAACTTGAGCATCTGACCCCCCGAATCGCGCGCAAGTCCTTATCCCACAACGCCTCGCGCCACCCCCCACCCCCACCCGCAAAAACCCGCGCATCTGCCCCACCTCCCACACCAAATGCCCCGCCCACCGCCCGCAGAAGCGAGGCAGCTCACGCTTTACGCTCTACGTTTTACGTTCTTCCTCGCCGCCCTGTTACCTTCTACCCCCAATTCCGGTACACTCCCCGCCCCACTATGCCCATTGCAACACTAAACAGTCTCACCAAGAGCTACGGCCACAAAGCCCTGTTCGAGAAGCTTAGCCTCTCCATCTACCGCGGCCAGCGCATCGGAATGATCGGCGCCAACGGCAGCGGCAAGAGCACCATGCTTCGCATCCTCCTCGGCCAAACGACCCCCGATGACGGCGTCGCCTCCATCCGCGACGGCATCACCGTCGGCTACCTCGAGCAGAACCCCACCTTCAAAGCCGGCAACACCGTCATCGACGAAGCCGAAGAGGCCTTCGCCGATCTCCACCAGATCTCCCACCGCATGCGCGACCTCGAACACGAGATGGCCCATGTCACCGGCGACGAACTCCAGAAGGTCCTCGAAAAGTACGAACGCGCCCAGCACGAGTTTGAAGTCGGCGGCGGCTACGACTGGCGACACCGCCTCGAAGCCACCCTCCACGGCGTCGGACTCACCGATTCCATCTGGGAACAGACCGTCGAGACCCTCTCCGGCGGCCAGCGCTCGCGCCTCGCCCTGGCCAAGGTCATCATCAGCGAACCCGACATCCTGATCATGGACGAGCCCACCAACCACCTCGACCTCACCGCCGTCGAGTGGCTGGAGGATTACCTCGTGAACTACAAAGGCGCGGTCCTGCTGATCAGCCACGACCGATACCTCCTGGATCGCCTCTCCACCCGCATCGCCTGGCTCCACTGCGCCAAGCTGATGACCTTCGACGGCAACTACTCCCACTTCGTCGAGCAGCGCGACCTGATGGAACTCACCCAGGAACGCGCCTACGAGCAGCAGCAGAAGAACATCGCCAAGACCGAAGAGTTCATCCGCCGCTTCAAAGCCGGCCAGCGTTCCAAGGAAGCCAAAGGCCGTGAAAAACGTCTCGACCGCCTCCTGGAAAGCGCCGCCATGATCGACGCCGTGCGCCAGGAGAAGGTCGCCACCATCAGTTTCACCACGCAGCAACGCGCCGGCGACCGCCTGCTCAGCGTCCTGGACCTGACCAAGAGCTACGGCGAGATACCTCTCTGGGACGGCCTGAAATTCGACATGACCCGCGGCGAACGCGTTGGCATCATCGGCCCCAACGGCAGCGGCAAGACCACGCTACTGGAAACCCTCGTCGGCCGCCGCCAGCCCGACCGCGGCACCGTCCGCTGGGGCTCCAACCTCACCGTCGGCTACTACGACCAGAACAACTCCACCCTCAACGAGAACCACACCGCCTTCGATGAAGTCATGGAAGGCCGCGGACTCCACCCCCAGGTCGTCCGCGACATGCTCGGCTCCCTCCTGCTCAGCGGCGAGCAGGCCGATAAACCCATCGGCGTCCTCTCCGGCGGCGAAAAAGCCCGCGTACGACTCGCTCAGCTCCTCTTGGACAAGCCCAACGTCTTGGTCATGGACGAACCGACCAACCACCTGGACATCGCCGCCTGCGAAGCCCTCGAACGCACCCTCGCCGACTTCCCGGGCACCCTCCTGTGCGTCAGCCATGACCGCTTCTTCCTCAACAAGATCGTCACCCGCCTCCTGGTCCTCCAGCCCCCGGCCGTCGTCGACTTCGAAGGCAACTACTCCGACTGGCACGACCGCTGCCTCGCCCAGGCCGCCCAAGCCGCCCAACGCGAAGCCGCCGCCAAAGAAGCCGCACGCCAGACCGCCAAAGCCAAAACCAAGCCGACAAGCAACCAGAAGTCCAAGTCCAAGCCGTGGCCAAGATAAGCATCGCCCAGCCGCATCCTTTGATGCAGTGGCGGCCGGACGCCGCCTTGGTCCCCTCCCCCGTGGGGGAGGGTTAGGGAGGGTTGTTGAATGCGACAGTACCGCGATCTGACGGACGCACTCGTCGCACCGGGCGTGCCCATTTTTCCGGGCACGCGATTTCTTAGCCCCAACGGGGCGGCATTCGTAAGCCCAGGGTAAGCGTACTCGCGCAGCCCTGGGTAAGAACCCTCCACCCTGACTGAGCCCTGCCAGGGCGACACCTCTGTCAGCACCGTAGTCGCTCCAACCCCTCGCTGACGCGCAACTGGCATCTGCCCGGAAAAACGGGCACGCCCGTCGCACCGGCAACGCC
>JBBQTU010000094.1:0-14809 GCA_038213005.1 Tepidisphaerales bacterium | reverse complement strand
ACCATGGTCCAGCCCGACCTGTGCACCTGGCGCACCGGGACCGCCAGCGTCGAACTGGCGGGCACCAAGACGTACGGTTTCACCACGTTCGCAGAGGACAAGCACGGCGTACACCGTATCGCCTGGGATGCCGATCGCGAGCGGTCACTGGACTACTACCTCACGCGTATCCTGAGCGTGTAAGAAAGACCGCCGCTGCGCTGAGGGAAAACGGGCCTCGCCCATCGCCGCACTGCGGCGATGGGCGAGTGGCCGTTTGCCGGGTGGTCAGTCTCAGTGGTATTGCCAGATCAGCACGGCTAATCCGGCGATGATGCGGTAAACCGCAAACGGCGTGAAGCCGTGCTGGCGCACCCAGTGCATGAACCACGCCACGACGGCGTACGCCACCAGGAAGGACACGACAAACCCGATCGCCAGGATGGCCCAGTTATGGCCGGTCATGGCAATGGCCGCGTCGTGCTTGAGCAGGGGCTTACTCAGTTTGTAGGCGGTAGCGGCGAACATGGTGGGCATGGAGAGGAAGAAGGAGAACTCCAGCGCGGCAGCCCGGGACATGCCGCCGACTTGCCCGGCCGCGATGGTGATCATCGACCGGGACGTGCCGGGAAACGCCGCCGAGAGGATCTGCGCCAGGCCGATGAAGATGGACTGGAAGAATCCCATTTCCTCCACGTGGAGGGTCCTGGGGTGCGTGCAGAGGGAATCGACTACCCACATGACCACGCCGCCGATAAGGAGGGCAACGCCCATCATCGGCAGGTTCTCCAAGTGAGCGGAGATGAGCTTGTCGGCCAGATAGCATGGCCCGGCTGTCACCACAAACGCGATCATCACCAGGCTCAGTGGGTGCGTCCAGATCGTGCGGTTGCCCGTCTGACCTTGTGGGAACGTTCCGACAAATTTGCGGATTCGGCTCCAGAAGTAGACGGGCAGACAGAGCACTGCACCGAGTTGGATCACGACGGAGTACATCTTCCAGTACTCGCTCTTTAGCGAGACATTCAGCAGTTCCTCGGTGATGCGCAGGTGAGCGGTGGAACTGACGGGCAGAAACTCGGTAAGACCCTCGACGATGCCGAGGATCACGGACAAGAGATATTCATTCACGTTTGGCTCGCCCTCCATTGGCGTGGTTGCAGACTACTCTTCCCTGGATGGGCCTGCGCGATACAGCGCGACGATCTTGCCGACATAGAAAAGGCCGCTATAGACCGTGACGACAACCGTTGCCCAGATGAAGATATTCCGCACCAGCAGGGCTGCGCTATCGTACCCGATCTCCTCCAGGCGGCCATGGAAATTCACAAATGCCAGGATCACCAGGATTGTGATCGACTGCAGGGTCATCTTGACCTTGCCGCTGAACTGCGCCCCGAACTGCCCGCCCTTGCCCGCTGCGCCGCGGAAGGTGGTCACAAGCAGTTCCCGCGCCAGCAGGATTACCACCATCCACGGCGTGACGCCGGTGATCGTCGTGACGTTGGTGGGGATGTCCTCGGGGCTGGGGAAGGGAATCACGAAATTCTTCGCCGCGAAGAAAATGAAGCTTCCCAGCACCAGCACCTTGTCGACAAACGGGTCGGTGATCCGGCCAAACGCGCCTTCGGCCTTCCATCGTCGCGCCAGATACCCATCGAAGAAATCGGTGATCAGCGCCACTAGATAGAGAATCAGGGCGACATTGAGATAGGTCAGATCCCCCAGGCGCTCATACTGGTATCGCGAGAGCATCGCGAAAAACACAAATGCCATCACCAGCCGCAATCCGGTCAGCAGGTTTGGGATGTGGTTGAGCATCGGGCGACGATTGTAGAGTCAGCGACGGGCTTCGCCAACTCTTCGGACTCGCGGCTTATCCCTTCACGGCACCGGCGGCCAGGCCCTTGACGAAGAACCGCATCGTGAACATGAACAGGATAATCAGCGGCACCGAGGCGATGGCGTAGCCGGCCATGAGCTGGCCCCATTCCTTGACGTACTCGCCGTCGAGCATCATCAGGCCGACGGGGATGGTGCGGAGCTGGTCGTCCCGCATGATGATCAGGGGCAGCATCAGCTCGTTCCAGACGCCCAGGAACTGCATGATCGCCAGCGTGCCCAGGACCGATCCGCTCATCGGAAGCACGATGTTGGTGATCTGCTGGATATGCCCCGCCCCGTCGATCTGGGCCGATTCGAACAGTTCCTTGGGAATTTCCTCAATGAACTGCTTGAGGATAAAGACGCTCACCACCTGCGCCCCCACCGCGCCGCTGATCACCAGTGCCCACAGGCTGTTGGTCAGGTGCATGCTCTGATACAGAGTGAAGGTCGTCACCAGCGTGGCGGCCGAGCCGGGGAGAAACATCGACGCGATCAGCCCATAATAGAAAATACTCTTGCCCGGAAAGGTGTAACGAGCCACCACGTAGCTGGCCAGGATGGACATGCCCAGCCCGATGACCACCGCGCCGACGCTGGTCACCACGGAGTTGGCGATGTAGTTGGAGATCGTGCCCCAGCCTTTGGTCCAGTTGTCCCAATGCCAGGTGCTGATCGCGTCGAAGAACCACGGGTTGGTGGTGAACTGCTCGTTGTCCTTGAAACTGACCACCAGCATCAGATAGAGCGGGAAGAACGCGCAGACGAGGATGAACCACATCGAGGCGTGCTTGATGAACTCGTGCGTCTTGTTGACTTTGTACGCCATCGCTTGCTTCTCCGCCATCCATCCCGGCGGGCTGCCGGGTAAGTGGTTACTTATCGACCTTCACGTACTTGTTGTAGATGACCGTAATGAGCAGGATGAGCACGAACATGCTCATGCCCAGGGCGCAGGCATAGCCGAACTGCGTGTCGACAAACGCCTTGCTGTACATGTAGAGCCCGGGAACCATGCCGACGTTCTTCGGGCCGCCGGCCGTGCCCAGCAGCAGCAGGATCAGCCCGTAGTCGGTCAGCGTGCCGATCGTCATGAAAATCAGGTTGATGCGGACCTGTGTCATCATCAGCGGCAGTTCGATCTTGAACAGCTTGCCCCATGAGCCCACGCCATCCAGTTCGGCCGCCTCATACACATCCTGCGAGATCGACTGCAGACCCGCGAGGTAGATCAATACGCCAACGGTGCCCACCCACGGGAATCCCCAGAAGATCATCGAAGGGATGACCAGGTTCTCGTTGCTCAGCCAGCCGGGCGTGCCGTTACTGAACTGATGCGTGGGGCTCGGCCACACCATCGTCAGCAGGACCAGGAGACACGCGATGGCAATCAGCAGGCCGCCAATCCACTTTATCGTTGCCAGCCCGGCCGATGTTCGCCGCGTCTCACCGATCAGAAAGCCCGCCGCCAGCATCGCCAGCAGGTAGGGCGTCGGAAGCAGAAACATCCCGATCATCAGCAGGAGCGACCACCACACCCACCCCTTGAGCCGGCCCATCCAGCCCCAGGTGCAGCTCAGCACCACGGCGCCGAGGAATAGCATGCCCCACACGCTGTGGAACGATGGGTTGATGACACTGTTGACCGCGGGGCCCAGGAAGCGGGCGACGGCCGGCATCGCCGTATCCAGGAGGTCCAGCACGTGCATCAGCCCCGTGGCGTTGAGCAGGCGGTTGAGGATGCCGACGTTGGGGTCAAAGAAGTTCTTCCAGACCAGCAGCCACACCAGGCCCGGGATGACCATCGGCAGCACGAACGCAACACGATAGAAGTACTGCCACTTCTCACTGCGGATCCGGTGCAGGGAGATGGCGGCGAAGATGCTGGGCCACATTTTCACGAGATTGGCCACCAGCAGGATCAGCACGAGCTGAAAGCTCATCCAGAATTTGCTCTCGCCCAGGAGCTGGCGGTAATTCCTCAGTCCCACCCAGTCCTTGCTGAACTGTCCATCCCAGTCGTAGAACCCGTAGACGATGGTTTCCAGCTTGGGGTAGTAGTTGAAAACAAGCATGCCCGCCAGGGTGGGGGCAATGAGCAGATAGAGGACCAGGTAAAGTTTGGAGCGCTCCCGGATCAGTGAGCCCAGCCGGCTCTGTGCGGGCTTGTGCCGCAGCGGTGATTGCACAGGTTGGGGTATCGTGACACTCATTAATGTTTTCCGTCTACCTATCTTGAGTTTCCATCTTGGTCTTGGTGCCTCGTGGCTCATCCGCCAATGGCCTTATCAACCGCTTCCAACGTCGTCTTGCGGACCTCTTCAAAACGGTGACGCATCGTCAATCCGTTGTTGGTGCCCACCTGCTGCGACAGGATCTGGCGATGCTTCTCGCTCCAGTCGTTGGCGCCCAGCATCATTCCGCGGACGACCTGGGAGGCAAGTGAACGCTCCTGATTGCGCGACTGCTTCACCGCGTCCTTGTACTCCAGCAGCCAGGCGGCATCGCCGCCGTTGCGAGGATCACGCAAGGCCTTATCCATTTCCTTCACCATCACGTCATAGGCTTCGCTGCCCTGCAGGAAGCTCTGCAACTCGCCCTGGTACTTGTTATCAAGATCGCCGCCATAGACGGGGATGGCTGCAGTGGTGAAGCCGGTCGGGTCGGGAGCGAAGACCGCCATCCGCCCGGTGGGCTCGGTGCCCAGCACCACCGGAATCCAGTTGGTCTTCTGCATTTGCAGTTGGTTGATCCGCTGGCTGGTCAGAAACTGCAGGAAATCCAGTGCCTGGTCATGATGGCGACTGAACTTGTAAAGGCCGTAGCCACCGCCCGAGCCCGACGTGGCCTCGGTGGGTTTGCCGACCACATACTCGCTGTACGGCTCACCGGGCGCAGGCATCGGAAAATCAAACAGGCCCACATCAAACCCGGCCTGCTCGGCCTGTTTGAAAAGGCTCTGGGCATCCCATGACCCGGTGGCGATCATCCCGGCCCGCTGCTGAACGAATTCAAACGCGGCGGTCGCCCGGTCCTTGCCCGAGAAACCCGCGCCGAACTGCTTGCACAACTCGCGCATGGCCCGGTAATAGGCCTTCACGTTGGGCTTGTCCATCCGGTAGGTGCCACCAACATAGCCCACATAGAGTTCTTGCGGGCTGACCACGCCGTCCATATCGAAATCCAGCGCCTTCTCCATTCCGGCCGTGAAGGCGACCAGATATTTACTGGTGAACATGCCGACGCTGTACTGGCTGCCGGCGATGGGGAGTATCTGCCGTCCCTGCGACTTGCCATACTGATCCAGCTTGCGGCAAGCCTCCAGCAACTGCCCGAAGGTCTTTGGGGCGGCGTCCGACCCGGTCGCCGTTTTGAGCATGTTCTTGTTGTAGAAGATGCGCATGTTGAACGTGGCCGTCGGGACCATGAAATAGTCCTGCAGGCGGACGTTATACAAGCTGCGCATGCCGTCAAAGAACGTCTCACGCCATGGCACGGCTGCCAGTTCCGTACCCTTGTTGTACGGATTTGGCTTGTTGACCTCCTGCGTCAGCGGGACAAAGTAGCGCGCCAGGTACTGCTCGTTGTTAGTTAGCCCCGACATGCCCATCAGCACCAGGTCCGGCGCCTGCCCGGAGATCAGGCTGGTATTCAGCCATGGGGCATAGACCTTCTCGGTCACCGGCATCTGCAAAACCCTGACTTTCGATCCTTTGGCGGCCTGCTCCTGCTCGTAGATCTTGATCACATCTTCCAGCGCGTCGCGGTAGCCCAGTTCGAGTTGCCAGTGCGAGATCCGGATGATCGTCGTGCCGTCGGACTCGGACAACTGCTCGCCGATCTGCGACACCCGGTACATGCTGACAATGAACGCCGCCACGACCAGCAGCACGCCGATCATATTGATGTTCAGCCACCACGGGCGGGTCGATGTCGTTTCCTGCTTCTGACTCATGGTTTCTCCACCCCTTTGCCCGCCGGCGGCTGCGGCTGGGTCGGCGACGTGGTCGGGGCGGCCGGGCCGGTCGTGGGCACCGCGGTTGCGGGGGTCGCCTTGTCACCGGCGCGGAACAGCTTGATCTCGGGCACCGGAGCCCCCAGACGCTTCAGTGCCAACTGCGACTCATACGCCTTCCCGCTAGTGGGGGTCTTCTCGATGATCTTGGTGTAGTAAATGATCGCGATGTCGTTCTTGCCCAGGCGATCGGCCAGATTCGCCATTCGCCAGTAAACCGGGCCTTCGCGGCCCTTTTCCATCAGACCCAGTGCGTCGGCCTTCAGGTAGCACTCCAGCGCCGGTCCATAATCATTCAGGGGATACAGATAGGTGTTTCCCGCGTACTGCCACATCGCCGAAGCCAGCGGATTGTTTGGGTGCCCCGCCAGCCAGTCCGTAAGGATGGAAATCCCCTTCTTGACTGAGTCAGTATCCATCTCCTGAACGTAGGTCGCCGCGATGCGAAGAGTGGCTTCGTCGGCCAGCTCGCCGCTGGCCTCGCGAGCCTTCTCATACCACTGCCGCGCGGCCGGGCGATCCGGAACGTCGCCCAGATAGTCAACCAGTTCGGCAATCCGGCCGAGCGCCATCATCGACTGAACGCCCACCAAATCAGGCTTCTTGGCAAGCTTCCGATAAGTCGCGGACGCCTCGCCAATCCGGTCTGCCGTCGCGGGGGTGATCTGCTGCAGGCAAACGGCCTCGCCGAACAGGGCCTGCTCCGCCTGCGGTGAACCCGGAGCCGCCAGCTTGCCGGCCTGTTGAAACAGCGGCAACGCCCGGTCAAAACTCAGGTAGCTGACTTCCGTGGCCGCGTCTTTCAGCAGGCCCGCTGCCGTCAGCGATCCCTCCGCGGCCCATGCCCGTGAGCAGACCGCCACGGCCATCAGAGCCAGTGCCGCCGACCTTCGCCAGTTTCGACTCGCCTTGTGCATGCAACCTCTCCAGATCCGCCTGCCCGATCGCCCAACTTGCGCGGTCCGGATGATAGCGACAACGCGAGTCCCACGCCAAGAGGAGCTCCGCCCACGGCGAAGGAAGGTGGGTTTATGTGGCCCGCCCAGCAGATATGCAGGCCTGCCGACGCAACCCGGGGCCAACTTGGCGGAGATCTGCCCCGGGCGCTTGGGTATCTCGCCGATTTTGTTAGAATCTCGTCATTCCATGGTTAGTGATGATGCCCAGCCAGGTCAGAAAGGTCCGATTGGGGAGCCCGCGGGAAACCTCGACGCTCAGCTCCCGACGGAGGCGCAGCGCGCCGGCGAGGACCGACCCACTCCTGCCCCGCCGCCGCCAGCGCCCCCATCGGCAAAGCCTCAGCCCGATGAGCCGGCGACCGACGCGACGCTGGAATTGCCGATCTTCGGCGGCATAAACCCGCCGATGAGCGACTGGTATCGCAATCCCGAGGCCGAGGCCCTGAACCGCGCCCGCCACGAGGCCGAGGAGGCCGCCGAGGCCGCGGCGAATGAGGTGGCCAATCCCCCGGAAGAGGGGCTCGAGGGGCTCGACGAAGAATTCCTCAACAACCGCCGCCGCCGCCAGGAGATGCTGTCGCATCTGTTCAGCCCTTTCTACATCCTGCCATTGTTCATCCTGGCACTGCTGCTGGGAATCTCGACGGTCAACATCAGTATTCCCGAATCGGCGACCGTCCGCGCGAAGATCGCTTTCGTCAACTACAACAAGCTTTCGCCCAGCGAACAGGTGGAGTTCCAACTCGACCAGGAACGAATCCTCAAGAGCGACGCCGTGCGGGGAATGACGCGAGGATTGCTCTCACAGGGACTGCGGCCTGTCGATCCCTCGTATGTGACCGATACGCTGGAGTTTCACCGCGCGGTAGACCGCAGGTGGGCTACCGATGGCCGGCTCGAACTGACGGTTCGCTCCGAGGACCCGGACGCCGACGTCCTGCGGCTGGGGACGATGACCCAGGCCTATGTCCTGCTGGGGCAACAGCGCCTCCTCGACATCGAGCAATACCAGGTGACTATCCAGACCTTGGAGGCGGCGAAGGCGGCGGCCCAGCGCCATTCGGCCGAGCTGCGGGAACAGATCGAAGAACTGGTGCCACTGGCGTCAAAGCAGTCTGCTCTGAATGAGTCCGTGCTCTCGACCGAACAATACCTCTCGCGTCTGGACGATGGCGCGCCGGAGCGAGTTGCCGCCGAGGGCAACCTGAAGCATCTCCGCGAGCAGGTCAAGACGGCCCGCGAGGCCGGCGAGATGCGCGACAAGCTGATGGCACAACGCATCGAGGTCATCCAGCAGGTCAACGACACGATCGACCAGATCGCCCAGAAACGAGAGCTCGCCGCGCGGGTGGTCTACCCCCGGCCCATGGATTCGGGGGATGTCACCGTGACGGATCTGCGGCCCGCCAGCTATCGAGCGCTGTGGGTTGTCACGGTGGTGATCTGCGCCGGCTTCGCCGCGCTGGTGTTCATGGCCTATGTCCGCAACCTGCGGCGTGAGACGGCGGCCCTCGGACGCGCGACGGCGGACACCACTCGTCCGGACTAGACCCGACGCCGGAAACAAATGAGCCTCTGAACATGAGCGACTTGGTCATCGGCATCGATCTGGGCACCAGCAATTCGCTGGTCGCGTTCTGCGACCAGCGCGGCCCGCAAATCATCCCGGCCCCGGACGGGCGACGAATCCTGCCGTCGGTCGTCAGCCTGGACGCGCTTCAGGGGAAGCTGACCGTAGGCGGGCCCCAGACAGGCCAAGCCGCGCAGCCCGCCGAGCTAACTGTCTATTCGGTTAAGCGACTCATGGGCCGCGGCCTGGACGATCTGCGAGATGAGCTCGCCTACCTGCCCTATCGGCTCGTGCCCCACAACGTCCAGCCCGGCCCTTCGGACGATTCTGCCACCGTGATCCCGATGGTGGATGTCGAACTCGCGGGGCAACGCTTTACGCCGCAGCAGCTCAGCGCGGTGATCCTGTCGGAACTCAAAAGCTGGGCCGAGGCCCACTTCCGCTCGCCGGTGACCAGGGCCGTGATCACCGTGCCGGCTTACTTCGATGACGCCCAGCGCCAGGCGACCCGGGATGCCGGGCGCATCGCGGGGCTTGAAGTGCTCCGCATCCTCAGCGAACCCACCGCGGCCGCCATGGCGTACGGTCTGGAGCGGCTGGAGGATGCCACCATCGCCGTGTATGACCTGGGCGGTGGGACGTTTGATCTGTCCATCCTGCGGATCGAAAAAGGCGTCTTCCGCGTGCTGGCAACCCACGGCGATACCCACCTGGGTGGCGACGACTTTGACAGGATGATCGTCGATCACTTCGAGCAGGATATCCGCCGGCAGTTCGGCAACGGCATCGACTTGGATCCCACAAACCGCCAGGCACTCCGCGGTTTCGCCCAGCAGGTGAGGCTGAAACTCTCCGAAGCGACTCAGGCAACAGTCGAGATCGACCTGGGTGAGGATCGCATCTACAGAGCCCGCCTTACCGATGAGCAGTTTGAAGCCATGGTCCAGCCACTGGTGACCCGAACGCTCAAGTGCTGCACCGCGGCGATGCGGGATGCGAAGCTCGAGCCAGCCGGTGTGGAGCGCGTTGTGCTGGCTGGCGGCATGACCCACCCGCCCGGCAGCCGGCGGCAGGTCGCGGAGCACTTCAACTGCGAGATCTACACCGCGCTGAACCCGATGGAGGTCGTGGCCCTTGGAGCGGCCGTGCAGGCGAGCATCCTGATGGGCGGCAGGCGCGACACGCTGCTGCTGGACGTGGTGCCGCTGAGCCTGGGGATCGAGACCATGGGCGGTGCCGTGGCACACATGATTGCACGCGGGTCGACGATTCCATGTCACGCATCGAGCCTCTTCAGCACCTCCGTCGACGGGCAGACCTCCGTGAGCATTCAGGTCGTCCAGGGCGAGCGGCAACTGGTCAAGGACTGCCGCAGCCTGGGCCGGTTTGTCCTTGGCGGGCTGCCGCCAATGCCGGGCGGCATCCCGAAGATCATGGTCAGCTTCCTGGTCGATGCCAGCGGGATCCTGGGCGTGTTTGCGACGGAGCAGCGCAGCGGGGTGAAGACCAGCATACAGGTGGTGCCGAGCTACGGGCTGTCTCGCGCGGAGGTCACGAAGATGGTCAAGCAAGGCGCGCAGAATCTGCCAGCCGACCTGATGGAACACTGGCTGATCGACCTGCGCAACCAGATTCGCATGGACACGGCGGCGATCGAGAAGGCCCTGGCGAGCGTCGGCGATGCGTTTGACGCCGGTGCCCGGCAGGAACTGCTGGACATTATCGACGGCATTCGAGGGATGGAAACATGGACAGATGCCCAGGCAATCCAGCGGGCCCTTCAATACATGAATCGCAAGTCGCAGCCGCTGGCCGAGCTGGCGATTACCCGAAGCCTTCGCGAAGCGGCAGGGCAGCGGTGAGTTCGTCCTGCTGGGCAGGCCCCGATCCCTACTGCCTGGCGACGCCGGGGATGATGTTCGACCCGGCTCCGGGCGGCATGTAGTTGGGGCGCAGGCTCACGAAGAAGCCCTGGTCGCCGCTGGCGTCGTCGTAACGCACGCTGAAGATCATGTAGAACGCATCGAACCGGCGCATCACCGAAGCATTCGAGGTCACGTTCTGGTCCGAGCCGTAGTCATAGCTCTGCCCGAAGCCCAGCGTGTACCGGGTGCTCAGCTCGTAGTTCATCAGGAAACTGAGGATGTTTGAGTTTAGGTCATGGATGTAGCGGTTGCCGACGTAGTAGGTCATGCGATCGCCGCGCTGGACGACCAGGCCCGCCGACCGGGTCGCCATCGTCCGCTCGTCGAGGTTGTACTGGGCGTCGGCGAGGATCGCCGTCGACTCGCTGGCGCGCCAGGTTGCGTCGGTGTTCAGGCTGTTCCGAGGCACGGACGTTTCAGGCGCCGACGGGAAGAACAGCCCGCGGAAATCGGTGGGCGCTGTGTTGATGCTGCTGGGCGCGGCCGCGGCGTCTCGGCTTACCGTTATGTCGTCGGGCTGGTTGGCGAAGAAGTTGGCTTCGGTATTCCAACTGAGAAAGTCAACGCTGCGCCAGTTGCCCGGGCCGCCGCGCATGGTTTGCCATCGCTGGTGCAGGGCCAACTGCACGGCCTGGATGTCGTTGACCTGGTCCACCTGCTGGTCATAGATGAGCAGGTCCTGCTGGTCGACCGACTGCCCGCTGGCGAACAGATGCACTTCGGGCTCAATGACATGGCGGACGCGGTGAATATCCCACAGATCTGACGCGGCGTAATCGTCGACCTTCCAGAAAGCCGTGCTGATGCGCACGCCGGTGCCGGCGTATATCCGGTTCTGGGTGCCGCTGTCCACCGAGTCGGAGTAATACGTGTGGCGCGCCATGACATAGGGCACCACGCGGAATCGATCGACCTGGATGGGAGAGTCAATCTCCTGGCGCATGTCGGCCCGCTGCACGGACTGCGAGGCAAGCCCGGTGCTCCCCTGAACGGGAATGCTCGGGGTGGTGCCTGGGGTCTGATATCCGAGCTCGCCGGCGTCGGCTTCGCTTCGCTGCATCTTCAGGTTTGACAGGCCAATGTCGGCGAACCATGTAAGGCGGTCGCTGGCGAGGCTTTCGCCGATGCGGTGGTAGCCTACTTCAGGCAGGCGCTGGATTTCCATCCCTTCCTGGGCGTACTCGCTACTGGTGACAAAGCCGTTGGGCTGTGTGGTGCCCAGCAACGTAAAGGCCTCGGTGTCGCGCTGGTGCTTCAGGTAGACCGAACTCTCCAGAGGCATGTCGCCGCGATACTCGGCCGGGAAATATTCCTCCAGGAAGGTCGGGTCGCTCACCCAGGCGCTGCGGATCTGGACCTGCCAGTCATCCGGCAGGAAATGCTGATGCTCCCAGGCGATCCTGCCGCGCTGCGTGGTCTCGGGATCGACCTCCTGCCGGGTCCCGCCAAATCTATCGGTGCCGTGATCGTCGACGAAATAGGTATCCAGGCGGCCGTCAAAGTTCCACGCCTGGCGATCGGCATCGGTGATGAATCCGCCGCTGTATTTTGCGTCGATCCCGCCGGCCGGGCCGCGCGAAGAGAGGTAGTCGGCATCGAAGGAGAGGTCCAGACCCTTGGGGCGCGGGCGGCCGATCAACTCAAACAATCCCCACTGCGACTTGAAGGTGGTGCCGAAGCGATTGGAACTGCCGATCTCAAGGGCACGCAGGGGAAAGCCGTGCTCGTCGACGCCACCTGCGGAATAGGGCGTCCAGAAGACCGGGAAGCCCCAGAACTCAGCGCGGGTGTTGGTGGCGCTGAAGCTGTTGCGCTTCCCGTAATACTCTTCGTCGTTCTGACTCTGTGTCAGATAGGCCTTACTGGCAGCGATGGAGAAACTGGGATTGGCGAACGAACTGGTTGTCAGCAGCACGTGCTGCATGCGGTATTCCGAGTGCAGGTCGCCCCGAGAGAGCTGCTTGATCGTCTGGGCCCGCACCACCAGCGGCGTGTGGCTGCCCGGGTCGATCGTGTGCAATACCGCGTCGGTCAGCACAGCGCGATCGGTGGCGACCTCGTAGTAGGCCCGCTGCGCCTGCAGGCGCGACTCGGCGCTCGTTTTTCCCTTGGGAATGTAGTCGATCTGGACGTCACCCTCGAGATACACGCCGTCGACGGCCTCGCCCATGTCCAGCGTGTGCCCGCCTTGCTGGATGTCGGCGAACTTCTTGAGGCGGGTCAGCAGGACCATGCGTTCGGCGTAGAGTTCCACGGCCTGGGTCGGACCCTGGCGTATGATCACGGTAGCGCCGCCCTCAAGCACGACCGCGATATTGCCGTCGCCCAGCATGGAGGTCTGCATCGATTTGAAGCGGACTTCCACCTTCGGGATCATCGCCGTCACTGGCGCCGGCGGGCCCTTGTCGGGCGGTTCGGCCGGCGGGGTCGGGGTGGGCAATCTCCAGCTCCCAGCCTCGGGTGGAGCGGCACCACCGTTGCGCCCGCGCAGGGTCTGTGCGGCCTGGTATTCGGGCGTGTCGGCCCGGACGCGGCTGGCGCGCTGATTCGCGGTCAGGCGCACGTTGCTTCGCACGCGAGCGGTGACAAATAGCTGGTCGCCCGTCCGGCGGATGGACCCTTGCTCCAGCACGGCGCTACCCAGCAGGGCGATCTCGACCTCCTGCTGCTCGAAGACCGCGCCAGGGCGAAGCTTGAGCCAGAGGACGGCCGAGTCGGCCTTCATGGAAACATCGTCGAGCTGGAAACTGACCGGGCCTTCAAACTGGACGACACTGACTTGGTCCTCGGTCCATGTGTAGGCGGTGTCCGCCGTGGCGCTGAGTTGCTCGACGATGGGGGGCGTCTGCGCCACGGCCAGGGCGGGCATGGCCGCCACGGCCGCGAAAATGAGGCTATGCCGCAGAAAACGCAAAACTCAGCTCCTTCCGCTTTGCGGCCGCAATCTCAACCGACTGCATTCGGACAGCCCCGCAAAGGACGCAGGCGACATTATAGATGGGGCTGGCAGGGGGTCAATTTGAGAATCCGCGCGGAAGACGGGCAGGGCTAAGGACCGGCGGATGAATAATTGGCAGGCATGGCGCGGGCTTAGCCCGCACCCCAAGTCATTTCTCACGCAGAGGCGCAGAGACGCAGAGAAAGCAAAACATTGTTTGTCCTCTCTGCGCCTCTGCGTCTCTGCGTGAGCTATTCTTTCTCCGAAGAGAAGAAGTGGGATCGCTGTGCAAAACGTTCTTGGCATGTGTCATGTGACCGGGGCGACACTTAAGGTAACGCTTATGAGGCGGGGAGGGGGTTGGCCTCTCTGAGCCGGACAGTTATTGATGCGCTGGTCCTAACCGGCGACCACGGCTCGGAGGTTTGGGGTTGGGTGTCCTCAGGGGTGGCGGGCGGGGTTGAGGTTGGGCAGGTGCTCAGGTTTTCGTCGGAGGGGGTGGGGGGTGTTGCGGGAGCTTGTGGGGTAAGGACTTGCGCGCTGGTGAGGGGGTCAGGTGCGCAGGTTTCACCCCATGAGGCGGAAGCACGAAATCCGAAGATCGAAATCCGAAACAACCGGGGAAACGGCAGAAGGCTGAAACTCAGCAACGCGGTGCCAAGTGGGTGAGCGTAGAGCGCAACCTGTTGATTGGTGATTGTTGATTGACCATACACTGGTTTGGCTTGGTCGATGGGGCGGTAAACATTTCGTGGCGATGCGGGCCCGCCGAGGTGGCAGGCGAGTTGGGTGAGGCCGGCGCCGGAGGTTCCGACGACGAGTGAGAGGCGGTGGGCGGGGAAGAGGCCGGGGATGGGCAGGAGGTGAGGGAGGTCGTGGAGCTCATCGGCTCGGGCGACGTAGAAGGTGGTTCGGGGCTTGAGGGCGAGGGGGGTTTGGAATTGCATGGCGCGGCTCCTTTTCTGGCACGGTGGGTGGGAGCATACCGACCCACCGTACGGGCTTTGGGGGCGCTGGCCGGGCTTGGGGCCATCCACGGTGGATGGCCGGAGGCTGGGCGCAGTGGCTCTCCACCTTTCCGGGGATGTTGCGTTTTTCTCGCGTTGAAAACGCAACGTGGGGAGGGGAGTTGCGATTGTCTTAGGGAAGTTGGGAAAGAATCTTCGGGAAAGAGCAAGAAAGTTGCAGTATGAGTGAGGCGTTTTCAACGCGGGAAAAACGCAAACTACCTAACAGGGCGAAAGGACGCTTGGCGTGGCCGAGCCGCCGGCGTTCG
This sequence comes from Tepidisphaerales bacterium, assembly GCA_038213005.1. Classification (GTDB taxonomy): domain Bacteria; phylum Planctomycetota; class Phycisphaerae; order Tepidisphaerales; family Tepidisphaeraceae; genus JBBQTU01. The sequence continues at coordinate 263 of JBBQTU010000094.1, read as the reverse complement.
GTTTCACCACAACGACGCAACGACGCAACGACGGGAACAACGCAAACGACCTGACAACGCGGGAACGCACGAGGGCGAAAGGGGATAGGGCAGGAATAGGGAAGCGGTTTGGCTGGGGCTACGGCCGGGTCCGCCCAAGCGAGGTGCTGCGCAGGCGGGCCGTGCCACGGGGGCTGTCTGCGGCGAGCGTGTGCGGCGGGGGTGGGGTGGCAACTCAAGGTGGGTCGGAGCATACCGACCACACCCTACGGGTTGAGGGGTGA
>JBBQTU010000093.1:0-14940 GCA_038213005.1 Tepidisphaerales bacterium | reverse complement strand
GCCTGGGGCTTTGACTACCTCAAATATGATTGGAATATCGACCTAGCCAACATGCAGGAGATGAGCGATGCCCTGCGCGACAGCGGCCGCGACATCGTTTACAGCCTCTCCAACACCGCGCCCTTCGACAATGCCGCCAAGTGGGCGCAGTCCGCCAACGCCTGGCGCACCACCGGCGACATTATTGATGTGTGGGGCCTGGCCCCTTCCGGATGGCAGCGCGGCATGGCGGAAATCGGCTTCTCACAGGACCGCTGGGCACCCTTCAGTGGCCCGGGCCACTGGAACGACCCCGACATGCTGGTGGTCGGCACCGTCAGCCTGACGCAGGCCATGCACCGCACGCGCCTGACGCCGGATGAACAATTCACCCATATCAGCCTCTGGAGCCTGCTCGCCGCACCGCTGCTCATCGGCTGCGACATGGAACGCCTCGATCCGTTTACCTTCAGCCTGCTGACCAACGACGAGGTGCTGGACATCAATCAGGACAGCCTGGGCAAGCAGGCGGTGCGCGTCGCCGGTCCCGCGTTCATCCCGCCCGCCGCGCCTGGCCGCGGCGGCAGAGATCGCGCCGGTGGTGCCGCCTCCGCCTCCGCACCTGTCACGGCCACCGCGCCTGCCGACAACCCCGGCGGCAACGGATTGGTGTACGCCAAACCCCTCGAAGACGGTTCGCTGGCCGTGGGCCTCTTCAACGTCGGACCCGCCGAAGAAAAAGTCACCGCCCTGTGGAAAAACCTTGGCATCGACGGCAAACGCATCGTCCGCGACCTGTGGCGTCAAAAAGACCTCGGCGTTTTTGAAGACGAATGCTCCATCGCCGTCCCCTCCCACGGCGTGGTCCTGCTGAAGATCAAACTCGCACCGTGACTCCCCCTTCACAGACCCCCGAGACCGCGATCTCGTCTCACATAAGGTTCAAATAACAGAAAAGGTTCAGAACAGAAAAGGTTCGGGCATGTTCCAGGGATCGTTCTTTGCGACCAGAGACCGTGCAGCAACCCGGCGACCAAGATTGTACCGTAATGAGGCGAGGGGACGCGCCCTGTTGAATCGCGTCCTGATGCAGCCAACAAAGCTGCTTGTCCAGTTGGTGTAAGTCCAACCGCGGGAATTGGTTGATTTGCCCGAGCCGTTGGATGTGAGACAGAGGCTCAGATGACGCCATAGTAAGTAATGACCTGTTGGGACACTATAACCCGACGGCGAGCCAAGGGCCTCTGGACACGGATATGTCCTGGAAAGATCTCGCTCCGTGCCCGACACAGTGCGGCAAGAACGGTGTCCGGTGCGATTCAGGGCTTGGGAGCAGTTATAAGTCCATCGGCTTGGAGCCCGTGGGTGAAGGTTCTGCTTTGACGTCCGGTTTGAAGCCGTACTGGGAAAACCCGCCGTACGGAATGTTAGAGAGGGAAGTGGAAACGGAATGGCATTGTGTAACCACCGCGCCTCTTCTCTACTCGACTTATTGTTACGCCCTAAATCGCCCTCCGGGGCGTGCCCATTTTTTCGGGCACGTGATTTCTTAGCCCCAACGGGGCGGCATTCTTAAGCCCAGGGTAAGCGTACTCGCGCAGCCCTGGGTAAGAACCATTCACCCTGAATGAGCCCTGCAAGGGCGACACCTCTTTCAGCACCGTATTCGCTCCAACCACTTGCTGAAGCGCAACTTGCATCTGCCCGGAAAAACGGGCACGCCCGCCCTCCGTGGACACGCGGGACAAATTTGACCGCCGGACCGGAAACGCGGTATTATTTCAGTCCTTGCAGTACTGTGTTACTATTGCAACGGTGAGCATGTAGTCACATAAACACGATCAAGTTGGAGCAGTCCAATGGAATTGAAACCGCTTCGACAGTTCGAGTTCAGCGCGGAAACAAATGCTTTAGTCGGGGACGTTGATGATTTGGCCACAAAGGTCAACCAGTTCCGCCCGCTGACCCCCGAGCTGGTTGCGTCCGTTCATGAGAAGCTTTTTTCCGAGCGCGTCTATTCGAGTAACGCAATCGAAGGAAACACCCTGACGCTTCGCGAAACGCTTCAGATTTTGACCACAGGTTACGTCAACAACAATCGAAGGCGGGAAGGAACCGAAGCCATTAATCTTGGTAACGCGGTAAAGCACTTGGAGAGCATTCTTCTTCCGGATGATACACCCTATGTGGTTGACAAACTTCTAGCTCTTCACGGCATTCTACTCAAGGATCTCGAGGCTTCTGCCGGCGGCCTTCGGCATGAAAGAGTGATGATCAGTGGCGCTGCTCAACAGCCTCCGCGTCCGGAGCTAATCCCAGCACTTGTTGACCAGATACTCAAGGAGATATCTGAATCTGGAGACGTCAACGCCGTCAAAGTTGCGACATGGGCGCATTGGGCAATAGCCCGTGTTCATCCGTTTAAAGATGGCAACGGCCGCACCGCCAGACTCTGGCAAGACCTTGTCCTCCTGCGGGCGAACCTGGCACCCGCGATCATCAGACTGCAAGATCGTGACCAGAATGGCTATTACGACGCACTGGCAGCCGCTGATCGTGGCGACATCAACACACTGACGCAGTTGATCGCTCAACGAACTGCTGCAACTCTCGATAAGTACATTTCGGCGCAACAGCAGGCATCAGAACTATCAGACTGGGCATTGAGTATTTCGGGCGAAGTCTCAACGCGTGTCGCAGAGCAACGCAAAGCACAGTATCTCCGATGGGCTCGCATTCTAGAATCTCTACGGAACGATGTTCAACGATGTGCCGCGAAGATTACCGAAGCAGGTTATGAGGTCCAGTTCCGCGAGTATCCGATCATTGATGAGGGAGCGTGGGAGAACATCAGAAATGGCATCGGAGCAAAGCAAACATGGTTTTTCACACTCATGTTCAAACTGGGCGGCAACACTGTCCGCTACATCTTCTTCTTTGGAAAGCACTTCTGGAAATCTGAAGATACTGATGACATTCGGCATGAGCCGCGCGTCGCTTTGCTCGTCAGCAAACAATTGCCCGATCAAGAAGCGGTAATACTCTACGATCTGGACGATTCGCCACTCAGCTTAAGAGAGGTACTAGTCGTCAATGCAGAACTTATTGGCGTCAAGGTCATCCGCGCAAGCAATGGAACGGTGGTTACGAAATATGATCGGGACGCCAATGGATTGAAACTTGCACAGCAGTTTATTGAACAGGTCATCCTTTGTTGAGTGCCCAAAAGCCATAAGATGCAAGCGCCTCCGGGGGATGAAACGGGCGCGCAGCTAGTTTGAATTGTCTGAAAACAAAGGGGCTGAAAACAAAGGGGTCAAAGGCGATTGTTTGGCCATCCGCCCTCACTTTCTTAGGTCATCCCATCCGACGCAACGTGATTTTGCACGCACAGACGCCGCGCTGCCTGGTCGGTCCAGTCATCATCCCCGAATGGCCGCCCGGGGCAACGCTATAACACAACGCCGCCAGTTCCCTCGCATTCTCCGGCCGGTTCACGCGGCCTGCCAAACTCACCGCCACCGGCAACCTCCTGCTCCTGCCCGGCCGCCCGGCCGACGCCACACTCTGGGTTTGAACACGCCTGCCAGGTCGCAACCGCTTCAAGTTCCCCAAATTGCTGCTTGACACCCTCGCGCACCTCTCTATACTGTAACCCGAACATCGACGCGGATGGAGTGCGCGCCGACTGGTGCTCTGACAAGTGAATAGCCCAATGAAGCGGCCAAAGAAAATAAACGCACCGTCCAGGTTCGGGGTGGCTCGTCAAAAGAGATACCTAACGGGTTTTCCTGAGCTGTCCAGCCCTGCGTGCCTTCGTGCCTTGTTGCCTTCGTGCCTTCCCAAAGAAACTTGCGCACCTTGACCCCCGTTTCGCGCCTAACTCCTTGTCCCACAAGGTCCCGCGCTACCCCCCACCCCCTCCCGCGACAACTCTCGCTTCTTGCCGGGTATCCCGCTCCCGCCAACACCGACGGCCGCCCATTCGCCCGAAGAAACGGGCACGCCCAAATCGCGGGCTGGCGATCATCAACGCCGCATCTGTGGTATATTGACTGTCACAGCGATTCGGCGGGCCTTTGCAGGCTGGCGCGAGTTGGCCGGGCAGGCACCCGCGAGATCGCTGCGACCGGAGAATACGATGCTGCACACCCTACAACGCTCGCCTCGATCAGTGATCACCTGCCTTGCCGGCCTCTTGGTCACCCTGCATGCGGGTGTGATTTGCGCCCAGGAGGCAACTCCGCCGCCGGCGGCAGATTCGACGACCGATGCCGACGTCACCACGCCTGCAGTGCCGGCGACAAAGCCGGCCAGGCCGCCAACGACCCGGGCGACGCCGACTCGCGCCGGGGCGAAGCCCGACGCCGCGGCCGGCGCGGACGCCAAGACGCCGCAACAGCTACGTCTGACTCGTAAGAGCAGGCTCGATCCCAAGAGCCCGCTTGGTATGGCGGTGGAGGAGATTCGCCGCGAGTTCGAGCGTGGGGCTCTGCGGACGGAATCCAACTATTTCACGGAGACGCCGTGCAATGACCTGACGACCGACAACCTGTTCGTCCTGCTGGATCGGAAACTGGGCGCTACGCCTTCTGTGGATGGGTATATCAAGTGGCAACTGCTATCAGCTCTGCCCAAGAGCCTGGCCGCACAGTACAAGCCCATGGTCACCGCCGCCCTGAACAAGGCGCCGGTGCCCGAGATGACCGCGGGTGTAATCACCAGCGTCGCGCAGGGCCAGAAAATGGAGCAGGAGGTTGCCCGGTTCAACCCGCAACAGGCAAAGGCCGCGATGGAAAAGCTGGACAATGAACGCGATCGCGTCCACAAGCTGAACGTGCCAATCCTGGCGTGTCGTTCGGCACTGGCGGGGTTGCTCGACGAGTCTTATGACGGGGCCATGGCAGCATTTACTGATGCCTATCATCGTGCGCAGGCCGGGGCCGAATATGCTTCAGCGGTGGACAAGGGCACACAGTTGGCTGACGCCTGGCTCAAGACCAATCCCCCGAGGGATATGCTGCAGCGGTTTGGCGTCGCGCTGGTCGAGATGCGGGACACAAAGCTCAATGACATCGTGGCGCAGTTTGACCCCAACGACAAGCGCGGGGGTTTTGACCTTCGTCGCAGTCAGAGGAACATGGACGCCGGCGGACGCATCAGGGCGTTGGAACTGGAACTGCAGAAGCGGATGGATACGGCGCAGAACGATGGCCAGAACAATCAGGGCGGGCGTCGGCAACGCGCGCGATAGCCGTTCTGGCAGCCTCGTGGATGCACGCAATGCCGTGGGCTTCTCGCACTACAGCGCAATGCTATCCGCGACCCGGATAGCGTTGCGCTGTGGTACTAGTGTAGTATTAAGCGGGCAGGCCGATTGGTCTGCCTTTACAGAGAAGGTTTATCATGGGTGATCGCGGACTTCCGTCTCGTATTCTTTCGCATCTGCAGGCCAAGGGCTACCGGCCGGAGAGCCCGCGTAAGCTGGCCGATGATCTGAGCCTTCAGGGCGAGGGCGAGTATCCCTCGTTTCGTCAGGCGCTCAAGGAACTGATGCACGAGGGCCGCGCCGTGCTGGGCGCCGGCGGCACGGTGATGGTGCCGACGCAGCAGGTCAGTCGCGACACCATCCTGGGCACCTATCGGCACAACCGCCGGGGTTTCGGGTTTGTCGTCCCGACCGATCCGCAGAGCCACGAGGATCTATTCATCCCTGAAGGCGAGCATGGCGGGGCACTCACCGGCGACACCGTCCGCGCCAAGATCACATCCCGCGGCCAGCGCGGCGGCAAGACCATGTATACCGGCCGGGTAATGGACATCGTCCAGCGCTCCGAGGCCAAGTTCGTCGGCACGCTCGCCAAGCAGGGCACGCAGTGGGTGGTGATGCCCGATGGCAACACCTTCACCACCCCCATCATCATCCCCGACGCCGCCTCCAAGCACGTCAAGGTGGGGACCAAGGTTGTGGTCGAACTGACGGTGTATCCCGAGGGCATGAAGATGGCGCAGGGTGTCATCACCGAGACCCTGGGCGTAGAGGGGCAGAAGGATGTCGATTTGCGCGGGATCATCGCGCAGTTTGATTTCCCCGAGGAATTCCCCCAAGAAGCACTGGACCAGGCCCGCCATGCCGTCGACGCCTGCGACATGGAGAAGCAGCGGAGCGTTCGCGAGGATCTGTCCGGCCAGATCATCGTCACCATCGATCCGGACGACTCCAAGGATTACGACGATGCCATCAGCCTTCGCCGCACCGAGGACAACACTTGGGAACTGGGCGTACACATCGCCGACGTGGCCCATTTCATCCCGGCCGGTTCGCCTTTGGATATTGAGGCCCACGAGCGCGGCAACAGCGTCTATTTCCCCGGCTACGTGATACCCATGCTGCCGGAAATCCTCAGCAACGGCATCTGCTCTCTTCAGGAGGCCGTGCCGCGTCTCTGCAAGAGCGCGTTCATTGTCCTGGATCAACAGGGCCGGCCGGCCCGCATGCGCTTCGCCAACACGATCATCCAGAGCGCCCGGCGCCTGCGATACAAGGAAGCCCAGGCGATCATCGACCGTGCGGCCGAGATTCCCCATCCCGATGGGCCGAAGAAGTTGTCCGACTACCCCACCGCGGTGGTTGATCTGCTGCAGGACATGAATCACGTGTCGCGGCTGATCCAGAAACGCCGCCTGGCGGCCGGCCAACTTGTGCTGACGCTGCCGAATGTTGAACTGGTGCTGGATGAGGAAGGTCGTGTGGTCGACGCCGTCCCCGAGGATCAGAGCTTCACGCACACGCTGATCGAGATGTTCATGGTCGAGGCCAACGAGGCTCTCGCCCGCCTGCTCGGGCAGCTCAATGTGCCGTTCCTCCGCCGCACGCATCCCGATCCCGAAGACACCGATTCGGCCAAGCTGCGGGAGTTCATCGGTTTTGCAGGGTACAAGCTGCCCAAGGTTCTGGACCGCAAGGCCTTGCAGGGCCTGCTGGCGGCCGTGAAGGGCAAGCCCGCCGAACTGTCGATCAACCTCGCTGTCCTCAAGAGCCTGACGCGCGCGGAGTATTCGCCCAAGGCGATCGGGCACTATGCCCTGGCATCCGAGCAGTACTCTCATTTCACTTCGCCCATCCGCCGTTATGCCGACCTGACCGTGCATCGCCTGCTGGATGTCTATCTGAAGCAGGGATCGCGCCGCGGCAAGGTGGACTTTGAGGATGCGCCCACCGAGGCGGACCTGGCCGAGTTGGGCAAGCACCTGAGCTTCACCGAGCGCCGCGCCGAGGGCGCTGAGCGCGAGCTTCGCCAGATCAAGGTATTGACCCTGCTGCAAAACCATATGGGCGAAGTCTTCGACGGCGTGGTCAGCGGCATCGCCAACTTCGGTCTGTTCATCCAGCTTCGCACTTGGCTGATCGACGGCCTGATTCGCTACGAGCACCTGATGGACGATTGGTGGGAGGTGAACGAGAAGGCCGGCTACGTGCAGGCGCAGCGCAGCGGGGCGCGCATCGGCATCGGCGATGTGGTGAAGGTCGCCATCGTCAACGTCGATCTGCCGCGCCGCGAACTTAATCTCGCCGTGGTCGAGCTTCCCGGCGGGACACGCGCCCCGGTGAAGAGCCCGGCCGACCGGGGCCGGCCCCAAGCCGGCCGTCCGCAAAGACCGCAGACGCACGCCGGTAAGCAGGCGCGTCCGCCGATGCGGTCGCATGGCCGGCCTCAGCGACAGCCCGCGGGCCATCCACCTCGCGGCGGTGGCAACGGTCCACATAAAGCCAAGGGCAAGCGCCGGTAACGTTCACCGTTGTGCTGGCGTGCCAGACGAACTCGGTTCCATGGACTAAGGCGCGCAGGAGTACGCGAATATGGCAGAGACTGTTTTTCCGGGCGCAGATGAATCAACGCCTTCCAGGGCGCAGTATTTCACCTGGATCAACAACACCAATGAAGGAACCACCGAGTCGCAGACGCTGGCGAATCTCGCCTTCTTTGCGTATCTGCACGATGAGTTCGGGATGACGCTGGACATCTACGCGTTTGATGCCGGGGCGGTCGATGGCGCTGGATTCTACGGCTCGACCGATTCCGAGCGGTTCCGCCGGCAGTTCCCACGCGGGTTTGGGCCGGTCTACAGTCATGCGGATGCCATCAACACGCGCCTGGGCATCTGGGGCGGCCCGGACGGGTTTGGCAAGACGCCACAACAGGCCAGACAGCGCGTCGAGATGATGAGTTCGTTCTGCCGCGACTTCCGCTTTGCGCTGTTCAAGTTCGACGCAGTCTGCGGCCAATTGCCGGCCGACAACCGCGGGCATTTCGTCGAGATGATGACGCAGTGCCGGCAATACTCCCCGGACCTCATCCTGCTGAACCATCGCCTGGACCTTGGCGAAGGGCTGCCGCATGCGACGACGTTCCTCTGGGAAGGAACCGAGACGTATATCGATGTCCACGTGGCCAATGAGATTGCGGGCACGCACAATCGCGTCTGCGCGCTGCAGCGTGGACTTCCGCCGCAGCTCAAGCGCCTCTGCGAAGACCATGGCGTGTGCCTCTCATCCTGCCTGGACTACTGGGACGACGACCTGATCCTGCAAGCCTTCAACCGTTGCCTCATCCTCGCCCCTGAGATCTACGGCAATCCGTGGCTCCTGCGCGACGACGAACTGCCGCGGCTCACCCGGATCTACAACCTGCATCGGCGATACCGCAGCATTCTGGCCCACGGGATGGTGTTGCCCGAAGCGCAGTTCGGCAAGAACGCTGTGTCGCGCGGCGATGGCGCCACCCGGTTTGTGACGTTGCGCAATCTCACGTGGGAGCCCGTGCGCTACGCCATTCCGCTGGACCAGTCCATCGGCCTGACAGAGACCGGCCCGATTGAGCTGCGGCGACTGCATCCGCATGAACGAGTCATCGGGCGGTTTAAGAAGGGGCAGAGGGTCGAGGTCGAAGTGCTCCCGTTCCGCGCCTGTCTGTTGCTCGCCAGCACGCGCCAGGTCGCCGAGCACAGCGTGGCCGGATGCGACTATGAGGTCGTTCGCGACACCGCAGGCAAGGCTGTCATGATTGATCTCCTGGGTTCCCCCGGGACCACCGTGCATGTCCAACTGCCGGCGCCGGTTGCGTCGGTCACGCTTGAGGGTCAGCCGGCACCGCAACTGGCATCGGGCAAGTCGATGGACGTCACCTTTCCCGGGAAGGCACTCAAGCGATCATGGCACCGCAAGCTTGCCGACCTGACCCCGATCCCGGTGCCGGACGATGCATTGTCGATCTACGAAGCCACGTGTTTCGCGGCCGACAGCAACGCGCTGGAGGTCCGCGAACTGCTCCGGTCGGGCCTGACGCAGATTCCGCAGGTCCAGGCGGCTCGCGATGCGTTCGTGCAGCAGCCGATCTTCCGCCAGCGTAACCTCTGGGACCGGTTCCTGTTTGACGATGATTCGGAGACGGCGTTTGCGATCTCCCGCCGCTGGCCATCGGCGACTGAACTGCCCGTTCGCGGCGGCGCTTTCCGACTGGACCTCGGCGCGCTCGTGCAGATCGACCGGCTTGTACTGGAGGCCGGCTCCGAACAATGCATGCAGCCGCTGAAGTGGCAGGAAGCCGTCGGCGGCGCGGTGTCGGTGGACCTGCGTAACTGGACGCCGGTGACAGGGTTTGCCAATGGGAACATCGACATGGCGATCCCGTCCGACCAGCCGATCCGGTATTTCCGGCTCTGCGCATCCCCCGAGTTGCTCCGGCACGTGCGGGGCTATTACCGCGGGCAGGCGCTGGACCGCACGGCGTGGCGCGCCAGCAATCTATTCGCCAAGTACGACTCGGCACCGGCGACTCATGCGTGGTCTGCCCGATTCACGCTGGATGAGGTGGCGCCAAACAGCTACCTCGCACTGGCGATCCACGGGCCCCACGGCAACGAACTGGCCTACGCCGGGATTCGCACGCCCAGTGGCTATGTGGGCGCTCCACACCGGGCACCGTCGTTCCGGTCCAACTCGTGGGAGTGCCCGGTGCGCATCACCGGCGGCAACACAACGTATTTCTTCCCCATCACCCCGGCGATGGTCGGCGTGGAGCTTGAGGCCGTGACGCTTCTGCTCCGCGGGGGGAATCCCGAGATTCGCCCAATGCTGTGGACGACCGCCTATCCGTCGCCACTGCTTCGCCGGCGACTGGTGTTTGAACGCTGATGGACCGGCTTAGGACCGGTACATCAACAACCGTCCGGCGCAGAAAGGCCAACCCCCTCCCAGCCTCCTCCCAGGGGAGGGAGTAAGAAGAGATCATCGCGCCATTCCTGCCAGTTATTGGTGCGCCGGTCCTTACCGCTGGGCGGCCCTGGTGGATGCGGCTTTGCCTGCCGCAGGCGCGCCAGAGTTCACGAACTGGACGTTCATGCCCACCTTGGCGATCTTGCCGAGCCGCATGGCGTCCCAGTTGGTCAGGCGGAAGCAGCCGTGCGAGCCGGTCTTGCCGATCATCTCGGGCGTCGGCGTGCCGTGCATGCCATAGCCGGGAAGATCCAGCCCTACCCAGCACATGCCCACGGGATTGCGCGGGCCCGGTTGAATCACCAGCTTCTGGTCGATGTCCTTGACCTCCGGCCAGTTGATTGGGTCCCAAGTATAGTCCGGGTTCTGGGCGATAACCCGCACGTGGCCCTCGCCGCTGGGCCGCTTTTCGTACTTGGCCGCGATGCTGCAGTGAAAGAGTCCGACCAGCTTCTCATGCTCATCCAGAAGGTAGATCACCTTCTGATCCAGGTTCACCCGCAGCGCGCGGGCGGTGGGGCGGGTTGGGTCCTGCACGAACGGCACGACCAGCACCTCGCCGCCTTTGAGCGACTCCCACGGGGTCGCGGGGTTCAGCGCACTGAGGAATCCCTTACTCGTGTGAAACTTCTCGGCCAGCGCGTCGAGTTGGGAGAAGTATCCCATCTTCGTCCGCCTGGATTTCTCGATCCAGTCATGCGACTCAGGCATGATGTCGGCGATGTCGGCGGCCTGCACCCTATACTCGCCGAAGGGACTGATCGCGGCGATTGTCAGCGACTCGGCGGTGGCATCATCCAGCAGACCGGTCGTCGGCAGGCCGACGGACTTCTGATACTCGCGCGTCGCCAGGGCGGTCTTGGCCCCGGGCTTACCGTCGATGATGCCTGGCGAGAAGCAGGCCTTCTCCAGGGCGAGCTGCCAGGCAACCGGGCGGGCGAAATGGTCGAGTATCCCCTCCGCCCGCACCAGGCCGATGCAAACCAGAATCATCAGCAGTGCCGCAAGGCCCGCGAGGTTCTTCCTGAGCTGGCGAAACCGGATGACAGGATTCCATTCCATGGCGGGTATTGTACTCTACGCGATATGACTCTGCATGATGATCTGTCGTTTGCCATCGATGTCGCCCGCGGCGCGGGCAAAATTGTCCTGGCCAACTATGGCAAGGTTGAACGTCTGACCAAGACTCACGCCGCCGCCAGCCAGGAGGCCGTCACCGAGGCCGACCGCGCCAGTCAGCGGTATATCGTGCAGCGCCTGCGCCAGCGTTTTCCCACTGATGGGATCATCGGCGAGGAGAGCGACGCCGGCGACTCGATCACGTTTGACTGCCCCGATCCCGCCGGCCGGGCCTGGGTCATCGACCCCATCGACGGCACGAACAACTTTGTTGCCGGGTTCGACTACTTCGCCGTCTGCATCGGGCTGATGGACAAAGGATACCCGGTGCTGGGCGTCGTCTACGAGGTCTGCCGCGACCGTATGTACTCGGCGGCACAGGGGCTGGGCGCGTGGCGGGATGGCCAGCCGATCCACGTCCGCACCACGCCGCCGGACAGCAGCTCGGTCCTGGTCGTGACTGCCAACCCGCTGGACAGAGCCGGCCGGCTGCCGGGGTACTCCGTGAAGTGGTACGGGCAGACCGAGTGGAAACTGCGTTGCCTGGGTTCGGCCGCCCTGGACGCCGCCCAGGTTGCCTGCGGGGCGGCCCACGCGGCGATCACGACCAACGGCAAGCTGTGGGACATCGCCGGCCCGGCCGCGATCGTCCTGGAAGCGGGGGGGCAGGTGCTCACTCCCTTGACCGGGCGTCCGGTCTTCCCATTTGACCTTTGCGCGTATGCGGGGGCCAAGGTCCCGTTCATCGCCGGCACAGCCCTGTCGCTGCCGCCGCTGCTGGCCGACATTCGCAACAATCCCTGATCGCGGGCATGGAGGCTCTAAGGGGCGGATGCTCAGATTTTGCCGCCAGCCGACTGAGGGCGGAAGCTCGAAATCCGAAGATCGAAACCCGAAACAAGGACAAAAGCTGAGGAAGACCGAAGCTCCAAACGGCGGAGAGAGCGACGAAGCGACGAAGGGGAGGCTGTGTGAGTGTCTCATTGCGTTTCTACACGCTGTATGAAGCGGTCTGCCGGGAAGATGTTTTGCTTGGCGCGTGGCTGGCGGTACGGGAGAACAAGGGATCACCGGGCGTTGACGGAGTGAGCTTCAAGCAGATTGAAGAATCTCCCCAAGGCGTTGCGGGGTTCCTTGGCCAACTGCGGGCGAGCTTGCTCGACCGCAGCTACCGTCCGCAGCCGGTGATGCGAGTGTATATCGAGAAAGACAACGGCAAACTCCGTCCGCTGGGCATCCCGACGATTCGGTCCTCGCGTGGCGCAGATGGCGGTGCTGGTGATGATCGAGCCGATCTTTGAGGCGGACTTCCATGACTGTTCGTATGGATTCCGTCCCGAACGTTCGGCGCACGACGCCTTGAAGGAAGTTCGCCAGAACCTCCAGCAGGGGCGTTGTGAGATATACGCCGCTGATCTTCAGTCGTACTTCGACACGATTCCCCATGAGAAGCTGATGAAGTGTGTCCAGAGACGCATCAGCGATGGGAGCGTGTTGACGCTGATCCGCATGTGGCTCAAGGCGGTGATCGTGGAGTCGTCAGACGACCCCACGCGGCCGCCGACAGTCACACGGAGCAAGCAGGGAACGCCGCAGGGCGGGGTTATCTCGCCTCTGCTGGCCAACCTGTATCTGCACTGGTTTGATAAGCAGTTCCATCGCCCGGACGGGCCGTACCAGTGGGCTATCGCCCGCATGGTGCGGTATGCCGACGACTTTGTCATCATGGCGAAGTACATCGGTCCGCAAATCCACGGCTTCGTGGAGAAGCTGCTGGAAGGGCGGTTTGGACTGACGATCAACCGCGAGAAGACGAAGGTGGTGAAGCTCAAGGAAGAGGGCGCAAGCCTGAACTTCCTGGGGTATGAGTTCCGGTATCATCGCGACCGCTACGGTGGCGACCACAGATACCTGAATCTCCAGCCAGCACCCAAGTCAATGCAGCGGGAGCGAGACAAGCTGCGGGAGATGACTGGGCCGGAGCAATGCTTCAAGCCCGCCATGGCGTTGATCTTCGAGATCAATCGCCAGACGAAGGGTTGGGGTCAGTACTTCAGTCTGGGGTATCCCCGCAAGGCGTTTCGCGACATCAACTGCTATGTGCAGAGGCGACTGATCCGCCATCTGAAACGTCGCAGCCAGCGCCCTTACCGGCGAACGGAAGCGAGTTGGTACGCGCAACTGCAACACCTTGGGCTAGCGGCCCTGTGAGGCAGAAAGCGACACTGCGCACGCCAATGGAAGAAAGCTACTGCGAGAGCCGCATGCGGGAAACCCGCCTGTCCGGTTCGATGAGGGGGAACTGATCGGCCGTGTGGCCGGTCAGTTCCCTACTCTACCCTTCGAATCCTGGATCCCCAGCTTTCCCGCCTTCGCCTTTTCCCCTAAGAAAAGGCCTCAACCTCCCGCCTTGGGGATTGCCATAGCCAGGGCGGCTCTGAAGGATACGTGCCTCCTTTCCCCGTCGGGCGGTCGGGCGGGATTGGCGGCGCGGTCGAGCCCATTTCGGGGCGTTGGGATATCTACCTCACCGATTGCAGCGATCTGTTCAACAAATCGACAGCTTCTCATTGCATCTGAACACGGCAATGTTATATATGACGGCCAGAGGCGGAGTCTGGTTGGGCCACAGTTCGTGGCTGGCCAGGCGTTGTTGATGGGCGAAGATGTTTTGCATCTCATCGTTTCCGCCATACGGGTTTGAAAGATCGACGGGGCTGACCGAGGTCCAACTGCGGAGCTGAATGCTCCTCAGGACCACGGGCTTCGCTGTGGCCGCAGGCCAGATGGGCCTGAGGACCATGGCGTCGCAGGATTGTCTGGGAGGGAGCTGACCGTGTTGCGTCAATGCTGCAGTCGCCGCAGGGAAATGCCCGTGCCACTGGTGGCGCTGGGGGGCTGCCATGCATGACTTTCACCTCGATACTGCTGAGATGCCGGTGGGAAGCGCCTCCGGCCTCAGGAGGGCTGATCCTTCCAGGGTTCATCGCCTCCGAATGATCGCACATCCTGCCGCCGCGCAGAAGCGTCGTCGCATGGGCACGGGAGTGGTCCGCGAACTGGCGATGGTCGCCACGCTGATGCTGTCGGACGTCCTTTCGCTGGGCGTCGCCTTTGCACTGAGCATGTTCGTCGAACGCATCGGTCTGCGCGGGGGCCAGTACCATGTGCTTTCCTGGCACCACTGCCTCGCCGTCGCCCTGTCGATGATCGCGCTGTTTGCGTCGGCGGGCTTCTACCCCGGCATCCCCACTTCCTCGCGCCGTCAAGTGCCCCGTACGATCGCCATCTTGTCTGCCATCTTCTGCGTGCTGGGCGCCTGGATATACCACGATCACCCCCAGTGGTCGGCCTGGATGCTGGTGGGTTTGACGTTTCTGATTACAGCGCCGGCCGTCCTGATCGCCCGCACGACCCTGCGCCTCGCGGGCGGCAAGTGGTCCTGGTGGGGCTACCGCGTCGTAGTGATCGGACCGAGGAACCGCGTCCGCGCCGTCGTTGGCCACCTGCGTTCGCATCCGTACATTGGTCTGAAGGTCGTTGCAGCCGTGGTGGACCGGCCGCTG
>JBBQTU010000092.1:0-14954 GCA_038213005.1 Tepidisphaerales bacterium | reverse complement strand
GCTGCGAATGGGCGTCCATGATCAGCCCCGCCTTGCGCGGCACCTTGCCGCTGCGCAGGGCGTCCAGCGCCTCGGGCATCCGGGTCGGCCCGGCGCCGCGGAGCGAGTCCTTGCCGCTCTCGCCAAACGCGCAGTCCAGGTCCAGTGACTTGTCGAACATCACCGTCACATCCCCATCCGCCGTCGGGATGATCCCCGTGCGGTTGTCGGCCTCGTGCCACAGCCACAGGAGAAACTCGTTGCCCAGGAAGTCGGCCTTCTCCGAACTCTTGGCCACCCACGGATAGTCGGCCGTCTGCCCCTCGCCGGCCGGACCGGTGACAAACCGCGACGCCTTGAGATCCTCATACGTCCGCCGCTTGCCCGCAGCTTCCAACTGCCGCAGCGCCACCGACCCGGAGGAAAGCAATTGCAGCGTCAACCCAAATGTCCGCTCGAACAGCTCCAGAAGCTTCTCCTGGTCGCTGTTGCCCGCCGCACAATAAAGCGTATGGCTGGGCAGATCCCACAGCACCAGCAGCAGCTTGCTGCGGCGGAACCGCCCGCTGCGCAGTTCCTCATCCACCTTCTTGCTGACGGTGTCTTTGACGTCCTTCTTCTGCTTCTTGCTGATGAATCCGGAGGGATTACCCTTGGCAGCGGCATCCTCCTCCATGATCTGATACGCCTTTTTGATGTCCCCCGGCACCTTGTTGGTGTCCACCCGCAAGGCGAAATAGAGGCAGTCGGCATAGACGTTGTTCTGGAACCCGAAGTTGGCATCCAGCACATGCCGCCCGCCCGACCAGCCCCACTCGCTGGGCTCAGGCACCCCCAGTTCGCCCGGGCGAAGGGCAAACTGGTCAAGTTTCTCGAGCAGTTCCTCGGAAGGAATCTCGGGGTTCTCGGCTCCGATGACGGCGTAACGACGATAGTTGATGGCTCCGCTGGCAAATCCCATAGGGTGGGCGATCCTAGCAGGTCAGTGCCTGTATTCCAAAGCAGATTGGCCGGGTCGACAGGCGCTTTGGCCGGGCCGGCCGGGCCGACAGACGCCAAGCTTGGCATCCGCTCTGAAAGTTTCATCGTTGTCTCAGCAGGCGAGAAGGCGACCGAGGACCGCCTCCGCTTGTATTCACTGCGGCCCTGCGTCACGGGCGGCGGCATGCCATCGGCGGATGCCTGCGTTTTCCAGCAGTGGTGGATTCCGGGCGACATTACAAGGAACGTCGCCAACAGACCATCCCATTGCTTCATCGATCCCGGCGGTACGAGGCTCGCACCCAAGCTCTTCGAGCGTCCCGTTCGACTTGGCTGCGTTGCGAAGCATCGAGGTGGCAACCCAGTTCGATTCGTCGTCCGCCCCGCCCCGACAGATGGGGATGACATGGTCTATGGTGGGGTATAGTTCCCAATACGCGACATGGCATTCGTTGGTCTTCCAGTTGCGGTGGTAGGGGAACTCCTTTGGCATCAACCTGGATAGCGCCAGAAGAACCCCTGGAAAGATCAGTTGTGCTCCGCTGTACCGGTCGATAAAGCCATCTCGCATGAAGACGTGCAATGACTTGGCGATGCTGCAGCCTCGCTTCTGCCGACGGCAAGGCAGGAAAGGATATTCGGGGCAGGCGATTTCGGCGGCGCGATCGGATTGCTGCTGGCACACGGCCGCACAAATCCGCTGAATGGTGTCGGCTGCTTCGCTCATGGGGGTCCGCCCGTTTCAACGTCCGCTGTTGTTGGTTATGCCAGTTTCATCGCAATCTGTTCGTCGAGAATCTCCCGCACCGTCAGCGGGATGATGACTTTGCCGCTCTTCTTGAAGAACGCCTGAATCTCCGAGAAAGCGTCGGCGGAGAAGTCGAAGGAGACGAAGAACCCCTTCTGGCGGTCCTCGCGATGCATCACCGCCTCGAAGGCGTCAACATCCGGGTGGCCGACCTTGTCCTTCTGTTTTACCTGGATGGGATACCAGTGGTCCATGAAGCCCAGTTGGTCGGCGGCCTTCTGCGGCGTGGCGCTGACGGGGTAGATGCGGCCGTCGATGCCCATGTCGCCTACCTGTACCTTGTTGGGGATGCCGCCCAGCGCGATTACCGCCCAGTTCTCAAACTCCAACGGCGGCAACTCGCGGAGTTTGGCTTCGCTCCAAGGCAGGTCGCGCACCACAAACCCGCGCCCGGCAAGCCAGAGCTTTTCATCTTCTTTGATCTTGCAGATGTCGCGCATGCGCTTGGCCATGACCCCGCAAGCCGTCGGGGAAACGTCGATGCCGATCCATTGACGATCATTGTTCTGGGCCGCAACCAGAGCCGTGCCACAACCGCAGAACGCATCCAGAACGATGTCATTGGCGTTACTGCTGGTCTTAAGAATGCGTTCTAGCAGGGAGAGTGGCTTGTGCGTTGGGTATCCCAACGCTTCTTTCCCAAAGTTGATCAGGGGACGGATGTCCGTCCACACTGAGCCAACGGGCATACCTTTGGCTTCGTCCAGATACCGCTTGAGGCGAGAAACCTTACCATTGGGACGGAACTCGATGCGGCCTTGGCTGCGCAACTCTTCCATCCGTTCCTGACTGTCTCGCTGAAGATCTGATCGAGCATCACCTTGACGTAATGGGAGGCGTGCCAGTCGCAGTGGTAATAGAACGAGCCGGTGTCCTTCAGGACGCGGCGCAGTTCCACGCCGCGGGCGCGCGTGTAGTCGATGTATGCCTGGGTGCTCCCGTGGCGATCCTCAAACGATCGCTTCTCCTTGGTCTCGCCCCAGAAGACTTCGTAGTTGCGGTTCGAGTTGAAAGGCGGGTCGATGTAGATCAGGTCCACGCAGGCGTCGGGGAGCTTCTTGAGCTGTTCGAGGTTGTCGCCGCAGTAGATAACCCGGGTATCGACCAGCGATGACGACTTGCCGTGATGAGCGGGCGAGGGAGCCACCGCGAGTGCCTCTTGCTTGTTCTTGGCCATAGCTGCGGCCATTGTACGCCGCGGAATCGGGCGAGCCAGAAGGGCGTCGGTCTGAATCTGCGAGGGTCGGTTGATGCAGAATGGCAAGCGGGGGACTCGTGCCCCATGGAAGCGGCGGGAGAGGGATGGAACGCCGCAGTGCTGTGATGCGGCACTCCCTTGCGCGGGGCGAAACGGGCGGTCAGGGCCGACCGGAGACCCGCCGTCACCCAAACCCACCAGGCCCAACTCGTAATTCATAATTCGTAAGTGATGCAGTATCTTGCCGCCACAATTACCGCCCAGAATTATCCGGATTCCCTCCAGAAGCGATCTTTAGACGCTGCATTGCCCGGTATTGCGGATGAAGAGACCTGCCCCGGTTTTTGGGCGGCTGCCGTCGGGCGGTGCATGTGTATGGTCGGCCGGAGCGGGGACACGCGATCGTTGCCAACGGAAGTCGTTTCCCTGGATCCCGATGTCCCGATGAGATATGAAGCATCTGAGATTCCGAAGCGAGAGATTCCGAAGCATCCTTGCCGCATCTGGCACGGGGCGGTAAACTCAACGCGTTGAAGACTGGATGGGTGGTCACGGTGTCGCCTGTCGGAATGACGGGGGAAACGCGCGTTGTCCCCGCCTCACCGCCACCCGAAATGGAGCAATAACTGTGTCGAAAAGTGATGCGATTGAGGTCGAAGCGATTGTGACGATGGCCCTGCCGAACGCGATGTTCAAGCTGAAGCTGGACGGTTCGGAGAAGGAGATCCTCGGCATCGTTTCGGGCAAGATGCGCAAGCACTTCATCCGCATCCTGCCCGGCGATCGCGTGAAAGTTGAGCTCTCCCCCTACGACCTGTCCAAGGGCCGTATCGTGTTCCGCCAGAAGTGATATCACCTCACTGAACGGCCGGCGTGATCTGGACGGTCTGCGGGTGACCATCGCGCACGAAACGCACGTCCATCGCATGGCCTGCCGGGAGCGATGAGCTCAGTCGCACGAAGTGCTCGGGATCACTCACCGGCTGCCCGCCAATCTGCTGAACGACATCGCCCACCCGCAGCCCACATGCGTCGGCCGGCGTGCCTTTTCGGACCACGTCGATTTTTGCTCCGGCTCCTCCGTCCTCGGGCGGCAGCACATTGACGCCAAGGAAACTCGGCCGCAGATCCTGGCCTGCCTTAAGCAGTTCGATCTTTTCACGCAGCTCAACGGTGATGGGAAAGGCGAAGCCGATGCCGTTGGCAGTCTCGCTGGGCGGAACGACCGCAGCGTTGATGCCGACAACCTGCCCGTCCAGGTCAAACAGCGGGCCGCCGGAATTGCCCGGGTTGATCGGCGTTGTCGTCTGAAGCAGACCCGTGTAGTTACGGTGCTGGTCGGCCGACAGCCTGCCCAAGTGACGATTGGTGGCACTGATGACGCCGACAGCACAGGCCAGTTCGCCACTGGTGGCCAGGCCGTAGGGGTTGCCCAGCGTCAGGACCCATTGGCCTCGTTGAACCGCCGGCGCGAAACGCACGGCCGGCAGGCCTTTGGCCTCGATCTTGAGCATCGCCAAGTCGCCACGAGAGTCGACGCCGACACGGTGCGCTTCGTACACGTCGCCGGAGTCAGTGGTAACCCACATGCGCTCGGCATCGCTCACCACATGCTCGGCGGTCAGAATGTAGCCCGCGGGGTCAACGATGAATCCGGTTCCCACGCTACGGGTGGCGCTGGCCAGAGCGGCCGCCAGGCGGCTGCCGTCCAGCGTTTCCTCGGGGACGTTGGCAGCCTTGCCGCCGCGCACGGTTGCGGTGATCGCCACGACCGAGGGCGAGACGCCGCGGGCTACGGACTGAAATTGATCCTGGAGCGTCCGGATGTCCGCCTGCGCCGGCGCGGAGACCTGGCGAGCCAATACCTGTTTCTGTGACGAGGCTGTGTGAGAACAGCCTATCGCCGTCAACAGCAGGCAGGCCGCAAGCAGCCGTGGTCTGCGGATTTCTCCCAGCCGAAGCCCCATCGCAATACTCCTAATCTTCGAACCCAGCGCAGGTATATCCCATAGCCGCGACGTGGCCGGCAATGCTTACGCATGTGGCCACCGTTCTTCGTACGATGCTTATACCCCAAGCGTTCAGAGCAGAACGATGATTTTGGGGGACGAAGAGGGTCGATCGCGCAGATTCCCTGCCTGATGGGTGATGTGCAAGACACAGTGCCGGCGCTCGCCCGGCAGAAAGCTGCTCAATGGCGAGCATGCTCAGCCTGTCGGGGTCGAAGTGGCCTGCAACGCGTGGGATGTGCTAGACGAGTTCGATGCGAGTGTATTGGTCGAGGATTAGAGTGCTGATCTCCCCGTCGTCCTTCTTGAGCACCAGGCGATCCAGCCAGAGGCGATTCTGTATGGAATGGGCAAACCAACTGCCGGTCGTCTGCTGCTCAAACACCATGACCGTGCCGGTTACCTCGGTAGCGATCGTCCGATCCCTCGCTGCGATCTGCTGGGTCACCTTCACGCGGGCACCGGGCGTTAGCTGGCTGGAAATGTCCTGCATGTCAGGCATTATAAGCAGATGCCCCACGTTGTGTATTCCCTGTGGCCCGATTGTGATTTGCAGTAGCCTAGCGACCCGCGAGGCGCACACGAACGCCTTTGGGCGCCTTGACGCTGAGCCGCCCGCGATCCAGTTCCACCCGGACATCCCCAGCCGGCGTCGGCCAGACGGCACACGCCCACGCCAGATCGGTCTCCGACGGGCAGACTTCAAGGCTCCTCCAGCCCGGTTCCAGCACGCGCAGGCCAAACAACCCGGTGGAGAGCAGATAGACCGGCCCGGCCGCCCAGGCATGGCACAAGCTCTTGCCGAATGCCCGCCCATAGAACGCCGTGTGCTGAGCGCCCTGATGCGACAAGTCAAACCCCTCCCAGAAGCTGGTCGCGCCCTGGTCGAGCATCCCGCCCCAGTAGCCGCGGATATGGTCGACCATCTGCTGTTGCCGGCCGAGTTTCATCAGGGCGAGGCACTCGAAGAAGCCCATGTACGGCGTTCCCACCGGGGCGACCTTCGTCCCCTGCAGCACGTTGCGGCAAAGCTGGTTCTGCTGCCGGACGTCGGCAACGCCGCTCAGCACCGCCAGCAGGTTCGCCTGACGCGAGACATGGGAACTCCGGCGCCGGCCGCGGACGGCGTCGACAAAAGCCCCCCGCCGCTCGCTCCAGAAGGTCTCGCGTAGGGTTTTGACCAGTGCCTTGCGCCGCTTTGTGTGTTCGGCGGCGACAGTCACATCGCCGCACAACGACGCCAGCGATGCGGCCGACTCCATCGCCATCGCGTACAGCATTTGGATCGCGGCGACGGCACCCTGCTTGTCCATCTCGGCCCAGTCGACAAACACCCAGTCGCCCGGCCGGGGCATCAGCAGCCCGCGGGCGTCTTCGCTCTGCCGCAGCCACCCAAGCACGCGCTGGACGAGCGGGCACCACTGGCGCGCAAACTCCAGATCACCCCACAGGCTGGCATATTGCTCCACGCTGATCAGCCAGTACAGCGTGTAGTCGACGATGCCATTCACCTGACATCGCCCGGCATCATCGGGCGCCGAAGCCACCAGCGAGCGTTTCACCACGCCGGCATCGGCAAACGAGACGGCGTTGCAGAGAATGGAGAGGAACAGGTCGCCCACCCAGGGCATGCGGTCTCGTTTGAGCCCGTCCAGGAAGAACTCGCGCATGCACAGCCGCAGTGTGTAGGCCGAATGCATCCAGATGCGCGTCAGCCGATCATCCGAGCATGCGAATGCACCGCGATAGGCGGCCGGATGAAACTCGGCGAGCGCCGACACATCCTGTACGCGGCCGGCTCCGGTTGATTCCACCCGGAGATATCGCATCGCCATCAGGCGGCCGGTGACGGGCTTCCCGGCCGACACGGTCAACGTGTCGACCACCTGCTCCTGCGTCTGCAGGTTGGTGTTGCGGGCCTCTTCGGGTGTCTCGCCGGGAGCGAGCGTCACGCACGATGCGCCGCTGGCGGTCACGACCGGCCTGCCGATCAGCTCCACGCCGAAATCGTAAAGACCGTCGGCCTCGCGCGTCGGCCGCACTGTCAGCGAAGGCAGCCGCGAGTGATGCGGCGCCGTCCCGCCTGTCGCCGGCCGGCACCGACTCGCGGGCGAGAATCTCTGCAGGTCGCGACTGCACTCCCATCGCGCATCGGTGCGCAGCATCGGAGAGTCAATATAAAGCGACGGCGGAACATCCAGGGTGGCAATGCAGATGACGATGTCGTTGTCGCCCACGCGCAGGTGTGGACGAAGATCGACCCTGGCACTGGCCGGATCATGTGGCGTCTCAAGGTGCGCCGCCACGCCGCCGTTGACTTCCATGTGCAGGATGCCGGTGTGGCCGACGGTCACATGGCATCGCGATGGCCGCCGCTTCAGATTCAGTTTGCACTGGAACTTCGCCACTGTGGCGAAAGATCGGAACAGCCCCGGATGATAGACGCGCAGGCTGTCGCGGTACCCTTCGTATCGCACGCGAGACAGCAGCCAGGCCTCGAGGTCGCCGGGGAGATAGAGCCACGCGGGCTCGTCAGCGGCCGCCTCGCTGCACAGCGGCCAGTTGTCCGTCGCGGGAATGACCGCTCGACGCGACCAGGCCGGGTCGATGTTCATCGGACGTGACAGTTCATGAGCATCTCGCATGTGGCTGGTTATATGACCGGCCTCTGGCACCGTCCAGATTGGCTCAGGTCCAGGGAGCCCATCCACCGCCGAAGGAATATTCGGCGACGTGCGGCGTTTGTTCTCAGGACAAGGCAATAGTGCCAGGCTAAACGAAAGGAGCCTGCGATGAGTAAGAACTGGACATACGGAATGGGAGCATGTGTGCTTGCGGCGGCCCTGGTCGGCGGATGGACCCCCGCAGTTCAGGCCAAAGCCCCGGCGAATCAGAATGCGCCGGCCCGCGCCGAAAGAGGGCATGGTGAGCGGCTGGCGGCATTCAAAGCCGCGCTGGCCAAGCTCGACCTGACCGCCGACCAGCAGACGAAGGTCGATGGCATTCTTGCCGACGCCAAGGCTCAGTTGCAGGCCTTGCGCGGCGAAGGCAAGACCGGCGACCGCGCTGCTCTACGCGACAAGGTGCGGACGATCCTCCGCGACACTCATGACAAGCTTGCCGCCGTGCTCACACCGGAGCAAAAGGCGAAGCTTCGTGAACTGATGAAGGAACATCGTCAGGAAACCAAGCCCAGCGGAAAGCCGAATGCCTGATGACCGGTGATCGAAGGATGTCGAAGGAGCGGACGCAATAGCGCCGCTCCTTCTTCTTTCGCCAGGCTGCTTGCCGGTGGTTCTCACCGCCGCGAGCGCAGCAGCCCCAACTCTGCGAGCGCCATGTAGCTGCCAAACCCCACCGCCAGTAGCGAGAGAAGCGGTGTGACATTGTCTTTGAACAGCACCACGCAGGCCACAGCGTTGTACGCCGTCGCCAGGACAGTGACCACCAGCGCCACCGACACCGCCGCCGTCCGCAGGCTTGGCCGGGTGTGGGCCGTGGCCATCGCAGCCGCTTCCAGCACGCAGGCCAGCCCGAAGAGGAACAACGCCGAGTCCGATACTGCCTGGTGCTGCACAATATCCCAGTAAGCGACGCTCTGCCCCGCTCTATCACCCGTCTGCCAGGTCACGCCTGTGTCGTAGGTGTGGCCAAGAAGCGTCGCCATCGCCCATTTCGCGAAGTCCAAACCTAGCAGCATCACCACCAGCCCGATGATCAGCGAGAGCCAGATATTGCCCACTTCGCCAAGGCCGGCCGGCGGCTCAGTGTTGTAGACAACGCCTTGCGAAGGCACAGGCTCGGTTTCCGGCAGTTTCTCGGCCGCCGGCGATGATTCACCTGGCACTTGTCCCTTGCTCTGCGACAGGCGAGGAAGTTTCGAAAGGTCCATCGCCCCATTGTCAGGTGATTGCTCGATCGAGGCAACTGCATTCTCGCTCGATCAGCGTAGCCGGATGCGTCGTCGCTCAGAGCGCGGCCAGAAGCTCAGCGATACTGCGACCCAGGAGCGGGTGTACCACATCGCCCGCAATCTCCGCCAGCGGGCGCAGGACAAAATCTCGCTCGTGCATCCGCGGATGCGGGAGTGTCAGTTCCGGCCTCTCCACAATAGCATCGCCATAGAGCAGCAGGTCCAGGTCGATCGTGCGCGGCCCCCAATGCACGTCCCGAGTACGCCCAAGCTGCTTCTCCACCGCCAGCAGGGCGTGGAGCACTTCAACCGGCTTGAGAGTCGTGCGGAGTTCCGCGGCGCCATTCAGGAACGCAGGTGAGTCGGCCGGGCCGCCAACGGCCGGGTTGTCCAGCAGCGGCGACACCGCGACAACCTCGACGCCAGGCATCCGCCTCAGAAGCTCGACCGCCCGTGCAATATTGCCCGCACGATCCCCCAGGTTGCTACCCAGGGCGATAAACGCGCCCGTCGCGGAAGATGGGTTCATCTCAATCACTAGCTTGACGCTACGATAAGCCGCTCACGAGGTCAAAGGCAGGAACAAGGCAACTCCCTCGCAGATGGCCGCCCACGCCTCACGCGGCCGCCGCTGCAGCACCATGTGCGAACAGTCCAGCACCGCGACATGAGTCTCCGGCCGGATTTTGAGTATCTCACGCAGACATCGCGGCCGAGCCACGATGTCGCCCGATGCCTGCAGATACACCACTGGCATCAGACACCGACTCAAGGCCCCCCGGCCATCCGTCTCCGCGACAAGCCGCAGTCGCGATGCCAGCACCTGCGGCGTCACATGCCGCAGCGCATCCTGCGCCGCCCGGCCGACCGTGGCATCCGCCCAGCGATCCGGCAGCCATCCGCGCAAGCGCATCATCGGCCGCATGAGATACCGCGCAACCACCGCCACCGCTCGACACACCCACCCCGGCCACGGCGTCCGAATGAAGCTCGCGCACAGGACCAGCCCCTTCACCCGCCCGGCATGCCGCGCAGCGAATTCGACCGCCAGCGGGCCGGAAAAGGACTCGCCGACCACCACCAGTTCAGCGCCCGCCGGCACCGCTCGCTCAATCACCTCAAGTAGCTCTTCTCGCGAGAGCGGCCGATCGGTCGGATAGACCACGACACTGCGCGGCACCTCGGCCGGAATCACCGCCAGGAGCGGCCCCCAGAGGTCGTCCGTCCCATGCAGGCCAGGCAGGAGCATAAAATGCGGCCAATCAGACATCGCACCAAGTTTCACCGAACACACTTCACGAGTCCATCTACGAATGGATCGATGGGCGAACTGACCTCGGAATCGCTGGCGTGTTGACCCGCCCCCCCTGTCCTGCGGGTTTCGTGTTACAATGTATATTGAGGACAGTGCCTGGCCATTCTCGGGTAGACGGGCGGCGTTTTGTACAAAAGAAGCCTATGGTGATCGACGCGGATTTCGTCCCGGTAGTGGTGGCGCCGACGTATAACAACGCCGCGACCCTCGTTGACATCCTTGCACGAATCGAGGCCATGGGCCTCCCCATGCTCATCGTCAACGACGGCTGCACCGATGCCAGCCACCAGATCCTCACCGATTTCGCCTCGGCCGACCGGACCGTGGACGTCTGCGTGGTGCGGCATCCACGAAACCGCGGCAAGGCCGCCGCCCTTCGCACCGCATTCGCCGCCGCCGCCAAGGCCGGTTACACCCACGCCCTCACCCTGGACACCGACGGCCAGCTCGATCCCGAACAAATCCCCCAGCTTATTGAAATGGCCCAGCGCACTCCCACAGCTCTGATCCTTGGCAATCGCGACGCCGCCACCGTCGACTACCCCGCCCGCAGCCGGTTCGGCCGCCGCGTGTCCAATCATCTGCTCCGCATCGAAAGCGGCGTCCATGTCAGCGACAGCCAGTGCGGCATGCGGGTCTACCCGCTCAAACTCGTCAGCAAGGTCAAGTGCCGCGCCCAGCGATTCGGTTATGAAACCGAGATCATCGCCCGCGCCGGCTGGGCAGGTTGCCCCATCCATCAGGTGCCCGTCGCGTGCCGTTATCTCCCCGCAGGCCAGCGCGTCAGCCACTTCAAGCCAATCTACGACTCGCTGCGGGCCCTGACCATGCACGGCCGACTGCTGCTGCGGGCACTGGCCCCCTGGCCGCATCGCCAGTGGCCGGGCGGCGCGGCGCCAGTCTCGATCCTGAAGGACGCGATCTCCTGGGTCAGCCCCCGTCAGGCGTGGCGGCAGTTGCGGCAGGATGACACGGGGCGAACGATGTTCGCCACCGGGCTGGCCGTCGGCGTCTTCATCGCCAATCTGCCGATCTACGGCCTGCAGACCGTCGCCGCCCTCTATGCCGCACGCAAGTTGCACCTGCACCCCGTATCGGTCATCGCCGGAACCCAGGCCTCGCTGCCGCCGGTGAATCTTGCCATGATCGCCGCCGCCATCTGCGTGGGTCAGTTCCTGATGCAGGGCAGCCTGCCAACACTGCCGGAAAAGGGAATCACTCTCGCCGTGCTGCTCTCCGAGACCCCGCATCTGCTGCTGGCGTGGACCATCGGCTCGATCCTGGTGGGTTTCGTTCTGGCGGCCCTCACGTTCATTGCGGCCCTGCTCAGCTTCCGCGTGATCTTCCGCCGCCGGTTGCAGCCCATCGGCATCGAACCCGAACCCCTGCACGCTTCGGCCTTCGTGGCCAAAGCGACAGTGCTTGCCGAAGAGCCGGCCTGAAGCTGACTCGCCGGCTTACTTTGCCGGCGGCTTGGCGGGCTTGTCCGCAGGGAACACCTGATCGATCGTCGCCCGAAGCGTAGGCAGCGGCAAAGTGCTGACCTTGGGTTCCTCCAACGAGCCCTGCATGCGAATCTGGAACAGTTCCTTCTTCAGATCCGCCATGAGCTTGCTCCACACGGGGATGGTGATCTTCCGAGGACTGTCAGTCGTCAGAATCAGGTCCAGCCGGCGAGTGCTCAGGTCGACCGTTCCCGTGGCGCGGATGATGGTCGTGGGAGAGCGCATCTCCATGTTCTCGATGCGGATCTTCGAGTTGTCCAGAACGTAGTCAGTGCTGACCTGGTTCATCGGCTCGGTAATCGGCAGGGCCAGATCGACCATCTGAACGAGCCCGAGCAGAAGAGGGACCTTGTACATCGCCTTCCCGTCAACGCGCACATAGCCGCCTCCGCGGCGGTAGCCGTTGGCCGACAGTTCGCCATCGGCCCTGAGACTGGCGCTCATCCGGGCGTCGCCAAACGCCTGCTCGCCAGGCATGAGCTCCTTCAGCGACGCATCCTTGAGTACCAGGTCGGCCGCATACCGTGAATTGGCGCGATCATACCAGTCAATGGTGAACGCCCCGGCCAGCACGCCATCAGCCAGGCCGGTTCGGATATTCTGAATGTAGATCCGATCCAGCGCCGGCGCCTTGGCCGCGTGAGCCGTGAGCGGGCCACCGGTGATTCCAGAGACGTGGTAGCTGACAAGATTGGCATCGCTGCTGAAAGCCGTCAGCCGGCTGGCCATGACACTGCCCTTGATGGACAGGTCGCCCCGCACGTCGGTCACCGGCAGACCAATATCGAAGTTCGTCCCCTTCATTCCGATCGTGCCTTCAAACTCCACATCGACCGGACGGGTCGTCGCCTGTGTCGACGCCATGATCCGATGCTGCACAAATGCGGGCGCCCGGTCAGGGTCGGTGTCTCGCACTCGCAGGTTGCTCAGATGCAGGTCCACCACCCCGGTGGCGCCCAGGCCGTTCAGTATCGCGCTGACGGCCTCAGGACACGCCTTGAGTAGCGCCTTGTCCAGTTGCATCGCTTCGGCGTCAATCTTCAGAGTGAAGTCGGACCGCTCGCCTGTCTGCCCGGACCCGGAGACGCCGATGCGCGTCTCGTCGCGGCGAGCACTCATATCCTGCAGTTGAACCTGCCCATTGGCGAAGACAACCTTGCCGCCCAGAGCAGTCAGGCGAATCGGGAAGACCTCGGGCGTAATCGCGAGTTCGCGTGGGACAATTTCCAGGCGGATGCTGTCAGGCGACGCCCCCGGGGCAGGCGTGGCAGTGGCGGGCTGCGACGCCGCATTGCGGGTGGTTGAGGCGGAATCGCGGGTGGTTGACGCCGTATCGGGCGACCCGAGGTGGCCGGTGTAGTCCAGGACAACGTCGGCCGTTCCCTCGGGCTTCTGTTGCCGCCATGCGGCCTTCGCATCCTCCGGCAACAGGTTGTACAGGGGCATATCCAGGAGAAGCTTCTTCGCCGCGACGTGCATCTGCAGGCTCACATCGCCCTCGGGCCAGGCAATGTCCCCCTTGGCCTGCACATCGGCCTCGCCGCGCCGGCCGGTTGCATGCTGGAGTTCCAGCCGCGCCGGATGCAGGCGAAACTCACCAGCCAGCGGATCAATCGTCAGCGCCGGATCCTTCAACTGGATCGACCCGCCCTTCAGGGTGATCCCCAGGTCAAAGTCGGTGTCATGCCCGCGCGACTGCTGCTCTTGGGAAAAGAAAATCCGGCCGTCAATGTTGATCGCCCCGCGCAGCCCGGACTTCACCAGCCATGATCGTTCCGTGGCGGGCATTGCGCCAAGCAGGTCATCATCAATCGGAGCATCAGTGGCCTTGATTCGAAGGTCGGGCTTCGCCGGGTCGCCGAACGCGACGGTGCCATCCATGCGAAGTGTGGCCCCGTTGCGCTTCATGTGAACATCTGAAAGCGTCAGGACTCCCTTGTAGATGCGCAGGTTGCCTGCGAGGTCCTCCAGAGGATAGGGAAACGTCCGCAGCGACCCCCACGCGTGCAGCACGTCGATGCCGATGTCTGTGAAGGTCCGATTGCCGACCCCGGCCGCGCGCTGAACATGGGCAGTGAAGTCCGCCGTGAAGCGAGGCCACTCGATCTGCTCGGTGACCGTCAGCGGCGGCTCGGCGATCCCGGTCTGCCGCCGCCTGCTGGCATAGTCCATCGGCCCGAATATCTCGAACGCCTCTTTCACCTCATCGGGAAACGCCTTGCGCAGCGCCGGCTCGGACGAAATCTTCTTCCCCGCGACCAAAACATCCACGCCGATCCCGTGCTTGATGAAGGGCCCGACCTTGCCGTTAACCTCAATGAACGACTTCTCATTAGGCCCGCCGGTCACGCCATGCCCGCGGAGATGATCGATCGTCATCTTCTTGATGCCGGTGCCAGGATCCAGCCCAAACACGAACCGGCCGTCACAATCCTCCAGCGGATAGGGAAACTCGTCATAGACAAATGTAGTGTGATCGACATCGACCGTGATGGTGGTCTGGACCTCCGCTCCGGCCGTGGGGCGAGTGACAACGAGGTCGAGCGTGCAGTACCCCACGGGAAGAAACTGCGAATAGAGGTTGCGGACACCCTCCGGCATCCATGTCATAAACCGCGGCGTCGGCGGAATGCGGAGCTGCTTACCCGGTCCGGTGGTAATGTGAAATCTCGCCGGCCCATCCGGCTCATAGCCCTTCAGCGGATCGTAACCATCCAGGCGGCCCGTCACGACCACCTCGTTTCCCTCAAGCTCTCCCTGCAGGCGCTCGATGTCGATCCCCTGATCGGTAAAGACGATCGCCCCCGCCACCCCCGCAAGGCTGATGGGCGTCGACTGTAGACGCTGCGCCAGATAATCCACCATCTGCACCGGCACCAGCGGCGCGTGGTCGCCACCGGTTGCCTGCGTGGGCCAGCGGTTGATGTCCAGCAGGCCAAACAACTGCAGCGACGACTGCACCATCTCCAGCTTGCGCGTCTCCTGTCGCGATAGCCAGTAACTTGGCGGCAGGATGAATCCGAGTTTGTCGAACTCAACTTGCACACTAAAGCCGTATGTTCCGGCCGCGGCCGGGGTATAGACCAGCGACGGGACGCGCACGACGCCGCGAAGCTGGTGATCCTCGCACCAGCGCCGGACCGTCCGTGGCAGCACGCGCAACATCCCCTGATCAAAATCCACCTGCCGAAGCTGCGCATTCACCTGGCCGCTCTTGAGGTCAATCACGCCGGACATGACCGCGAG
>JBBQTU010000091.1:0-15049 GCA_038213005.1 Tepidisphaerales bacterium | reverse complement strand
AGAATCTCCGTGGGCTTAAGCAGTCCACTGCCGGTGACACCGCGGGCGATGGCCTCGGCCATGTTTCCCGCGCCGATAAATCCGAGCTGAAAACTCATAGCGGGTGATTGTCCTCACAATTGCCTCGCCGTTCAATGCGCGCAAGGCAATGCGCCCACGGCAATGTGGCGGATCAGTGGGCGCTGACGCGCAGGTTCCACTTGTCTCGCACCTTGCCCAGGATCGTTCCCGAAATACTGAGCACCGCGCCGCGATAGTCCAGCCATCGCAATGGACCGCGTGGCGGGCATTCCTATAATCGCGATCCAGCGTGGAAATTGAGCCGACATTGGCCCGCCGGGTTGCCGAGGTGCGTCAGCGCATCGCGGATGCCTGCTCGCGCGCCGGGCGGAAGGCTGATGACGTGCTGCTGCTGGCGGTGACCAAAACCGTCGATCCGTCGCAGATCCGCCACGCCATCGAGCTGGGACTCTGCGACCTGGGCGAAAATCGCGTGCAGGACCTGCAGGATCGCCTGCGGAGCCTGGCGGAGATACTGCCGGCCAGGCAGGATGCCGCCGGCGTTCGCTGGCATATGATCGGGCATCTCCAGCGGAACAAGGTGCGCGATGTCATCCCGCATGTGGCGATGGTTCACAGCGTGGATTCGCTGCGACTCGCCGAAGAGATCGACGCCTTCGCCGCTAAAATGCAGCAGAGAGTGCCGATCCTGCTGCAGGTCAACGCCAGCGAGGAACCGCAGAAGTATGGTTGTGCGATCGGCGATGCGCCGGCACTCGCCGAGGCGCTGGCAGGCAAGCGCAGCTTGGAGCTTCGCGGGCTGATGACCATGGCCGAACTGACGGGCGATGCCGACCGCGTCCGACGGGCGTTTGTTCGCACGCGGGAGCTCTTTGAGCGATTGCGATCTCGCCTGGGCTCGCCGGTTTTTCGCGAGCTGAGCATGGGCATGAGCCACGATTACGAGCTAGCCATCGCCGAGGGCGCGACCATTGTCCGGGTCGGCTCAGCGCTGTTCGGAACCTCACCGCAAAGCCAAACACTGGAATGCCATTGAACGCCGCCGAAGTTGAAAAAGCTCTGAAGGATCTGGAGACGACCGGTACGTGCCTCAAGCGCCATCCGACTCGACAGGTCTGGCGTTTTGAAGCCGGCGGTAAGCCGTTTGTCATCAAGTTCTATCCCCATCGCCCCAACCGGTGGCGCAAGCTCATGCGCGGCAGTCTGGCGATGCGCGAGTTCACACGCCTCCAGTGGCTGCAGAAGGCCGCCGTCTCCAGCCCGCGTGCGGTCGCGGTGCTGATGGGATTCAGCGTCGGCGGCCAAAAGGGGGATGCGGTTGTGCTCGAAGCGATCGAGCCGGCCGAGCGACTGGATGAATTGGTTACGCGCTGTCGCCTCGAAGGGCGCGATATTCCTGACCATCGCGGCATCGCCAGGCAGATTGTCACGATTGTCCAGCAGCTTGGCCGGGCCCAGTTGGGACACTCTGATCTGCACATGGGCAATTTTCTGGTGCGAGATGCCGCGGTCTACCTCATTGACGCCTATCCGCTGCATCGCAAGGGTGTGACCTTGCGGGACATGCTCAAGCTGGGCCTGAGCGTGCATGGCGTCGCCACGCGGACTGACCTGCTCCGCGCCTGGCGGCTACTGGCCGGCAGCGACTTTCTCCCTCTGCGAAATCGCCAGTGGTCAAAACACCTGCGAAAAATGCAGTCGCGGATCATGGGCGAGAACCAGTATTTCGGCCGGCTCGCGGACGGTCCGTGGCGGGGCGTCTGTTTCCGTTACGCCAAGCATCCGCGCCGATGGGCGCCGATCAGCCAGTTGTCGGTCCAGACCCAGCACTGGCAGCGCGAATGGCCCAACCTGTTGAAACGCATCGAGGCCGATCAGCTCGATATCCTGAAGCGCAGTCCCAGCGGGGATGTGCTGACCGGGCAGGTTGTCTTGGGCGGCCGGCCGGTTGACGTGATCGTCAAACGCCCGCGTCGCAAGAAGTGGGTGCGGTTTCTCAGCGAGATCGGGCGCGGCTCTCGCGCCCGCCGGGCCTGGCGAAAGAGCTGGAGCCTGGTTCACCGCGACCTGCCCACGGCCTGGCCGCTGCTATTGATGGAAAAGCGAGTGCTGGGCTATGTCACCGACGCCGTCATCGTCTATGAACGTCTCACCGGCGAGCCGCTCTCGAACGTGAATCTGGACGAACTGCCTGCCGATGCCCGACAATCGCTGTTCCATCGCACCGGCCGGCTGCTGCGTATGCTTGAGCAGTCAGGCCTCTATCATTGGGATGCCAAGAGCAGCAATTGGATGGTCGTGCCCGATGCCCTGGTGGGTCCCTATCCTGTAATGGTCGATGTCGATGGCATCCGGTCGAACTGGGGCATCGGCGAGGGCATGCGGCGTCTGCTGCTGGCGATGAAAGAGCATCCGCAGTATACCCCAGCGGATTCGCTGCACCTGTGCACGGGGTATGGGCCATTTGCGCAGATGGTGAGGCGTGAAGAAGAAGTTGACGAAGGAAATGCAGAAGGAAATGCTGAATGCTAAATGCTGAATGCTAAATGCAGAAAGCAGAAATACCGCCAGCGGGGTGCTGGTTTCATTCAGCATTCAGCATTTAGCATTTACATTCAGCATTCCGTGGAAGGCTTGAGATATGGTCAGTCAAAATGGCGCATTGAAGCTGTTCCGCCTGTTCGGCATCGAGGTCTACCTCCACTGGACCTGGGCGGTGGCGGCGTATTTCATGATCAAGCTGCGCACGGCGGCCTACACCGAAGTCGGTGCGAGCACGTACTGGGCGGCCTTGGAATACTGCACCCTCTTCGGCATCGTCCTGATGCACGAGTTCGGGCATGCCCTGGCCTGCAAGTCGGTCGGCGGCAAGGCCGATCTGATCGTCCTCTGGCCACTGGGCGGCGTGGCGTTCGTCAGTCCGCCGCATCGGCCGGGCGCGGTGCTGTGGAGCATCTTCGCCGGGCCGCTGGTGAACGTCATCCTGGCACCGATCACCATTGCCGCGAGTTATTTCGGCCCTGAGACCGGCGGGCTGGCGATCTTTCTCTATCACCTTGCCCAGATCAATCTTCTGCTGCTGATCTTCAACCTGATGCCGATCTTCCCGCTCGATGGCGGGCAGATTCTCCAGTCGCTGCTTTGGTTCTTTATGCGCTATGAGCGCAGCCTGATGATCGTCTCAATCATCGGCCTGATCGGTGGTGCCGCGCTGGCGGGATGGGCGCTTTACCTGCGCGCCACCTGGTCGGTCATCATGGCCGCCTTCATCATCATGCAGGCATGGCGCGGGTTCGGCATCTCGCGACAGATTTTCGCGCAGGCGAAATCGGCTCGCCCGGTGCGCGCGGTGCCGCTGCCGGGAGGCAAAGCGTCGCCGGTCTCTGTCCCGCCCGATGCCGTCACCAACCGCATCGTGACCGAGACCTTTGACGAGGCCCTGCGCCGCGAACGGTTTGGCGCATCTGCCGCGCAGCGTCATAATCCCGTCCCGCCGCCGCTGCCGACCGATCGGCCCGGCCAATAGGCCGGCCGCCCAATGCGCCCGACCAGACACCCTGTCGCCCTCTGAGCGGCCTCTTGGGTCTCGATGAGATAGATATGAACACCATGACACTCCAGCTAGGCCATTCGCCCGATCCAGACGATGCGTTCATGTTCTACGGCCTGGCCAAGGGCCTGCTGCCGACCGGGCGATATCGCTTCAACCATGTGCTGCAGGACATCCAGACGCTCAACCAGCGGGCGATGACGGGCGAACTGGAGATCACCGCGATCTCCATTCACGCCTATCCGTACGTTGCCGACCGATACGCCCTGACCAGTTGCGGCGCCAGCATGGGCGATGGCTATGGCCCGATGGTGGTCGCACGCAGCCCGATGAACCTTGCCGACCTGCGAGGCAAGAAGATCGCTATCCCCGGCAAGCTCACGACGGCATTCCTTGCCTTGCAGCTTTGTATCGGCAAGGCCGGTGAGGCTTTCGACTACGAAGTCGTCATGTTCGACCAGATTCCGCAGTACGTGAAGGATGGCAAGGCCGATGCGGGCCTGCTGATCCACGAAGGCCAGCTCACCTACGAGAAGAGCGGGCTGCACTTGGTGGTTGACCTGGGCGTCTGGTGGCAGAAGAAGACCGGCCTGCCGCTGCCGCTGGGCGGCAACTGCATCCGCCGCGACCTGGGCCACCCGACGATGCAGGAAGTCACCGACATCATCAAGGCGTCGATCCAGTTCAGTCTCGACCATCGCCGCGAGGCCGTTGAATATGCCCTGCAGTTTGGCCGGGATCTGAACCGCGACCTGGCCGACCAGTTTGTCGGCATGTACGTCAACCACTGGACGCTGGACTACGGCGACCCCGGGCGGCGCGCCATCAATCAACTTCTCGCCGAAGGTGCCAAGCTCGGCATCGTGCCGGCCGTCGGCGACATCGACTACGTCATCGCGAAATAATCCGAGCAGTATCCACTATGCGTTTGTACATCATTCGTCACGCCGACCCTGACTATGCCAACGACACCCTCACGCCCGTCGGGCACCTGGAAGCCCAGGCGCTGGGTCGGCGTATGGCCAAGGCCAACCTAACGCACCTCTACTGCTCGCCGCTCGGCCGGGCGAAACACACCTGCCAATATACGCAGCAGCTCACGGGGCTGGTCCCCGTGACGCTGGACTGGACGGCGGAACTGGGCTGCGGGGTGGTCGTGGAACCATGGGGCCGCCTGGCCGTCTGGGACACGCCGGGCGAGATCATCCGCGAGAATCTTCCCCTGCCGACGCGCGACAACTGGCACGAGATGCCGATCTTCAGCGACCCGCTCTATCGCGAAGCGTTTGAGAAGGTGCAGCGCGGGTCCGATGCGCTCCTGGCCGCCCACGGCTACATCCGCGAAGGCGGCCGCTATCGTATCCACAAGCCCAGCCGCGACCAGCTCGCCATCTTCTGCCACGGCGGGTTTGGCCTGTGGTGGCTGGCGCACCTGCTGGAAATCCCGCTGCCCTTGATGTGGTCGAGTTTCTGGATGCCGCCCACGAGCGTCACCACCATCCTCATCGACGAGCGATCAACGACCTGGGCCGTCCCGCGCGCCGTCGGCATCTCAGACGTCGGCCACCTCTACGCCGACAACCTCCCGGTCTCGCACAGCGGCTGCAAGGCAAACTTCGACTAGGCTCCGTCCCGTAACCGCAGCGGCCGAATGGCCCCTCACGAATCACCCCTCGCAGTGGGAGAGGGTCTGGCGTGAGCGGTGGGGTGGTCCCCGGGCAAAAGACGGTGCGGTTTGAGAAAGCTTCCGGCTGGCCGCCGCTTGAAGATAGTCAATCCGCCCGGCCGGGTACGGCCTCGATTTGCACAGATTCTCACAGATTGAAGAAAGAGAACAAGCCCTGTGTGTCTGTCTTCATAATCCGTGTAAATCGAGGTTGCACTCAACCGGGTGCAATCGAGGTTGTATTCAACCGGGCGGATAAAAAGTGTTCTATTCTGCATCCAAAACGATCCGCTCGTATTCGAGGCTGTCGGCACCGAAGTTGATCAGTAATGCGACCTTGAGCCCAGTGGCCTTCAGATAGTTGATGACCTGGGACCGCTCGACGCCGGTAATCCGATCTAACGCTTTCAGTTCGACGATGATCTCGCCAAAGCAAAGGAAGTCGCCGCGATAGGTGCATTCCAGGGCTTGTCCTTTGTAGTAGATGACAATCGGCTTCTCCTTTTCATGGGGAATCTGCCGCAGGGTCATCTCTCTGGCCATGACCTCCTGATACACCGGCTCGGAAAAGCCGCACCCAAAGACGCGATGTACCTCCATGGCGGCCCCGATGATGGCGTAGGTCTTGGGGTTGCGCGTGGAGTTTGGGGTTGTCTCGGTCATTGGTTCTCCTTTCAAGAGGTTTATCTGCCCGGCCGGGTACGGCCTCGATTTGCACAGATTTTTACAGATTCAGGACAGAGAACAAGGCTTCGGCGTCTATCTCTGCAATCTGTGTAAATCGAGGTTGTACTCAACCGGGCGTGAATCGAGGTTGTACTCAACCGGGCGGATAAAAACTCTTCGTCTTCTATGGCTTGATGCAATGGTAGGTGATGAGTGCTTTGGTGTCCGTTCCGCGCTGGCCGGATGGTGGGAATGTTCCAGCGTGGCAAGCCGCAGACAAAGAGGTTTATCCGCCCGGCCGGGTACGGCCTCGATTGACACAGATTTTCACAGATTGAGGAAACAGAACAAGGCTTTTGTGTCTGTCTCTGCAATCTGTGTAAATCAAGGTTGTACTCAACCGGGCGTTAATCGAGGTTGTATTCAACTGGGCGGATAAAAAGTCTTCTGTTTTCTATGGCTTGATGCAATCGTCAGTGATCAGTGTCTTGGTATCCGTTCCGTAGCTGGTGGGAATGCCGGGGGCGGTCATCGCTTCGCCGGCCCTTTCCTTCGCGGCGACGGCGTGGTTGAGGTCGAGCAGTTGCTGGAGCAGGTCCTTCTTGTCGGAGAAGCCGTAGGCGGCCAGGGTGGCAGCGTCGAGGGCGGCGTGGGCGTCTTTGAGGGGATGTCGGCCGGGGAGTTCCAGGGTGCGATACAGGGCGCGGAGTCCGCCGTCCAGGACCTTGAGCGCTTCAACGCGGACGCGGCGAATCTCCCGGCCGGCCTGAGCGATGGCGTCGATCTGCTTCTTCGTCGGCGACTGCGGCCAGGGGAAGGTGTCGAAGACGGTGTCGGTACGCGCCACCTGGGTGTCTGCGGTCCGTTCTGACGGGGAGGTGTCTGGCCGCTGCCCGTGGCGAGTTGGCCGGGCTGTTGGTATGGTAACGCTATGGGCCTTGAGAAAAGCAATGACAACACGTCTAAAGAGCCTGCGGCAGCGAAACGTTCTGGCTCATTCAAGAGCGATGCGGAATTCCTGTCGTACATCTCAATGGGAGCAACTGGGGTACGAGCGGTTGTGCGCGATCTTCGTCAGCAGGGACACGATCCATTGATTCTGGAGCGTGGTTCTGACGACTTCAAGCTCTGGAAGAGTACGCGCATCAAGGGCTGGCGTGTTCCCGATGTTCTGTGCGTCGATGATGCCAAACGGGTTGAAGTGCGGGCCAAGAGCAAATTCAAGCTCAGCGGCTCGCACTCGACGGGACGTGCTGAACGTCACTGGTCCTATGGTCTTGCGGACGATGATTACATGGCGTTCCCCGTCTGCGCTCGATCCGGGGTGGGAATTACCGACTGGGAGGTCGCGTCGATCATCCAGTATGTGCGGGTTGGTGACCTTAAGCTCGCGGCTGATCGGGGTCATGCGAAGATCACGGCTGCAAAGGCGGCCTCCCAAGGCGCCGAGAAGCAAATTGAATGGCCTGTGCGGGTTGCCAGCGACCCCGGCACGGTGACGATTGCTGATGCAAGCAAGCTGCAGTACACCCGCACCACAGACCAGCGCAAGATATCCTTTCGTCTCGCGGGTGCAGGTGGAATGAGGCTGACGCCACAGGTGCAGCCGGGCGATACGGTCGCTTCCCACCAGGTGGTGGCCGCAGTCGTACCGATTACGCGCGCGGTTCCGCTGGGCCCAAGAGTGGGAGCGACGCACTACGTTGGGGAGCTGAACTCGGCGAATGAGCGAATACGGTTTGCTGCGGCGAAAGCTCTCTCCGGGTTCAAACTCGAGTCCGTGGACACCGCTCTGCTGCGAAGACTCAATGATAGCGGAGAACATGTCTTCATCCGGCTGGAGGCTGCCGCGAGCCTCGCCAGGCATGATGCGGCAGCGGGATGGGTTTTCTTTGAGCAGACACTGAAGGATCCATTTGCAGAGAACCGTCTGGAATGCTGCATTGTACTGGCTGAAGTGAAGGCGTCTCGTTCGGAGGCGTTGCTGATGGCAACACTTGCGGAAGAGCAGGAGCATGCAGACGTACGCGCGAGCGCAGCGTGGGCTCTTGGGGAGCACCGGACTGTCAGAGCGTTTGAGGCGTTGGCTTCGGCGTTCACCGCTCGTCCCGACGGTATCCGCGTGGAAGCGGCCAGGGCGTTGGCAAAATTGGCTCGGGAGCACCGCCCTGACGCGGTCAAGTGGTTCTGCGATGTTGCTGATGCTGCCCGTCCCGGCTTGGCATTTGCGCTGCGTAAAGGGGCCAATGCCACCGCCGATGACATGAAAGCAGCTTTGCACGGTGATGTGGATGCCAGGCAATGGGTCGCATACATCATCGGTACAGGCGAAAATGTGGCCGAGATCGAGAAGCTCAGAGAGATGGACTGTGAAGTCTATTTCGCGGCCACCCTGCTGTGGAAGATGCTGGCGAGCGGAGTCTACAGTCTAGAGGAGTACGGATGACTATGACCGGGCCTCTGTATAGGACATCACTGGGGGAAGCGTGTGTCGGAGACTCTCTAGAGTTATTGCGCGATCTTCCTGAGGAGTCGGTGGATTTGGTAATGACCTCGCCACCATTCGCGTTGCTTCGCGAAAAGGCTTACGGCAACCTCGACCAAGACATGTACGTCGACTGGCTCCTGTCGTTTGCACCCCTGGTGCGGCGAGTGCTTCGCCCGACCGGTAGCTATGTGCTGGATCTCGGCGGCGCATATCGCCGCGGAGTGCCGGTGCGGTCATTATACCAGTTCCGGGTTCTCCTTAGGCATGTTGATGATTGCGGATTTCACCTCGCCGAAGAGTTCTACTGGCATAATCCCAGCAAGCTGCCATCCCCGATCGAGTGGGTTAACAAGAGGAAGCTGCGGGCGAAGGACTCAGTGAATACGCTCTGGTGGCTCAGCAAGACCGAGTGGCCGAAAGCGGACATATCCAGAGTGCTGGCCCCTTATTCCGCGCGAATGAAGAAACTCTTGGAGGATCCTGCCGGATTCTATACGCCCAAGGAGCGGCCCTCGGGACACGATATTGGCAGCGGATTTGGTAAAGATAACGGTGGTGCCATCCCGCCCAACTTGCTGCAGTTATCAAACAGCGAAAGCAACGGAAACTATGCCAGGTTGTGCCGGCAGTTCGAGGTCCAGCCCCATCCTGCGCGGTTTCCTCTCGGATTGCCCGAGTTCTTTATCAAATTTCTGACTGATCCGGGAGATATGGTCTTGGACATCTTCGGCGGCAGCGGCACCACAGGCGAAGCGTGCGAAAAGCTGGGCAGGCGGTGGCAGACTATCGATCTGAGTCGAGACTACGTGCGCGCGTCCATGTTCAGGTTTGTCACAGACCGGACAGACGAGGAGGTGCAGGCGTTGCTTGACCAGATTGACCATGGTGAGTCGCCCCTGATCGAGCCGCGACAACCAGCTCTGCTCTACTGACGTTGGCCCCGCGCTTCTTCATCTCGATCAGCACGGTAGGCTTCCAGACGTAATCGGCGAAGGCGATGCCGCCGCCGTCTTCATCGGCTTTGCGGATGCGATATTCGGGGGAGCCGCCGACATCGAGGCATCCCTTCTGGCCGAAGGCCTGGAAGAGTCGGTCGAGGAAGATATGCGCCTGAGATTTCTCGTCGCCAGTGATGTTCTGAGCGGCCCATGCGGCAAAGTCGGCGAGCTTCTGAGTTCTTCCCTCGTACATGATTGCAGGCATGGTACAGCAGGCTGAGGCTGGTCGAAAGTCAGCAACACGGCTCAGATTTCAGAGCCGCGCCCGGCACTCCGGTGGCCCAGAATCGCGGCAGCGTGTACGGACCATTCACGCCGCGCTGCGTCGGTGTCGTGGGGACGGGTGGCAGCCGAGTTCAAGGCCGATCGCCAGCATGATCACACTCAGACTGGCGAGGGTGGGGTTGCCTCGCCCCGAAAGCAGGCGATAGAGGGTTACCCGATTCAGGCGCGTGCTCTTGGCCAGCCAGGTCATGCCGCCGCGAGCTTCGACTATGTCGCGAAGTGCCAGGAGGAAGACATCCTCGCCCTCAGCCAATGCCGCATTGAGATACCCCGCCGCGTATTTCGAGTCGGCCAGCCGGTCAAGCAGTTTGGTCTTGTAGTCAGTGGTTGGCATGGGGATTCTCCTTCATGTACGTCTGCCAGAGCGTCTGGGCAAGCCTGATGTCGGCCGCCTGGCGTCGCTTGTCACCGCCGGTCAGCAGAACGACGATTCGGTTTCCTTCACGCCCATAATAAACTCGGTAGCCGCTTCCAAACGGAAGCCGCAGTTCATGCACGCCGCCTCCAACGGGCTTTGCGTCACCGAAGTTGCCGCACCGGATTCGGGCAATCCTCGCATCCACTCGCATCCGCGTGGTCTGATCTCTCAGGGAGTCCAGCCACTCCTCAAACGGGCAATTCCCGTCGGGCAGTTGGTAGAGACGAACTTCGACTTCGTCACTTGTCACATGCATTACTGTAGCCTAAAGGCAACGTCGAGGCAAACGCCGACATGGTCCTGTGCGTGCGGCTATCCTCATTCGACACAATACGGCGATGCACTTGGACCTCGCGGTCGGCAATGATGGCCTAAGACGACCTGGGACCGGAATACGAGAGATTTCTCCAGTCGGACTTGACCCGTCAATCTACCTATCATATACTCATCAAACGTAATCGTGCCGCTGAGCGTGCGCGCCCACCAAGGTGCTCTTTGACAAGTAAATATCAGGCCATCAACCGGCAATAGCAGCCCCTGTGCTCCTACGACAATCCGTCGGACTTGCGATCCTTGTTTTATACTAACATGCTGCTATCGCAAATGTGCCAGCCCCCGTCCCGGTTCGACTTACATTCAATCGCCTCGGCGACATGAAACTCGCGCATCTGCCCCCCCGAATCGCGCGTAAGTCGTTATCAGAACTGCTTTCCCGACCCCCTCCCCCCACCCCTGAAAAACGTGCGCATCTTGCCCCTCCGATCGCACGTAAGTCATCAATGAAGGAACGGTCGCGGGATAGTAGAAAGAGCAAAGTAGAAAATGGAAAGTGGAAAGACGGGCTCCCGTTAACCGCTCGGCTCTCTCAGCATTCAGCATTTAGCATTTAGCATTCAGCATTCAGCATTCAGCATTCAGCATTCAGCATTTAGCATTTAGCATTTAGCATTCAGCATTTAGCATTCAGCATTCTCCGCGTTCGACGCAGTCCAAGGCATCGGCGAACAGCAGCATGGAAACAGCTTCCGGGTGCCCGCCGCCCTGGACGACTGCGGCGTGGATCATCTGGTCGGCCAGCGAGATCGTGTGCGGGAACAGCAGAAACGCGTGGATGCCCCAGGGTTGTGTGCTCGCGTGGTCGGGCTGCGTCTCGGCGAAGTGATGCTCGGCCGATTTTTGCAGGAACGACTGCCATCGCGGGTCGCGACGCGGGGCGGCGTAGCTGGTCGCGGCGTGCAGCAGCACCAGTTCGTGGTGCCACCAGGATTCGAGATTGTCGTCCATCCCGGCCGTCATGAACGTCCCGCGCCCGCCTGCCTGGCCCGCGGCCAGAAGAGTCTCAAAGACCTGGTGCCCAAGCTGCGTCCAGGCCGGCCGCTCGAAGGCGACCCCGCCGCTGTACACCGCCAGCGCGAACCACGCCTGCTGGCACAGTTCAAAGCCGTGGCCAGCGGACACCGGCCCGGCCGGCAGATGCGTCACGTCGATGCGCGCCGCCAGGTCGACGAACCAGCTTTGCAGGATCTCGGGGCTCGCCGGTTGCCAGCCGCGGCACATGGCCCGGGCCCACGCGTGCCCCAGCAGCCCGCGGTAGGCCGGGCGCTGATGCCCGAACGAGTCGCAGACAGTCGCTGTCGGCAGGGGGATTTCGAATCGCGGGACACGCTCGCCCAGGATCAGTGCCGGCAGGGGAGAGCCATAGCCCAGGGTGATCTTGCCCTCAACAACTCCAGGAGCCGGCAGATGCCCGCCGAGCAGGCCACGGAGGTATTGGATGTAACGCTGGCGACCTTGAAGCATGGCTACCACTGCGCCTGAAGCTGCTGGACGATCGCCAGGCCGAGCTTCTCAGCGTTGGTCTGCGAGCCGATATAGCTGCTTTCGCCCAGGGTCGGGTAGTAGGTCGTGCTCTGGGTGAAGCCTTTGCGGTCGACGAGGATCTTGCCGCTGCGGAGATCCTTCCAGATGAAGTTCACCGTCACGGTCATCAGTTGTTCCTGGGGCAGTTCGGTCGTGCGGTCCAGGGACAGGGGATTGCTGCGGACGGTGGTGATCTCGCCTTCGAGGATGGTGTCGGCCTTCTCACGGTCGACGACTTTGTACGGCGTCTGCAACTCCATCTGGGTCACCACAGCCTTGGTGAGCTGGAACTCGATGCCGCGATGAAAGTCCTTGTTCGTGAAGATCGGCACCGCGACGGTGCGAA
Source organism: Tepidisphaerales bacterium (assembly GCA_038213005.1). Lineage (GTDB taxonomy): Bacteria > Planctomycetota > Phycisphaerae > Tepidisphaerales > Tepidisphaeraceae > JBBQTU01. The sequence continues at coordinate 2,751 of JBBQTU010000091.1, read as the reverse complement.
TATCTTCCCGGTAGAGCGAGTGCCAGACATACCCGCGCTGGGTGCTGTTGTCGTTGTTCTGGTGATAGCCGCAGCCTGTGGAGATCAGCGGGATCAGCGTCGCGGCGATGAGGAGGATCTTTGTCTTGGTCATCAGCGTCCCTCCGGTCCGGAGATGTCCTTGGGCGGCGAATAGCCATCGCCGGGGCGTGGCGGCGCCTTCTGCAGAGCGCTCAGCGGCATGGTCTTGAGGCGCTTGCGGGCGTCCTCGGCGGCCGGTGTGTCGGGAAACGTGCTGGTCACAAAGCGGTAATAGTAGACGGCCGCATCCGGCTTGTCGGTGCGGCGGCACCAGTCGGCCGCCCGGTAGATTTTCGCGGCGAAGGTCTCGTTGATGCGTTTGAGCAGGTCGCTGAGATCCTGCTGGTCGGCCAGTTCAGGATAGGCCTGAACGATGTCCCTCAGTTGCGCCTGCGCATCCATCAGCGGGGTGGGATCGTACCAGGTGCCGCGGAACTGCGCCAGGTTGGAATAGGCCCGGCGGAGCCGTACACGCGGGATATGCGGGCTGCGCCGATAGCTGCGCTCGTAAGCGGCATAGGCATCGGCCGCCAGGTCGTAGTCGCCGCTGGCGTAGTACCAGTCGGCCGTTCGCAGCAGGGCCTTCTCCGCAAGAAGCGAGCCCGGCGCCCGCTGCTGGATGCGGTAGAGCATGTCCACCGCTTCGTCCTCCGCGCTCAGGATCGGGAACCAGAGGAAGACCCGCTTGTAGCCCTTGAGGTACTCATCCGCGATTTCGTACTGCTTCTGGAGGGCCTGCTGGTAAAAAGCGCTGTCGGGATACTCGTCCATCAGTTCGTCGAGGTAGTAGAACGCGTCGACGCGTTTGCCGTCGACGAAGTAGCCTTGGGCGACCAGGAAGATCGCCCGGTCGCGCTGGGGCGCATCCTTGGGATTGGCGAGAAGCCACTGGATGGCGCTCTTGGCGCCCAGGTTGCCCTGTCCGGCCGCGATCATCTTCTCCGCGGCGTTCAGAACCAGGTCGGGCGCCGGCGCGGTGGTGGGACGGGTGGTGCCCGTGACCTGGTCCCATCGCGAGCCCTCGCGCAGTTCCCACGTCATCGGCTCCGCCCGGATGAGGGAGCTGCCGACCAAGACCAACGCGCACGCCATAAGCAAAGGCTTCCGCATAGCTTCGGCCAATTGTACGGGTACGCATAGAGACCAGCAACGCCACACTACCATCGGATTGCGGGGCGGGGTACAGTCAGGCAGCTATGAGTCGTTTTGCAGACATCCTGGGACAGGACGACGCCGTCGGCCGGCTGCGCTTGGCGTGGGCGCGCGATCATCTGCCACACGGGCTGGTCTTCGCCGGCCCCGAAGGCGTGGGCAAGGGCACCACCGCCCAGGCGCTGGCGATGCTGTTCCTGTGCGAAAAGCCCGGCGAGAGTGAGGCCTGCGGCGTCTGCGGCAGTTGCCGACTGTTCCCGGCCGGCACGCATCCGGACTATCACCGCGTCTACAAGGAGATGATCCGCCTCTACGACAAGACCGGAAAATCCAAGGGTATTGACCTCTCCATAGAAGTCATCCGCAATGCCGTGCTCGCCCCGGTGAGCATGAAGGCGATGATGAATCGCGGGAAGGTCTTCGTCATCGAACAGGCCGAACTGATGACCCGCGACGCAGCCAACGCGCTACTGAAAACGCTCGAAGAGCCGCAGGGACGCACGCTGCTGATCCTGCTGACTGATCAGCCGTTTGCCCTCCTGGCGACGATCCGCAGTCGCTGCCAGGTGTTCCAGTTTTCGCCGCTGCCTGAGGCGCTGGTGACCCAGCAGCTCGTCCACCGCGGCTATGCCGCCGATGTTGCCGCAGACGCGGCCGCCATGGCACAGGGGTCGCTGGGCAACGCCATCCGCTGGCTGCAGGATGGCGTGATCGACAAGGCCCGCGAGCTGCGCGCCGCCATGGAGGGCGCGATCTTCCATCGCCGGCCATTCACCAACCTTCCCGAATGGTTCGAGTCGGCCGCGACCGACTATTCCGAAAAGCAGGTCGAGCGCGACCCGCTGGGCAGCGGCGACCAGGCCAAGCGTGCCGGGCTGGCGCTATATCTGCGGCTCTCGGCCGAGATGCTGCGCCGGCATCTGGCGACCATGACCGACTCAACCCAGATGCAACTCGTCTGCGACACCATCGAGCGGCTGGCGAAGACGGAGATGTACCTGGACGGCAACGTCAACGTGAAACTCGCCCTTGAGGATCTGATGCTGGAGATGAGCCAGAGCGTGAGGTAGATGGCGGGGCAAGGGTGCATGACACTTCTCGCGGGGCTTTCTTTAGCCCCAGGGGCGGCACGCAGTAGCCCACAGCTTGCCCGCTGCGGCGGGGCGTAAGCCATCGCGATAAGATAACTCTCCAATTGCACACGCCCTCTCACGCCCGCCATCAATTCGGAGTGTGGTGGCATGCCACCGCTTTAACGAGGCGGCATGCCGCCGGGAGGACCACCCAGCAGCCAGTCGCCCGCAGCTTGCCTCCGCATTCCGACCCTCATCCCGCGAGATCAACGGGCACCAATTCTCAGCCCCAACGGGGCGAACTTCATAAGCCTGGGGCATTGCCCTCGTTGTTCCACACAAGTCTTGGCGCTCACTTGGCTCGGAATCCCAGGTCAGAACTCTCGCATAGTAAACACGCCTCACGACGCCACGAGGCCAGCGCCCCGGGGACCGGGCATTCCACAGTGGCCCGGCCGCCCCGGCC
>JBBQTU010000090.1:0-15064 GCA_038213005.1 Tepidisphaerales bacterium | reverse complement strand
CCCTGTCCCAATCCCCTTCCCCCCCGTAAAATCCTCACCATGTCCTCTAACCTGATAGGAATGGTCGACCAGTTTGCCGCGCAGCGAGTCCTACTGCTGGGCGACCTCATGCTCGATCGCTACCTCTACGGCAACGCCCAACGCCTCGCCCAGGAGGCCCCCGTCCCCGTGCTGCACTTCAGCCACGAAGAATCCGCACTCGGCGGCGCCGGCCGGGTTGCCGCCGGGATCGCCAGCCTCGGCGGGAACGTTCGCGTCATCGGCCTGATCGGCCAGGATCTCGCCGGCCGGGAGATCCAGCAGCAGCTCACCACCTGCGGCGCCGATGTCTCATCGCTGGTCTCCACCGACTCGCGACCCACCGTCGCCAAGGTCCGCCTGGTGGGCATGGCCCAGCACCGCCACCCGCAACAGATGATGCGCCTGGACTACGAAGATGCCTCGCCCATCGGCCAGGACCTCGCGAAAAAGGTCGTCGCCCAGATCTCCGCTGGCCTGGACTGGGCCCAGGTGCTGTGCATTGAAGACTACGACAAGGGTCTGCTGACCGATGACCTCTGCCAGGAAGCCATCGCCATGGCCAAGCGTCGGGGCATCCCCGTGCTGGTGGATCCAGGCCCCCTGCCCAGTTTCGCCCGCTATCGCGGCGCAACGGCGCTCAAGCCCAATCGCCCCGAAGCCGCCCGGGCTAGTGGCCTGCCGGTGGATACGCCCCAGCAGTGGACGGCCGCCGCCAACTGGCTGCTTGAAAACGTCGACCTGCAGGCCGCGATCATCACTTTGGACAAGCAGGGTGTCTACCTCGCCACGCGCGATGGCAAGCACCAGTGGATCCAGGCGCGCGAGCGCCATGTCTACGATGTCACCGGCGCCGGCGACATGTTCTTGGCCACCCTGTCGGTCGCCCGGTCGGCCGGCATCGACTGGGCAGACTCGGCCACCCTCGCCAACGTCGCCGGCGGGCTGGAATGCGAACGCTTCGGCTCGATCCCCATCACCCCGGCCGAGATGATCCAGGAACTGCTGCTCGAAGCCCGCAGCCACCTGGGCAAAGTCCGCACGGTTGAGCCGCTGCTGGCCGAACTGCACCAGCACCGCGCTGCCGGCCGAAAGATCGTCTTCACCAACGGCTGCTTCGACCTGGTCCACATGGGCCACGTGCAGTATTTCAAATTCGCCAAGGCCCAGGGCGACATCCTGGTCGTCGGCGTCAACAGCGACGCCGGCATCCAGCGCCTCAAAGGCCCCCGCCGCCCGATCATCAACCAGGCCGACCGCGTCGGCGTCCTCGAAGCCCTGGAAAGCATCGACTACGTCATCGTCTTTGACCAGGACACGCCCATCCCGCTCCTGGAACGCATCCGCCCCGATGTGCTGGTCAAAGGCGCCGACTACACCAAGGACCAGGTCGTCGGCGCCAGTCTGGTCGAAAGCTTCGGCGGCGAAATCCGCCTCGCCCCGCTCATCGACGGCCGCTCCACCAGCCAGGTGATCAAGCGAATCCTCGAGGCGTATCAGAGCTGAGAACTCTCTCGCGCAGCGGATTGAATCGCTGGTCAACAACCCGCGCCTTGCGGGCTGTTTGCAGCGGAGAAACATCGCCTTTATTTATGCCATTCCCGCAAGGGCCTTCGCAAGAGGGTAGGTCGGTACTACAGCCCTTTTAATGGCAAAATCGGCCTTGGTGATAGCGCCAGGGCCGATTCATCCTCGTTACTTTGCTTCAAGTGCGAAAGTCGGGCTAGCCGTGCATGAGGTCGTGAACCTTTTTGGGGATGTCGTTGCTGCGCATGAGGCTTTCGCCGACCAGGACGGCGGCGACGCCGGCTTGGGCGACTTTCTGGATGTCGGCGTGGGTGTGGATGCCGCTTTCGCTGACGAGGTTGGCGCGATCCTCGACCAGTTCGGCGAAGCGGAGGGTGGTTCCCAGGTCGGTCTTGAAGGTACGCAGGTTGCGGTTGTTGATGCCTAGAAGGCTGTAGGGCTTGAGCGGGAAACCGATCACACGGTCGCGGACGCGGATGAGGTTTTCCATGTCGTGGACTTCGATCAGGCTGGTGAGTTTCAGCTCGGTGGCCAGGATCTGCAGGTCGATCAGGTGCGAGGTGTCCAGGCACTCGGCGATCAGCAGGATGGCATCTGCGCCGGCGACGCGGGCCTCGTAGATCTGGTATTCGTCAACCATGAAGTCCTTGCGAAGGACGGGGATGGCGACGGCGGCTTTCACCTGGGCGATGTATTCGAGCTTGCCCTGGAAATATTTCTCGTCGGTCAGGACGGAAAGGCAGTCGGCGCCGGCGGCCTCGTAGGTGCGGGCGATGGCGACGGGATCAAAATCCTGGCGGATGACCCCGGCGCTGGGCGAGGCCTTTTTGATCTCAGCGATGAGATTGACGGGCTTGCTGGTCCGCGTGGTCACAGCGCGATAGAAGTTGCGGCACCTGGGCAGGTCGGCCGCACGGCGCTTGAGCTCGGCCAGCGGCGTGTGGGCGCTGCGGTGGGCAACTTCCTCGTGCTTGGTCTGGACGATCTGGTCGAGAATGCTCATGATGTCGCCACACCGCAGTTGCGCTAGCTTGTCCGGCCGCGGTCACCGACCACGGCTACAGAGGACCGCTAGCCGCGGGGAACTCTAAACCGGAACATCACGATGTCAATTGGCGCACTGCGGTTCCTCAGCGGCTCACTCGCCCAGGTGAGCCGGCCGAGCACATCGCCGGTCGACGACGCAACGAGCCCCTTATCGCTCCTCCTGGTTGTGGCCGCGATCGCGGCTCTGCCCGTGACGATCCGCATCATCCGCCGCCGACAACTCACCGAGGGGCTGCTGACACCGGAGCCGCTGCAGCCACTGGGCAAGAGCGATGTGGTGGGCCTGGGTGCGGCGCTGCTGCTTGGGTTTGCGCTGTCCATCCTAGTGAACAGTGCGGTCTTCCAGGCGCTGGGAGGCCAGTCCTTAAGCCCGACCGCCCACAAGGATCAACAACTCACGATGCAGCGTCTGGCCGTCATGGCCCAACCGGCGGCGCAGCTCGCCACGATCGCCGGGGCATTGGCGGTGTTGATGATCACCCTGCCGCTGGGCGTACGGGCGATCCACCTGAGATTTGACCGGCTCGGGACTGACCTGCGGCGGGGGATCAGCGCCTACCTTCTGGCCCTGCCGTGCGTTCTGCTGGTCAGTACCCTTGTGGCACTGATCGTGCAGAGGTTTGGCCTCAAGACATCGATCGAGCATGAAGTCTTCACGCTATGGCGAGGCGAAAGTCCGGGCCTGACGCCGTTCAAACTCCTGATGTTTGTCGGCGCTGTGATCCTAGCGCCGATCGCGGAGGAGATATTCTTCCGCGGACTGCTGCAGACCTTGATCCTCCGCGTCCTTCGAGTGCCGGCCCTGGCGATCGTCGCCACCTCGCTAGTCTTTGCCAGCATGCACGACCCCTGGTCAATGCGCCCACCGATCTTCGTGCTATCGCTGGCGCTGGGGTGGGCGTACTTCCGCACCCGCAGCCTGTTGCCTGCAATCTTCATGCACATTGGCTTCAACACGATTAACTTCATCCTTTTCCTGTCACTTGCCTGAACTAATGCTTGCTGTACCCCCTCGGGCAACGCATAATCAGCGTCCATGCGAGGGAGGACGGCAGTCATCATCGCGATAGGCCTGGTGGAGGGACTCGGCATCGTCGTCTACATGATGTCGCGAGAGGCTCCGCAGCAGAGAGTCATCCCGCCGGCCACCCGACCGATCGCCGCTGCAACCGCCCCGGCCACAGCGCCCGCAGCGACCAGGCCCGCGCCCGCTGCGCTCGCCAAATACATCGACTGGGTCCACCAGACGACGCCCCTGACCGATGCGAAGTTCGAAGAGTCGCGCCTGGCGCGGGCGGATGCAGCGCACCTGCGATTCTCCAATCCCGTCTACATCTGCTCGCGCGGCGACCTGTGGCTATCCCATCCCGAAGCTCCGGCCATCGAGGATGTGCTGCGGCAGGCGGCGAAGGTCAACGAACATATCACGCGAGACCGGGTCCTGTTTATATTCTGGGACCTGGACAATCGCGGCACGCGCCGGGCGGCGGCGATCGTTCGCCGAAGCCCCGACAAGGTGGTCCTGGTCCGCCCGGACGGTGTCACCGGCGAGTTCGATGCCTTCGGCGGCTGCAACCGCGCCCGCGTCATCGACGGCATCGCAGTCTTCCCCGGCAAGGATAGCCTCACCCTGCTGACGGTCTGGCCGGACATCAAGTTGGAAACCGTCTCGCTGGGCGGTTCTGGCGACGAACCCGTGCAGCTTGTTCCCACCAGCGAAAGCCTGCTGGCATTCGTGCCGCAGCACACCGCCCGCGAAACGCCCGCGAAGGTGCTGCGCCTCAGGGATGGACAGTGGGCGGTCATCTCAGAGTCGGCCGACTGGAAAGGCCCATTCATCCACCTGATCCCTCGCGCGGACGGTTCGGTGCTGCAGATTCGGCCGGGCGATGAGGTGGGGACCGTCCACCTGTCGGCGGCGCCGCTGGAGAAAGGCAATGTCCCGCGTGAGCAGGTGCTCAAGGCCGTGGAGCAATTGTCGGCCGACTCGCCCGCGGCGCGAGACAATGCCGAGCGGGAACTGATCGCGCTAGGGCCCGGGATCTGGCCGATTCTTGAAGAACTTCTCCCCAAGCAGCCGCCCGAGGCGACGTTCCGCATCCACGACATCCTGGCGGCGCGTAATGAGCCGCGTCTGGGCAACATGCGCCTGGTGGGCGACCGGCTGAAGGTGCTCGATCGGCTCGCCGACGGCGTGGTCTTCTTCGCCGATGGCGGCGTGCAGGTGGCCCGGCTCGATGGGCAACTGATCGCACGCCCAGACGCGTGGATTGTGGCGCGGGATAACGGCTCGGTCACCGGGCTGCCCGATGAGTTGTCACGCTACCTGATGGTGGGCGAGAGCAGCGTGTCGGGCCTGGACGACGACTGGATCGTCGGTGATGTGGCTCATGGTTGCCGCTTGTTCCTGGGCAAGGATTTCGTGCCGCTGACCAGCAAGGACGAGATCGCCTATACGAAGCTTGTCGGCCGCGATCGCCAGGGGCGGCTGCTGTTCCAGCGTCCCCAGCGTGATCAATACCTGCTGATTGATCCCTGGCTGGCCGACCCGACCCCGAGGCTCCCGGTATGGCAGATCACCGTTGAAAACGGCGCGGCCGGGTGGGACCAGGACAACTGGCCGGCGATGAAGAAAGGCCAGGCGTGGTCGCTGCGCGCCGAAGGGTGGCAACCGCTGAAGGACACCAAGGCTCGCTTCACCAACAGTGCCCCGGCGACGACCAGCGCCGACCTGCTGGCGACCCTTCCCGATGGCACCCTGATCAGCGGTGGACGTACCGAACTGGTCTTCCGCCGCCCCGGCCTCGCGGAATTCACGCTGCCATTGACGGCCGGACAACAGGCGACGGTGCCGGTGACCGTCGCGGCCGCCATCGGCAATGGCCCGCTTTTCCTGTTCAACTCGCCGGGGCGGATCATCCGCATCGGCCGCAAACCCGGCGCAAGGGAATGGCAGATCGAGGGAATCTTCGACAAAGGAATGCCGCGGATGGTGACCCCCACCCGCCTCTGGGCCGACCCGGCCGGGCGACTTTGCCTGACATGGGACACCAACTCGCTGGCGATCATGTTCCCCAGCGGCCGGATTCCAGCGGCGATCGTCGACCTGATGCCGCAAGATCAGATGAAGACTGCCCGGGAGCGCTGAGGTGCGCCCCCAAACCTCGCAATCCCAGAACCCGCATCAAAGGAATCTCAGCAGCGCCACGCTCCGCACTGGCACGCTTCAACGCGCCCGCGGAAGACGTGGCTCGGCCGCCCCGGCCGAAGCCTTCCGTCCGCCTCACTGGGCCCGCGATTCTCATTCGCGGAAAACCGTAGAAGCGACTCTGTAGTCGCTTGAATCAGCATGGAAGACGCCGAACCACCAGCGGCACGTAGAGGCATCAGCCGCGATCAGGCCCTATGGGTCTTGCGGGCCAGAAAAGGGGCCAGAAAAGGGGACACTGGACATTTTCAGCTCATGCTACGGCTCCAAATGATAGCAGGATACCCCATGCCGCTGTTATTTGTCCAGTGTCCCCCTTTCGTGTTCTCCACCACAGAGGACACGAAGGACATAGAGGCCAACCGCGAAGGCGCGAAGAGCGCGAAGACAGACGCGAAGAAGAGTTTTAACCGCGCGGTGGGTACGCCTCGATTACGCAGAGTTTTCGTCGATAATCGAAACGCAGAAGGGTCGCCTTGTCGGGGCTCGTATCGATCCCGGGCCCCTTTGTTGGTATGGATCGGGGGCGTTCCTGGACCGGAGAATTGGTGCACGTGGAGCCCGCTTTTCACCAGCGCGCCGGCTGGGGAAGCGAGCGAAGTATGACTCCTGACCCTTTCGGCTTCTCCGAAATCGAGCGCTGCCCCGGAGATGTAAGTCCGCCGGGGCAGTTCTATTCTGCCGTTGAATGGCCAGAGCTTCCCGCGAATCGTACGTCACCCGTCGTCAGTGGTGCTGCCATTGGCACGGAGGACTGCGTGAACACCTTGATCCAGACGGCGAAAGACTTCGTGGGGAGCTTATATATCCCCTTGCTGCCAGACTTACGGACAATGATATTTCGCGTTCGCAGGGCACGAAGCGCGTTGTTCAAGATGTGGGGCGCGACTTGTAGTCGATTCTGGATTTCCTTTTTCGTTATCCAATTGTCCAGCCCATCGGCCATCACTCGAAGTACATTTCGGTAAGCGTCGGAGTTGATCTGTTCAAAATAGAGGTCGTGAAAGTACTTCGTGCCAAGCTGATGCAGTCCTCCGCCGGGTTTCATAATACCCCCGCGAACGTCATCGATAGTAATGTGGTTGTCCGAGTCTTCATCGAACGCGGAGTAGGCAAATTGCTGCACGAAGCTGGGATATCCTTCAGATTGGCTCGAGACCAGTTCTTCCGCGTCGGCATCGATGACCGTAGGGACGGGGTTCATCTTGTTTGCTTCGTCGATGCCGCGGCGTATCGCCCCTATGCGGTCATCGCGCAATAGCGTACCAAGAGGCAACGCTTGGAAAATCCGGGGGATGACTCATGACTCTCTCTCAAACGTCTGAATAGTGGGGGAAGGCCAGACAATCCAATGGCAACACGATCGCAGTTTCTTTTGGAGAGCCGTTCTGTGAAGATCTTACAGAATTCCCCCAGGTTCGCGTCTGATGGTGGCTTGTCGGCCTCGTCGATCGTAATGAGAAACCCGTCAATGTCGCTCGCGAGACGATCCATCGCATGCACAGTTGAGTCAGTAAGCTCTTCAATAAGTTCGTGGGGGGAGGGCGAGGACTGCGGCGCAGCATGGTCGTATTTCACTCCGGGGACTTCCCACCTCTTCATGAATTCCCAGCCCTGTTTGATCATCTCCTTTGCCTTCTCATGGCCTGCTACTACACGGCAAAGCTCGGACCCAACCTTGCGCACGATGTCTTGGTAAGTATTGGTGGGCTCAAGTTCGATCGTGACTACCACAAAGCGGTAACTGGGCGAATCCGACAAGACGACTTTGCCCTCAGCTACCCAATGGTAGAAGCGCAAGAGAGACGACTTGCCAATGCCCCTCTCGCCGTGAATGGCGAAGTGCATTGGGTTGCCATTCTTCGTTTGTAACAACACCTTTTCGAGCTCGTTGAGTTCCCCGCCTCGACCGGCGAACATGCCCGGATGAACGATGCGACCAAGCTGGAAAGGATTAAACTTGGCCATCGGAGCTCCCTGCTAGACTGCAATCGGGCGGGGTTCGCTTGTGGCCACCCAGAGAGGGAATTCCACCGAATCTCCGGGTGCCTCGGGAATCAGTGCGGCAAAGTGCCGCCTGCATATCTCCGGCGAATCGCCCATCAGCTTGGATATCTTGTACAGACTTTCACCCTTCATTGCCAGTTGGCTTCCAAATGTGTGGCGGTATTCCAGGCACCTCTAGGACAGCTTGGCCTTCTGGTTGGTCGCGCGCAGGTCCTGGCTGAAGTTGTCTTTCCTTCCACCAGCGGCCGTTGGGGCTGGGGAGAGTTGGAAGAAGCGGACATCCTACATTGCCGCAGGTGGGATGCCGGCATGCCGAGGCGAGCACGCAGCGTTGTCGGTGAGCAGATATACCATGTGATCAAAGCGGCAACCGCCGCATGAGAATCTTCGGCAAGGCCGGCGACTACGGGACCTCCTCCCTCGTCCCATCGTCCGCAGGCGGCAAGTATGCGCCACAAATCAGAAACCCCGCCTTTTCCATTGGAATCCCGCTCAAAAAAATCCAGGAAGCTTTTTTGTGAAGCCGAAGTGGACGTAATTTGTGGTATTGGGTGCTTTCGGTGAACGGCTCGCGTCGACTACTCACCCGTCGTTCATGTGCGGGCGGGGACGCCTCGCACTACTGTTTGGCGGGTTGGCGCTTGGGGTGTGGTGCTGCGATGGGCGAGCGGAAGCCGATGGGGACGCAGTTAGTGGTATTGGGTGCTTTCGGTGAACGGCTCGCGTCGACTACTCACCCGTCATTCATGTGCGGGCGGGGACGCCTCGCACTACTGTTCGGCGGGTTGGCGCTTTGGGTGTGGTGCTGCGAGGGTCAGGTGTTTGGCGAGGGCCTGGATGGGCGGCCGGGGCGGCCGGCCCCACTTGGGGAGCGGCGCGGGGGTGTGGTGTCCCTTGGTGTCCCCGTCCGACCGGCCACTGCGCCGCCTCTGCTTCCACAGGAAGCAGGCCACTGAAGCCCTATCGCGGCGTAGCCGCAAAAAGCAGAAAACCGCTTCGCTGCTGAAAGCTGAAAGAGGAATAATCTCAGTAAGCCGCGCGAATTCTGACGGATTGTGGCACAGGGAATAGGTTACTCGCGGGTGCGAATCTGGTTCCACAGGAAGCAGGCCAGCGAAATCAGCGACTGAAGCATCATGAGGGCCTTGGCCCAGCGTGAAAGCACTGGGGCATCGGTCGGGGACAGGGCCGTGCTGGTGTTGACAGGGAATCCGCAGTACCGGGTTCTCAGTCGAGGATGTCCGGTTCGTGAATGGGCAGGTCGGCGTGAGAGCCGCGCATGGATTGCCCCATGGCGGCCGCCAATGCGAGGAGCATCGCGGACAGGAGGAGCCACGGGGCCAGTTCGCGGCGGGCGGGATGCGGGGACATCTGATCCCGCAGGGTGTCTTGCCATGATGTCACCGCCGCCGGCGCGGAGGAGGTGGCGAGGGAGGCAGTTGCGTTGAGGTTAGCCGGGGCCGGGCTGTTGATCGCGGTCATGAGGACGCCGCGACGGTAGAGGCCGGGTGAGATGCCGGCGGGGGCGGCCGGCGCGGGCGTGGTGGTGGGGGAGATGGGTTCCCAGCCGGCGGGCAGGGCGTGGGTCGGCTTGCTGATGAAGCGGGACTGCTGGCTGCTGAGTGAGTTGAAGGTGTTGGTCCAGAAGATGACGAAGTCGACTTGCCGGGCCCATGATGCGGACCAGAAACCGACCCAGACCTGACGCGATGGTTTCTCTCGCGTTGCCAGGACGGGCGTGGCGTTCAGAGAGGCCACGATGGTCCAGCCTTCACCGGGAGGGTGACTGGCGAGCAGTGCATCTTGCGGGAGCGTGACGTTTTGCAGGAGGGGATGGGTGGCGTGGGGGCCGGTGCGCAGGTCGGTGGGCTGGCCGGAGGTGGTTGGCAGGAAAACGCCGCTGGCGCTGGGGGCGAGGGGCGTGGTGGAGATGTCCACCACGGTGGTGGCGGCCTGACCGGCGTGCAGGCGGTTGTGGACGTCGATCATGCGGGTGAGTTCCGGGGGCAGGACGGTGCGGGCGACCGGGCGGACGGCTCGACCTTCGCGGACGAGATGGGCGACGTTGTCGGCAGACAGGTCGTCAGGTGCGGTGAGGCGGGCCTCGATCGTTCCGCCCAGAGCAGGGAGGTCAATAAAGAGGTCGGCGGACTCACCGGGCGAGGGGAGTTTCGCGGTCTTTGAGATGGCATGGCCGGCGGAGGTGATGGTTAGCTCGGCAGTCGATTCTGGTGAGTCGTTGCGGAGGCGGAGCATCACCTGCGGTGTGGGCTGGTCGCTGGCGGAGATGGATTCGATGCCGACGTTACGCACCGGACGGCCGCTGGATGCCTGGAGCATACCGGGGATTGGCGATAGCGGCTGGTCGGAGAGGACCAGGATGGGCGGTGAGGCGGGGCATGAGACGTCACGGCGGGCCTGTTCGATGGCGGCCAGCAGCTCGGCGCGGGTGGTGAGGGGCCAGGCGGGGCGGGCGAGCATTTCTCGCGACAGGTCGCGGACAGCGATGTGCAGGGTTGGGCCGGGAACGAAGCGCACATCGGCGAGGGCTTCGGGCAGGCAGGTGGATTCGAAAAGTTCCGCGGCCTGCGCGATCAGCGACGGGTAGCGATCGCCGGCGAGTTGGGTGATGCCGCGATCGACGATGATCAGCGGCGGTTGGACGCGGCCGGGGATGGGCAGGCCGGGGCGGGCGGCGGCGAGAATGGCAAGCAGGGCGGCCGCCAGCAGGAGGAGGATGGGCCATGAGGGAAGTTGGCGGCGGCGACGTTGCTCCGGCGGTGGCGGCTGGTCGGGCCAGAGGTGCAGGAACGGGACCAGGGCGATGGGGCGATATCCTCGCAGAAGCCAGAGGGCCACGAGGGTCCAAGGCAGAAGGAACAGCAGCCATAGTGGCGCGGCCAGGCTCATGGCGGATTCCTTGGAGAGACTCTTTAGTCCGGCATGACCTGGGCGCGGTCGATGAGGATGAAGTTGTGTCCGTTGTAGAGCGTGGTTACGCCGGTGATGCGGAAGCGCACGTCGCGGTTGCTCTTTTTCAGGGTTGCTTCCATGGCCGCGAGTTTGCTGTTGGGCAGGACGCCCATCGGCGGATCCTCCAGCGTCTTGCCGTCGGCCTCGAAGTGGAATTCCCAGGCATTGCCATCCTGGGCGCGAACCAGGCGGCCGGAGCGTTGTCGCAGCAGATCACCCTCTTTGCGGGTGAACGGCTTATCCGACTCGGCGACGGCCGGGGCGTCTACCGGAGCCAGGGCCTTGCCGGCGTCGGGCCTGCTTTGGAGCATGCGATCGAGGATCTGCTGGGCGGGTAGCGTGGTGGCCGACGGGCGGGTGGTGGGCTCATCGTCCTGAACTTCGGGCTTGGTATCCTCGGCGTCGAGGCGGGTCTTGGCTTGGGTTGCGTAGCCCGCCATCGCGAGCAGTAGTGATGAGAGGACAAGAGTGTGGCTGAATCTCATAACGGAATCTCCTGGAAACGTGATTGCCAAGGTAGCAGAACCGGCCGGGCGGGGCCAGTTTGGCGACGGCCACATGGAGCGATTCGGTAGTCAGTGAGGCAAACGAGCAAGGTACGGGCGTTTGAAGCTATGTTACTCGCTCCGCTGCAGTTCAACGGGCGGCCACTCGCCCCATCCCGCGGCCTGCCCGGGAAAACCGGCGCGTCCAGGCAAAACGCGTGTGCTGTTGCGAATTGTCTTTGCCCGGCGTTTGTCGTACCCTCAAGAGCCAATGCGGACGTATTACGATCAGAACGACGTACAGCGCATCATCGAGCAACTGGCGGCGAGGATTGCGGCTGCCTTTCGCGCGGGCGAGGCGCTGAATATCATCGGCGTTCGGACTCGCGGCGAGACGGTTGCCCAGCGTCTGACGGCGATCCTTGAGAAACAGGGGTTTAGCAAGATCGCACGCGGGGTGCTGGACATCACGATGTACCGCGATGACCTGGCGAGCAGTGGGCCATCGCGGATGCCGCACCCGACCGAGATTGACATCCCCCTTGATGATATTCCGATGCTCCTGGTGGATGACGTGCTGTTTACAGGGCGATCCACGCGGGCGGCATTGAATGCGCTGGTGGATTTCGGCCGGCCGCGGGTGATCCGCTTGGCGGTGCTGGTGGATCGCAGCGGGCGGGAACTGCCGATTCAGTCGGACTTTACCGGCTTGACGATCGGGGATGTTCCTCCGGATCACAGAGTGAACGTGCATCTGACCGAGACTGACGGCATGGACGAGATTGTGGTCGAGCCCAAGGCATAGCTCCCATGGCACACAAGACGACATTTCGCTGGACGCGGAAGCACCTGCTGGGTCTGGAACAACTGTCGGTCGACGAGATCCGGCATGTTCTGGAGACGGCCGACTCGTTCAAGGAAGTTTCCACGCGCAGCGTGAAGAAGGTGCCGGCGCTGCGCGGCCGGGTGGTGGTCAATGTGTTTTTTGAGGACTCTACGCGTACGCGGACCAGCTTTGCGCTGGCGGCGCAGCGGCTGTCGGCCGACGTGATCGACTTCTCAGAGAAGAACAGCAGCGTCAACAAGGGCGAGACGCTGGTGGATACCGCGCGCAACATCGAGGCGATGGGCGTGGATATCCTGGTGGTGCGGCATCCGGCGGCCGGGGCGGCCGAGGTGCTCAGCCGCCAGGTGAAGTGCAGCGTGGTGAATGCCGGCGACGGTGCCCATGAGCACCCGACCCAGGGCCTGCTGGACCTGTATACGATTCGGGAGCGATTCGGGCGGATCGCGGGGCTGAAGGTTGCGATCGTCGGCGACATCTCCAACAGCCGGGTTGCCCGAAGCAACATCTGGGGGCTGACGAAGATGGGCGCTGAAGTGGTGCTGGTGGGTCCGCCGACGCTTCTGCCCAAGAGCTTTGAGAAACTGGGGGTGAAGGTGGTCCACGACTTTGACTCGGTGATCGGGTCGGTCGATGTGATCAACATGCTGCGCGTTCAGTTTGAGCGGATCAAGAGCAGCCAGTTTCCGACCGTGCGCGAGTTCACGCGGTTCTTTGGCCTGACGACTGAGCGATTCAGCCACTGCAAGAAGGATGTGTTCATCATGCATCCGGGGCCGATGAACCGGGGGATCGAGATCAGTTCGAGCATCGCCGATGGACCGCAGAGCGGGATCCTCAAGCAGGTTACCAACGGCCTGGCAGTCCGGATGGCGGTGCTGTTCCTGGTTACCCATGCCTGATCAAAAGCAGATGGCATCGATCGAGCCCTTTCTTTCGGACGTCGAATCACGAATCGACCCGGCGGTGAACCTGCCTCCGGAGTTCTTTGATGAGTTCAGCAGGCCACGCTGATGGCCTTTGTCGACGATTTCCGACTGCTGGCGATCATGTCGTTCCTGTGCGTTCCAGCGGTGCTGCTATTCCGCAAACCAAAGCACCACCTGGCCCCGCCGACGGGTGTACACCGAGCGGCAGGGCCTGAGGCGCCTGCGGTACACCGCTGCTCAGAGCAGAAACCAGACGGCCGCCAGTAGCGCCAGGGCCAGGACCGCCAGCGCGGCGGCGAGTGCCGGGGTGCTCAACCTGAATCCTGCCGCTGGCACTGAGCCGGCAACAGCGGCGGCATCTGCTTTTTCCGGTCCGGCAGATCCCACGCTGCCCAGAAGACGCTTGCCCAGGCACTCCTCGCAGATGAACTTGCCGTGATCTTCTTTCATTAGGTCGCGAGGCAATGCGGTTTGGCAGTCTTCGCAGGGCGTCGGCTGGTGCCGGATATGATCGGCGGTGTTGCATTCGGGGCACCAGTATCGACCCTGTGTATCCTTGAATCGCTTGCGGTGGTTCAGCTCAATCCCGCACTGGCAGCAGGCCTTCAGGAAGGTTGTGCCGAGGATCGAGGAGTCGGTCCCGTGGAAACGCTCGCCCCAATCCACGTAGGCCGGCGCGGCTTTGTTCTTCTGCTCCGCGTGGGCGGGTGTACCGCTCGCATCCGCTTTGCCTATGGACTCCTCAGACATCGGACACCTCCAATGCGCGGGGAAGGAACCTATATTACTCCCAGTATACCACGCTTCGCCATTCACGAAATATTTTCGGCGGACTCAGGTATCAGAAACGTCTCAGGCACGGCAATATTGCCTGAAGCGGCCGAATGGCGAGAGGGCGGGCTGGGCAAGCCAGGTGAGCGGTTCGGGGTACTGTGGGGCAATAGGATGGAAGCCGCGAGGGCCCTTACGGATAGGGCGCGAGTTTCGGCTGGTCGCCGGGCAGTTCCAGCGTGCCGACGATATCGGCGAGGCGTTGGATACCGGCCTTTTCGAGGTAGCCGGTCAGGCCGTCGCAGATATTGTTGGGCGTGGCCGGGTCGACGAAGAGGCTGGTGCCCATGGCGACAGCGCTTGCTCCGGCGAGCATGAATTCCACGGCATCCTGCCAGTATTGGATGCCGCCCATGCCAATGATGGGGACATGGGCTCCGCGGGCGACGGTGCGATAGACTCGGCTGACCAGGTGCAGGGCGATGGGCTTGATGGCCGGTCCGGACATGCCGCCGGTGACGTTGGTCAGGCGCGGGCGGCGCTTGTAGATGTCGATGGCCATGGCGGTGAAGGTGTTGACCAGGGAGAGGATGTCGGCTCCGCCTTCGACGGCGGCGCGGGCGGTCACGGTGATGTCTTCAACATTGGGCGAGAGCTTGACGATCAGGGGCTTGGTCGGGATGACCTTCTTGATCTCGGTGACCAGTTCCTTGAGCCGGCCGGGATGGGTGCCGAAGGTCAGGCCATCTTTGACGTTGGGGCAGGAGACGTTCAGTTCGACGGCGGCGGTGCATGCCAGTCCCTGGACGGCGCCGACGGTCTCTACGTAGTCGTCAAAACTGTGGCCGGCGACATTGACGATTACGGGGCAGGGCATCTTGTCCAGCAGGGGGGCTTTCTCGGCCAGGAATCGCTTGAGGCCGACATTGGCCAGGCCGATGGCGTTGAGCATGCCTGCGCGAACCTCAACGATGCGCGTGGGTTCGTTGCCGGGGCGCTCTTCGCGGGTGATGGACTTGGTGACGAATGCCCCGAGCCTGGAGAGGTCCATGAAGTCGGCGTACTCGAAGGCATACCCGCAGGTGCCCGAGCAGGTCATGGTGGGGTTGGCGAGTTTCAAACCGGCAAGATTTACAGTCAGGTCAATCACGCCTTTGAGTTTTACGGGAGAGGCCAGGAAACGCAAGAGTGTGCCGGACGACTACGCGGGGCGGGGCAGATGCGCAGATTTTCGCGAGGGGGGGGTGGGGGTAGC
>JBBQTU010000089.1:0-15076 GCA_038213005.1 Tepidisphaerales bacterium | reverse complement strand
GGCCGGGGCGGCCGGGCCACTGTGGAATGCCCGGTCCCCGGGGCGCTGGCCTCGTGGCGTCGTGAGGCGTGTTTACTATGCGAGAGTTCTGACCTGGGATTCCGAGCCAAGTGAGCGCCAAGACTTGTGTGGAACAACGAGAGGTCAGGGCGGTGTTCACACGTTGGAGCCAGTGCGCCGGCCGGGCGACGGGTGAGGGCAGAGATGGTCCGGTGCGATCCCCCCCCCGTTTGAAGGGCAGATGCAAGTTGCGTGTCAGCGAGTGGTTGGAGCGACTACGGTGCTGAAAGAGGTGTCGCCCTTTCAGGGCTTATTCATAGTGAATGGTTCTTACCCAGGGCTGCACGAGTACGCTTACCCTGGGCTTACGAATGCCGCCCCGTTGGGGCTAAGAAATCGCGTGCCAGGAAAAATGGGCACGCCCCGTTTGAAACTGTTGGTGCAGAGTGTTGTTTTTGCCAGGCGGCTTGCTTTATGATGTACTGCCGTGTGGTTGTCATGGGTAGCTGGTTAAATACTGGGAGAGGTATCCTGAGTTGAGAAAGACAGATTCGCCTTCGGCTCGATCGAGCAGTGCCAATGGTCCCTCGCCCTTCGCGGGGCTGATCGACGAGTCCCGGTTTGTGCCTGCGTCGGTCCACAAGACCCCCGCGTCCATCATGAAGCTGGCGCTGCCCAAGAGACTGCGCGCGCTGACGAAGATGCACGGTACGCCGCTGATGGTGATCGACAAGGCGAAGCTGGTTGAGGAATACACCACGTTTCGCAGGCTGATGCCGCGCGTGCGGCTGTTCTACGCCATCAAGGCCAATCCGCATCCGGATATCATCCGCACGTTCGTAGACCTGGGCGGCTGTTTCGACTGCGCCAGCGAGGGCGAGATGCGCCTGGTGATGGCGTGCGGCGCCAAGCCAGAAGACGTGATCTTCGCCAACACCATTAAGCGCCCTGAGGGACTGGAATTCGCCCGCAAGAGCAAGGTGAAACTGGTCACGTTCGACAATGAGCCGGAGTTGTACAAGATCGCCAAGCACGCGCCGGGCTGCGGGGTGCTTTGCCGGCTGAAGGTGTCGAACCTGGGCAGTATCGTGGAACTGTCGCTGAAGTTCGGGGCCGATGAGGAGCAGGTGGTGCCGATGCTGCTGAAGGCCCGGAGCCTGGGCCTCAAGGCGGACGGGATCAGCTTCCACGTTGGTTCGCAGTGCACGAATATCGAGAACTACATGCGGGCGTTTGAGCAGGTGGCCCGGATCGTGGCCGAGGCAAAGCGGCGTGGGCTGAAGATCCGCATGATCGACATCGGCGGCGGATTCCCGATCAAGTATTTCAAGGACGACCGGATCGTCATCGAGACGTTTGCGTCGACGCTGCGCAAGGAGATGGATCGCCTGTTCGACAAGGACATCGACATCATCGCCGAGCCGGGGCGGGCACTGGTGGGGCCAGCGGGGATGCTGATCACCCGCGTGGTCGGGCGGTCGATCCGCAATAACAAGAACTATTACTACCTGGACGACGGCGTCTACGGCGACTTCTCCGGCATCGTGTTCGACCACGCGAGGTACGAGTTCCGCACGCTGGTCAAGACGCAGAAATACGCGTCGATCCTGGCGGGGCCGACGTGCGACTCGTTCGACACGATCTCGCTGAGCGAGGAACTTCCGGAACTGGATGTGGAATCGGTGGTGTATGTGCCGAATATCGGGGCGTACTCGTGCGCGAGCGCCTTGGCGTTTAACGGGATTCCGCCGGCGAAGGTGATTGTGGTGTAAACCGGGGGAAGCCCGGAAGCACGAAATACGAAGTACGAAATACGAAACAACGACCAAGAGGACAAATCCGACAGTTGAGATTTGAAATCGATTTGAGCTGTTGTTTCGGATTTCGAACTTCGGATTTCGGATTTACTCGCCAGTTGCTTGCAGCACTCGATTCGTATCTCTGTCCAGATAGCGGGCTCCGATGAACCAGGCGACGGCGCCGAGGAGCATGACTGCGCCAACCACAGTGAAGCCGACGCGCAGGTCGCCGCCGGCGCGGTCGGCCAGCCAGCCGATCACCGGTGGGGAGATTGCGTCGCCGAAGCTGTGGATGATCAGGATGTTCATCGCGAAGGCGGTGGCGCGGACGTGGGGGCGGGTGACATTGGCCAGGGCCGTGTTACTGGGGCCGGTGTTGAAGAACAGGCAGAACTCGGCGAGGAATATCCAGGTCCAGGCGAGCGGGAAGCGGCTGGAGAGGATCAGCAGCAGGAAGGGGAACGCACCGGTCAGAGCAATGGCCGACACGATGAAGTAGGCACCGCGGACGCGTTTGCGCATGGCGTCGCCGACCAGGCCGCCGGCCAGGGTGGCGGTGATGCCGGTGACGACGGTGATGATTCCGAAGATGGTATTGACGGTGCTGAGCGAACCGGCCTTGCCCTCGAGATAGGTGGGCATCCAGGTGGCGATGCCTCCGATTGCGAAAGTCAGAGCGGCCATTGCGATGGTGTTCCAGACGTACGACGGCGTGCGCAGAAGTTCCATGTAGTCCGAGGCTTTTGCTTTGACTTGCGGATGCTCGGGCGTGCCACGTGGCGGCTCGGGCATGAAAAAGCAGAGGCAGCCAAGGAGCAGGCCCGGCGGCACCACCAGGAAGAATCCCCATCGCCAGCCGAGGTGGGCATCCGCCAGCCCGCCGAGGGCATAGCCCAGGGCGCTGCCGACGGGGATGGCCATGTAGAACCAGCTCATGACCCTGCCGCGTCGCTCGACCGGGAAGAGATCAGCGATGAGCGTGGGGGCGACAGGCCCGTAGGCGGCTTCGCCGACGCCGACGAGGGCGCGGGTGGCCAGCAGAATCCAATAGCCGTCGGCCAGGCCCGATGCGCCGCTGGCCAGGCTCCAGAGAATGACGCCGATGCCCACGAGTTTCCAGCGAGAGAATCGATCTCCCAGAACGCCGAACAGCGGTGCCAGCAGCATGTAGCTCAGAAGGAAGACGGTCGCCAGCCAGCCTTGCTTGGCCTTCTGTGAAGGATCGCCATTGAGCATCTCCTCGCCGATGCGCACAAGGACTGCGGCCAGCACATAGCGGTCGATGTAGTTGAAGAGATTGATCGCCAGCAGCATGCCCAGCGCGAGTCGCGGGGAAATGCGCTGCTGAGGATTCTGGGTCTCACCGGCGATGGTCATGGCCAAAGTTATATCGGGAGTCGGCGTCGTAGCGAAGCGCCGGCGGCGGATTGGCACCGCCCGGGCATGCGGGTTGACCCGCTCACCTGACCTCGAACCGGGCGCTGACCACCGAGGTGATGTCCTTCTCGTAGGAGGTGGTGTCGTTGTTGCCCTCGGCGGACGTGGCGGAGACGCCCTTGGGGTTGATCTGCATGACGCCCATGCGGGCTTCGACCAGCTTGCCCAGGCGGCCATTGGCGTTGGTGACGATCTGCTCGGCGCGGCTGGTGGCATCCCGGGTGGCTTCAGCGAGCATGTTGATCTTCAGTTCCGAGAGTTTGGTGTAGAGGTAACTCGGAGCGTCCGAGTCGATCTCGACGCCGTCCTTGATGAGGCTCGTGACGGAGCGAGAGACGTCCGGGACGCGTTTCATGTCGGCGGAACTGACGGTGATGAACTGGGTGAGGGTATACATGTCCACCTTCTCGGTGGTGATGATGGTGGGCGCTCTGCGGGCGGGCTTGGCATCTCCCTCGTCGTCGGCCGATGTCCCGGCGAGGATTTCCTGATGGAATCGGCGGGACGTGTTGACGGCGGACAGGGTGATGTCGGCCTGAGCGATGCCATTGGCCAGCAGGAAGGCGTTGACCTTGTCGGCCGACACCTTGAGGGCGTCGTAGGCTTTGACGAGGTTCTCATCCTTGGTGGTAATGGTGCCGGTCCAGGTGACCATGTCCGAGACGATCGCCTTGTGGGCCGACCCGGTGACGGCGAGGGTCTTGGGCTCCAGCTTCACCTCCATGTAGGCCCAGACCAAGATGGCAACGCAGATGACATTGGCGATGGCAAAGAACACGCCGCCGGCGCGGAGAGTGATGACGATCTTTCCGGGCAGAGTGGGTGACGAATCTTTTGTCTCGGACATGACGGTTCCTCCATGAACACGTTTTCTCTTATGGCATCGGCGCGAGCCGGCCAACGAGATGTCATCATACCACCGCGCGGGGGTTTTGTGTCTACCCCGAGCGTCGTCGCGGGTGCCGAGGTGGTCAAACCGGGGACGGCCGGTAGAATCGGCGGGCATGAGCGAAAACTCTGGCAAGTCCAATAGCACGCTCCTGGGCATGGACCGCGACGAGGCGGCGTATATCTTTCCGATGGCCGCGTTTCTGCTGCTGATCGGGCTGGTGGGGTATGTCACCGATCATCCATGGGGCTATCTGCCGCGGGCGATTGTGGTGCCCATCCTGCTGGCGATGTTCTGGAAGTACTACACGAAGATCCGGTGGGACTACTGGTGGCTGGGGGCCATCATGGGCGTGCTGGGCGTGGTGCAGTGGATTGGGATGGAGAAGCTGCTGGAGCACGTGTGGATTTTCGGAAAGCAGTATCCCTTTTTCATGGCCCGGGCCGAGGTGGTTGACCCGACGGAGCAGTTCACCAGCCCCGCGATGATGTGGACGTGGATCGCCATCCGCTGGGCGACGGCCAGTCTCACGGTGCCGATCATGGAAGAGCTGTTCTGGCGCGACTGGCTGTGGCGGCAGATGCTGGCGCCTTCGGATTTCAAGCTGGCGAAAGTTGGCGAATGGGACTGGAAGATATTCGTCGGCGTGGCCCTGATTTTCGCAGTGCCGCACCCGCAGTGGTGGCTGACGGCGATCACGTGGGCGCTGATGATCGGCGGCCTGCTGGCGTACACCAAGAGCATCGGGGCGTGCATCATCATGCACGGCGTGACGAATTTCCTGCTGGGGGCGTACGTTCTGTACACCCACGAGTGGGCCTTCTGGTAAGGCACTGAAGGCCTCGCGGGCCTGATTCAGGGACGAACGCGGTTCGGGCGATGCGACGTGCATACTGCTCATCAGCGGGCGATCTGGATCGTGTGGCGCAGCGGCCGGACGTCCGCGGGAGTTGCCTGATGGGCGATTCGTGATAGCCTCATGTCCGCGAATAATGATCGACGAAGCCTCCATCCAACTGCCGCGCGAACCGCAGCGCATCCTGGTGATCAAGCCCAGCTCGATCGGGGATGTGGTGCATGCGATCCCGGTCTGGCGGGCACTGCGGCGGCGGTTTCCGGCCGCGAAGATCAGTTGGCTGATTGCCCCGGCCTGCGCCAACCTGATTGAAGGCCTGCCGGATCTGGAGCTGATCCTGTTCGAGCGCAAGCGGCTGGGCAACGCATGGAAAAGCCGCGAAGCGATCAAGGAACTGCTGGCGTTTCAGCGGTCATTGCGGGAGAGACAGTTTGATCTGGTGGTTGACCTGCAGGGGCTTTTGCGCAGCGGGTGGTTTTCCTGGTGTACCCGGGCGCCGGTGCGCGTGGGGTTTGCCAATGCGCGAGAGATGGGGTGGATGTTCTACACCCACCGCGTGAGCATCTATACGATGGAAGAGCACGCGATCGTGCGGAACATGAAGATCGCGGCGGCTCTGGGGTGCGATAGCGACATCGGGTTTGAGTTCCCGATCACTGAAGAGGACCGGGCGGCCGGGCGGCGGCTGGTGCCGGGCGATGAGCCGTTTGCCGTGATCTGCCCGGGAGCCAACTGGCTGACCAAGCGATGGCCCGTGGAGCGATTTGCCGAACTGCCGCGCCAGCTCAAGAGCCGACTGGGACTGCGGACCATCGTGGCCGGCGGGCCGGATGATGTTGCCCTGGGGACGCAGATCGCGGACGCCACCAGCATTTGCGGCCAGACCACGCTACGGCAACTTGCAGCGATCATGGAGCGGGCGACGATCGTCATCACCAACGACAGCGGGCCGATGCACATCGCCTCGGCACTGGGCCGGCCACTGGTGTGCATGTTCGGGCCGACCAATCCGGTGCGCACGGGGCCCTATCGACAGGAGGCGAGCGTGGTGCGGGTCGAGCTGGATTGCTCGCCGTGCTATCGCCGCGAATGTGCGGATTGCCGCTGCATGCAGCGGATCGACTCGTCGCGCGTGCTGGCGGCGATCGAGGCGCAGTTGCGACACCGGCCTGCGCCGGACAAGCTCAGCGACGCGTGGGCGGATCGGCGATAAGACGTAAGGGGTGGGGTGGCAAGGAGGAAACAGTCGCTTCTGCGGGTCATCATGGCTGCGTTGATGGTTGGGTTACGGCTTTGGTCAGGTGGCGGCGGATTTCTTTAGACTTGGTGGCGACTTTGGCGTCGGGGTACCGGGTTTCGATCATGGCGAGTTTGGTTTCGGCTGCCGCGTAGTCGCTGGCGGCCAGTAGTTGCATGGCATCGGCGAAGTGCATGTCGGCGGCCAGAATGTGGTCGGGGTAAAGACGGAGGAAATCAGCCTGGATAACGGTCGCGTTCTTGTCCTGCATCAGACGGCGGTTGCTGACCCATTGGAGGTAGAGGATCTCAGGGCGATAGGCCCCGCAACGTCCTTCCTGCTCGACCTTCCTGGCTTCGGTCAGGAGTTGGTCGAAGCGGTCAACTTGGTACAGGTCGCGCAGACGGCGGATGGCCAGGAGGCCGGGGTCGATGTTGCGGTTGGCCCACCATTGTTCGACACTTGGCGAGACGCCGCCTCCGAGCATCGCCAAAGCAAGGAAAACGAGCGAGACAATGATGAGTTTTCGCTTCATCGCACGGTCGCCCGTGTGGTCGGCTTGTATGCGGTCGCTTTCAGCGTTAACACGGTTACGGGATAATCGGGATCGTTGGTCATTACGAGAACTCGCTGCTGGCGCTCTCCTGGCTTCTTGGGGGTAAAGGTCAGTTCGATCGACGTCGACTGCCCGGCCTCCAATACCTTGCGGGACAACTCGGCGAAGGTGCATTCGCAGTTGGCCTTGATCCCCAAGATCAACAGCGGTGCCTTGCCACTATTGCTCAGTGCAAAACGATGCTGGACCGGCTGACTCGTGGGAATGCGCCCAAAGGCGGCAGCGGTTTCTTCTACAGCGATACGCGGCTGGGGTGCCGTTGTGAATGACATGACGCCCGCCCGAGCCAAGGCGAACACGATCAGCAGTACACCGGTGAGAAGAAAATGGATTGGCTTGACGCGTGGTTTCACGGATTTTGGTCGGGCGAGATGGTTTCCATCAGCGTCCGCATTTCTGCGTCTTCTGAATCCGCCGTTTCGGTCATACAGTCCACTTTCCGAGGTCCGTTCGACTCGGAATTCTTGTACCGGAGGTCGGGGGGTTGTCATTTCTGCGGCTTCGCATCCATCCGAGACACACCCTCACAGCTTGCATGGCCTTTGTGCAGGACGAGGTAGTCTGCAATGGCTGCCTTTGCCTTGGCATGATCGCCTTGCAGGAGGTACAGTTCTATAAGCAGTTGATGAGAGGCTCGTTCTGGCCGGGACATCATCTCGGTTATTATGTCGTTGTGAAGCGATTCGGCGGCCTGGGCATCCTTTTCGGTTCGACGTTCCGCCCGATGTGCTTCGATCATGCCTGTCAACAGCTTCTCCGCTTCGGGGTAACGATGCTGAAGCTGCATGCGCGCGATGATCCACGCGATCCAGTAGTGCGCTTCGTCGGCCGTCGAATTCGGATGCTGCTCAAGATAGGCCATGTATTTCACTGTCTTCCAGCCATGTGACAAACCGCGTTCCTCTGGCGGAAGTGAAAACCAGCTATCGCAAGGCTCACCGGCTCTGGTCACGTTTGGCGTGAACGCGTGAAGCAGGAAGACCGCATCTTCGGCAATCCAGTGCCCTTGGGGATACTTCGCGGCGACGGCATAGAGCTGCTCAATTGCGCCCTTGGCGTCGTCATGATAGAACAGCCGGGCACGGGCGAGTAACAGTGCGGCATCGTCCGCATAGTCAGAGTCTGGGTATTTCTTGAGCAGTGCCCTCAACGCTGGCTCACGAGTATCGTCATCAAGGGGTTTGCGCGTTTCTGCCCACTCCCATTGCCGAGGCTCCGCGAGTCCGTTTCCGACTCCGTCCCGCTTCAGAAGAAGGCAATAGATCGGGTATTCAGGCAAATGGCGTTGGTCCCATCGCAAGGCTTGCGAAGTAGGCTGTGTGGCCGGCGGAGTTGCCTGTGCTGAAAGCGTGCCAAACAGCGCCATGCCAATAGCCATACCCGCAAGCGACGGTATCCATCTTGTATGCGAATGCCACATAGGGTTTCTTCCTTTCGCTCAAAACGTTGGTTCATCACATCTCCGCCGGGCGGAACCGACCAGTGCGGCGGTGTATCCTGCAACACACGGCGTTCACCTGGACTTCAAACACCACTCACGGTCATCGGGGTGTTGTGAAGTCCCAGGCGTCGGGATTACTGTGGGTCAAGGTGCTTTGTGGCCATCCACCTTGGCCTGGCGGATTGGCTATCGACTGTTGACCTACCCTGTCGTAGTCGTCCGTTCCGCCACTTTTGAAAAGGACATCTTCGTAGGCCCCCCAGTTGCCCATGAGTTGGGTCTGGGATGAAGGATCCCAATTCGCTCCTTCGGCGGTGACCCATCGGTGGAATGTCCATGCGTACCTGGCCTTCGGATTTGGGGTGCCGGCATTGATTGTTGGTATTTCTTTTGTCCTCATCTGCTTAATGCTGCCTACCGCTCCGCCGCCTGCATACCACTGCTCCTGCGAGGATGCCACGCCCTGAACGCCTACCAGTCTGCCGAAATTGGAGGCGAGTGCGGCACAATTGCCCCCCGCATATGTATACTCATTGGCCATTCCGTTCAGTACGTCCCAGCACACATCAGTTTTTGTTGTATTGCGGCCGTCGCAATATCTGCAACTGTATTCAAATACATCCTTTGTTTCTACCTGGACGGGAGTGGCAAACGTTAGATAGGCGACGCAGCCTGATTGAGTTGTCGTGTCGATCCATGTATCTGAGCCCGTGGCTACCTTGTATTTCCAGGCAGTTGAATACGTGATCTTCTTCACGTGGTCATTGAGTGGGCCACCGCTGTGAGTGAGATTGCTCGATGGCCACGTTGTGCCAAAACTGCCCGTGGTGACTGCCCAGAGGCTCATGTCGTCTCCAGACGTTACCCCATAGACACTGACTGACGAAGCGTCAGTCAAACTTGTGCCATGCCAGAACGTACTATAGGCGACGCAGCTCGGACTCGTGTTGCGAACGAAGGTGGCGGCCCCGTTGCGACTGGCCGCCCGATCATATTGCGGAACCGGCACGTCGCTGATTGTGGAACTGCCCGCACCGTAAGTTACGGTATTAAGCGCGGGCACAATGACGCTGACGGTATGTGAATCGCTGACCTTGGCTTCCTCAAACAGGGAGGAATTGCCGGACGCGTCGGCCGGGGCGTCGGCGGACTTGTTGTCATCGGCGAACACGGTCAGCGCGTTGGCACCTGCAGTATCAGTGCAAATGTATGTGACGCTGGCCCCCAAGAGCTTGTTGTCCTTCCATGTTCCCGGGCCGGCCCACCAGATCGTGAGGTCATCGGCCACCGAAGCGTCAGTGGTGCCATCCTGCTTCCTGCACTTGTCAGTATCGCTGGGAGTGCATGTAACCGCGTGATCTGACCCTGCCAGCCAAACGCGGGTGTCGTTCGCAGGGGATGTCATGGATACGGTCAGGGCAGTGGCGTCTTCCCAAGCCGCCCAGGTCGTGGCCGCCATTACGACAAGCATAAGACATCCAAGGAACAATCGCCGCATAGTAACCCTTTCTCGTTTTTTTTGTTCTGTGGCCAATGACGAAATGATCGCCTACTTCTGGAATTTTCGCTTGAGAGAAATAATCGCCCATATGCCCAAGGCACTCAGGCAGACCGCAATGGCACCCCAAGTCCATCGTTTCGACCCGCGATCCGCCACGCTCTCTGGTAGCTGCTGAGCCACGGGCCGAGTGGCCGGTTGGGTCTGGGCTGCGGGCATCGTGGCGGAATGGGGCAGTGCATTATTGGGCAGTTCAATGCGAGACGCGAGTTTGGGCCGAAGCGAGCGGGCCATATCGCCGACCGGCGTGCCATGGTATTTGCTGGCGATGTCGTCCAAGATGGCTGCCTTGGCTTCCGGTCCCAGCCTGTTGCAGGCAATTGCCAGTTGATCGACAGCCTCCAGGCGTATCTCCGCACCTCGGGCACGCAACGGCTCCAACTGGTCTTGTCTCCATCTTGCTTGATCGGCGGCCGAGAACTTGGGGCTGCCCATCGTCCTCCACGCTGGCAACTGCAGTTCCTCCGGGTTGATGGCGATGATGCGTTTGCATGCTTCTATCGCTGGAACGGGATCTCGGTCCATGACGTGCGCGCTAGCCAGTCCCATCTGCAATTGCGCCCAAAGCAGGTTGCGGCGATCGGCCATTGTGGCCGCTCGCTCCCACCATTCGGCGGCTTTGGCTGGGTCCGGCTCCACGCCGGTCTTGGGATCGAGATACGAAGCATACATTTGTGCAATGCGGTTGGCCAGAGCGGCGTTGATGGGCGCATTGGGCTGCAGGGCAATGGCTTCGATGTAAAGGGAAATGGCGTTATCACGATTGCGCCGGTCTTCGGGGCAAGACATGGGATCGTAGGTTCTCGCTTCGACCACCTTCCGGGCGGCGGCCTCGTTGCCGAATATTTCTTCGCCTACGATGACCGATCCACCGGGTTGCGTGACAAAGGATGGCTCGGCAGCCAGCGCGGTGTGCGAGACGAGTAGTGAGAGCAGGACCATGACCACAGGCCGCAGTGCCCGTTCGGCGTCGGGATGGCGACGGCCGCGAGCGGGGTGGTATTGTTCCCCAGCGCTGCGGATCGTCAGTTCTAGATAACCTGGAGTTGCTGCCATTCTTCCCCTCGTGTGCCCTTGCCGCTCCAGGTCCAGTCCGTCATTGACATTCCTCATTGGCAGGCATACTTGGCCCGCCCTCACTCGCTTGGGCTTCTTGTATACCCGGCCCAAACTTCAGTATCGCCACCGCAGCCAGCGCCAGCACCACCGCCAGTGCCCACTGCACCAGTTCCTTACGTTTCATGGCAGTTCTCCTTCTTCGCTTTTTGAGTCGTACCAACCCTTCCGCATTCGCCAGCGAGCGGAAGCCGGTTCGTTGCGACCGGTCGCTCTTGAAGTAACACCAAGGCCAAAACCACATCTTCTATATACCTATTGACTTTCAAGTCGATTTTGGGTCTAAAAAAGTTCTTATTTTTCGCGCAATTTATTGTTATAGCTCATAAACAACGACAATATAAGTAGTTACATCGAGAATATTAATCCCGCAATTCAACCTGTGCCGGGGGACTCGGTGCGCCTTCGCCGCTGAATAACGACTGCGCGATCGGCGGCAAACTGCCCTTTTGTGGCACCTGATACTCTCGGACATGGTCAACGCGAGGTGGCAGCGACAGGATCAGCGACATCGCTGCCATGCCCGCCACCCAACGTGCGACCCAATGGATCGGGTCTTGTCGCGCGGCGGACACGTTCGTATCGGCAGGAACTCTGCGGACATAACCGCATACGCTGCCAGGCATTGACAGTTGCAGGCGGCCGCGCAAGAGTTGACGGAGTTTGCGCCGGGCTGCCTTGACACGTAAGCGGATGGCATCTTCGGTGCAGCCAAGCTGAGTGGCGACGTGGCGTGGGCGCATCTTCTGCTCATAGACCAGCCGCAGGGCGAGTTGCTGGGCGTCGGATAGCCCGGACCGCGCGGCCGCCAGCGCCTGTAACAACTCGGCTCGTTCGATTGCGGCGGCCGGGTCGTTCTCAATGGGCGGATCGGGCAGAGACTGGTCCGCAGCCAGGATGGTTTTGGCGCCCGCCTTGCGCATCTCGCGCGTGACGTTGCGCGCAATGCCAAGCAAGTAGGCCTTGGCCGAACGCTGGCCGTCGAAACGATCGGGGTTTTGCCATACGCGGAGGAAGACTTCCTGTGCGATGTCATCGGCGGCCGAGTCTTGCCAACCCTCGGAAGCCGCCTGCCGCTTGATGGTCGGCAGCATGCGACAGTACAACTGCACGAAGGCGCGGAGATCGTGCTGCTGGACTTGGAGCATCAACGCATTCGTTGATATCTCAAAGCAGATGAGCGAATCCCCGCGGGGTTTGACGTTCATGACCGCAGTCCTTTTGATGCATTCACGAAGGCGACGGGTGCCGGAGAACATGAGCATCGGTTGTCAGGCGAGCCATGACCAAGCCGTCTCAGCTCCGCTTGTAGAACGGCATCGGCACCACTTTGGCCGGGACGCTTTCGCTCTTGAGGTCGACCGCCAACGTTGCGCCATCGGTCGCCGCCGCAGCGTCTACGTAGGCCATGGCGATACTCTTATCCAGCGTTGGCGAGAGCGTGCCGCTGGTGATCTGGCCGACGGGCTGGCCGTTTTGGGTCACGAGCATGCCCTGACGGGCGATGCGGCGGCCTTGGAGTTCCAGGCCAACCCGTTTGCGCTTCAGGCCCTCTTGCTTCAGCTTGCGCAGGGCATCGGCACCGATGAAGTCCTTGTCGAGGTTCACGGCCCAATCCAGGCC
The DNA here is from genome assembly GCA_038213005.1 of Tepidisphaerales bacterium. Classification (GTDB taxonomy): domain Bacteria; phylum Planctomycetota; class Phycisphaerae; order Tepidisphaerales; family Tepidisphaeraceae; genus JBBQTU01. Next base: position 2,504 of record JBBQTU010000089.1, on the reverse strand, counting down.
GGCCGAGAGGGGGTCGATTTCTTCGCTCAGTTCATGGCCGTACAGCGGCAGCGCGGCTTCGATGCGGAGGGTGTCTCTGGCGCCAAGGCCGGCCGGCTGGATCGTGGCATTGGGATCATCGAGCTTTCCGCCGAGGACTTTTATGGCCATGCCGGCCATGCGTGCCGGCAGGATGATCTCGACGCCATCTTCGCCGGTGTAGCCGGAGCGAAGGATGGTGAACTTGATGAGCATCACGCTGGAGCTGGAGATGCCCCACCGCTTCATCTCCTTGAGCTTCAGCGGCAGCATGCCTGCGAGCTTGTCGATGACCTTGGGTCCCTGCATGGCGACCATGGCGGTGCTCTCGGTCTGGTCGGCGATGTCGAAGTCCAGGTCCAGGGCCCGGCGCTGGGCGATGAAATGGGCAACGATCTTGGCGCGGTTGGAGGCGTTGCAGACGACCAGCCAGTTTTTCGGCTCGCGGCCGACCATCACATCATCGAGGACCCCGCCAGCGGCATTGCAGACCAGGCTGTATCGGCACTCACCCGGCGGCAGGTCGGCGATGCGGCGGGTGAGGACGCGGTCGAGGAACACCGCCACATCTTTCCCGGTGAGATAGAGCCGGCCCATGTGGGAGACATCGAAGATGGATCCGCTGGCGCGGGTCTGGATGTGCTCCTGGACGATGCCCTTCTTGTATTGGATGGGCATCTCCCAGCCGGCGAAGTCGACCATCTTGGCGCCGACCGAAACGTGCCAGTCATAGAACGGCGTGTGCTTAGGCATGGGGGGACTTTAACCGTAGAACGCGGGCCTATCCAGCCGGGGCACCGACTGCTCAGACGATCTTTTCCGGTTGGACGATCCTGCCGGCGTGCGCCCAGGGGGCGCCAAGTTCGGCTGGCATTCTGAACTCGGTATAGCACCGCTGCAGCAGGTCATCCAGGCCGGCGACGATGAAGCGGTCGCTGTCGTCCTGATTCTCGCGGCAGACAACCTCTGGCGGGAATACGGAGATCGCGGGCACTGACTGCTGAGCGGCGTACATGCAGGCGGTCTGGGCACTGGCGGCTTCGATGCCGCAAAGGACCTCCTGGCGGCAGCGGATGGCGTCGACGGTGGACCAGAGCTTGTCCATGTTCTCCCCGCCTGGAAGTGCGCCGTAATCCTCGACCTCACCGCCCGCGAAGTACGCGCGCAGGTGGTCGTCCGCCCGGTCGCCGTAGAGAATCGTGGCGTTCTCAAACTCAAAACGGCAGACGGGGTTGCGGTTGTGCTGCGTCACGTGAGATGCCAGGAAGAGCAGTTCGACCCCGGTCGTGGTGGTGCTGCGGATGGCGGCCGTGTCGTAGTTCTCGATAGCACTGGCGCGGTAAAGCTCGGCCAGAACGGACGCAGGCTGGGCACTGCTCTGCATCGCGGGACCCAGGAGATAGAACATGTGGTGCAGGAAATGGGCGCAGGCGTTGTTCACCGGACTGTCCAGAACCAGGTGGCCGGTATCGTCCCGGAGCCTCCCGGCCCAGTTGTTCCGGCCGTAATAGCGGCTGTTGCGAGGCCAGCAGATGAGGGTGGCCAGCCGGCGTGGGGCCCCGACGCGGCCGGCGAGGATGTCCTGCTTGAGTCGCTGGGTGGCCGGGGCGAAGGACCACTGATAGCCGATCGCGACAAGTTTCGCTGCCTTGTCGCGGGCGCGAATCATCTGGCGTGCCTGCTCGGGCGAGGCGCCCAGCGGCTTCTCGCAGATCACATGGCAGCCGGCTTCGAGCGATTGGATGACCTGCTCACAGTGAAGTTGCAGCGGCGAGGCCAGGGCCACCAGATCCACGCGGTCCGGTGCAGCCAGCATCGCCTCAAGCGAAGGGTAGACGGGGATGCCGCGCCGCTGGATCTCAGCCAGAGCGGCACACCGCTCGGGGGCCGGATCGACGCCGGCGACGAACCTCGCATGGTGCTGCGGCGCAGCGTCGAGGAGGGCATTGACGTAGTTGATGCCAAAGCCGCCGAGGCCCGCCACTGCAATATTGATGTCCTGCATCGGTAAATCCCTCCACGGCCGCAGCGCATTGCCGGCCGACACTCGTGGCCAAGGCAAGAGAGTATGGGAACAAGGCGGCCACAACGCAATGCCGGCCCCGGACGTTCGGGGAAGCACGAAATACGAAGTACGAAATACGAAACAAACGCGGAAATGGGCAAGCTCGAAGAAGTAAACGTGGAGCGGGCTGGCGCGCCCGGGCTTGAGGCCACTCCGATTTAGCACGAAGCCACGAAGCCACGAAGTCACGAAGGATTCAGGGCAATCGTCGTTGCCGTCGTCGCGTCGGGGCGTGCCCGTTTTGTCGGGCAGATGCAAGTTGCGCGTCAGCGGGTGGTTAGAGCGAATACGGTGCTGAACGAGGTGTCGCCCTTTCAGGGCTCATTGAGGGTGAATGGTTCTTACCCAGGGCTGCGCGAGTACGCTTACCCTGGGCTCAAGAATGCCGCCCCGTTGGGGCTAAGAAATCGCGTGCCCGGAA
>JBBQTU010000088.1:0-15114 GCA_038213005.1 Tepidisphaerales bacterium | reverse complement strand
ACCTACGCCACCTGGTGGATTCGCCAGGCAATCACCCGGGCCGTTGCGGACTATGCCCGCACTATTCGCATCCCGGTGCACATGATCGAGTCGATGAGCCGCCTGCGCAACATCAGCAAGACGCTGATGCAGGATCTGGGCCGCGAGCCCACGATCGACGAAATCGCCAAAAAGGCAAAGATGACCGTTGGCGAAGCCCAGCGGGTCCTGAAGATCAGCCGCCATCCGATCTCGCTGGACCGCCCGGTCGGCGAGACCGACGACAGCCACTTCGGCGACTTCATTGAGGACGCAAACGCCGAGAGCCCGGTGGAGAGTGCTGCCCAGGAAATGCTCAAGGAAAAGATCGAACAAGTCCTTAAGACGCTAACCTACCGCGAGCGGGAAATCATCAAGCTGCGCTACGGCCTCGGTGACGGCTACACCTACACGCTGGAGGAAGTCGGGCACATCTTCAAGGTCACCCGCGAACGCGTGCGCCAGGTAGAGGCCAAGGCCCTGCGCAAGCTCCAGCACCCGGTCCGGGCGAGAAAACTCGAAGGCTTCCTCAGTGGCGCTGCAGGCCCGATGCAATAAATCCCCGACGACGCAAGCAAATGGGGGACGGGCCTGGCTGGCCCGCCCTCATCATCGCCGACCCGGCGCGGGGGCGAGGTCAAGCTTCAGCGACGAGAGGTCTTTGGCCTTGATGCGGATCGTGCCGGAGACCTTCGTTGAGACCTTCCTGCCAGTCCCAACGCCAGACTGGGCCCAGATGCGCATTACCGATGCGGTGAAGAGTCATCTCAGGCATGGATGCTATCCTATTTGTCTTCGGCCCAAACGCGAGAAAAATGAGGCGTCTGAAACAGGTCGATCGCCAGTGGCGCAAGTCGGAGGTGTTCGCATCACGACTACAAAGTCGTGGCTAACTAGAAGCGACTTTGTAGTCGCTTTTCGGATATACGACCAGAACACAAGGGCTACTCCCGATTGCCCTGGCATCTGAAGGTTCTGCCAGGTTACACCAGTTCCTCAAGCTCGCTCACGAGTTCTCCAAGGCGCTTCATGGCCGCGTTGACCGGTTGAGGCGTCTCCATATCCACGCCGGCGCCGCGGAGCAGATCCAGCGGGTATTTCGAGCAGCCCCCCCGCAGGAAGCCCAGGTAGTCCTTCAGTTCCCCCGCCCCACCCTTGAGCACCCGCTGGCTCAGGGCAATCGCGGCCGAGAGGCCGGTGGCATACTTGTAGACGTAGAACGCCCGATAGAAATGCGGGATGCGAAGCGACTCCAGTTCCAGTTCGCTGTCGATCGTGAAGTCCTCGCCGAAGTACGTCTCCAGCAGCTTGCGGTAGCTCTTGCGAACGGCGTCCACGGTCAGCGGCTCGCCCTTCTCCACCAGGGCGTGACTCACGCGCTCGAACTCGGCGAACATCGTCTGGCGAACGATCGTTCCGCGGATCTCGTCGATGGCGTGATTGATCAGATACGCCCGCTCTCGCTTGTCAGTTGCCTTGGATAACAGATGCTGGAGCAGGAGCTGTTCATTAAACGTGCTTGCGACTTCGGCGACGAAGATGGTGTAGTTGTAGTACTGATAAGGCTGGTGCTTCGCCGAGAAATGGGAGTGCATGGAGTGCCCCGCCTCATGCGCCAGCGTGAAGACATGGTCCAGCACCTCCGGGCGATAGTTCATGAGGATGAAGGGATTGCCGTCATATCCTCCGCTTGAAAACGCGCCGGACTGCTTACCCTGGTTGGCATAGCGGTCGCACCAGCGCTGGGCAGTCAGACCCGCCTGCAGCGTGCGGCAATACTCATCGCCCAGCGGCGACACCGCGTCGATCACAGTCTTGACCGCCTGATCCCACGTGTGGTGCTTCTGGATGTCCGACAGGATCGGAACGTAGGTGTCATAGTGGTGAATATCGGGAATCCGCATCAGCTTCTTGCGCAGCTTGAGATATCGATGCACAGCCGGCAGGCCGCGGTGCACCGAGGCGACAAGGCTGTCATAGACCTTGACGGGCACCTTGTCCTGGAACAGCGATGCCTCCAGCGCACTGGGATGGTTCCGCACCCTGGCGTAATAAACATCGCGCTGCACACTGGCGTTGTAGGCCGCCGCGATGGTGTTCTTGTGAGCATCGTACTGCCGGTAATACTCGGCAAAGGCAGCCTGACGCACGCTGCGCCGCGGCGAACGCAAAAGCGAAGAGAACGTTGAGTGGCTCACTTCCACCATCTCACCTTTCTCGTTCTCGACCTGCCCCCATTTCAGGTCGGCATCATCAAGCTGGCGGAAAACCTGGTTGGATGCCTCGCTCATCGGCCCCTGCATGGCGAGTATCTTCTCACCCGCCGAGTCGAGCGTATGCGGCCGATAGCGCACAATGCGCTCGATAGCGAGCTTCCATTCTTTCAGCAGCGGCGAGGCCACCAGTTTCTTGAGCTTCGCGGCGGGGATCGACAGCAGTTCCGGGCGGATCCACGCGGCCGCCTCGCTGGCCTTGGACGAGACCATGCTGAAACGGCCTCGCATACGCTGGCTGTCGCTCGCGGCCTGGTCCTCCGCGCAGCGCAGATAGGCATAGTTACCCAGACGCTCGCCCAGTCGGTCAAAGTCGCGATCGAAGTTCAGGCAGTCCGCCAGCATCTTCGCGCTGCGGCCAAGCTTGCCCTTGAATTTCGCGTACGTGGGAATCTGCCGCTCCCACAGGACAAACGTGTTCTCCCATGCCTTGTCGTTCTGACAAAGGCTGGTGAGATTCCACGTGTCTTCAACCTTCACCTGTGAACGAGGGGGCAGTGTGATCTGTTTCTTCTCTTTCGCCACGATATTGCTCCTTCCGCGAGTCCGTCATAGTCCGTTGAGTCGTGAACATAATATGCAGCGGGTGCAGGAGATGCGACTATTGACTACTGATTGTTGATTAACGGCCCATCAATTGACGGCCCATCAGGTTTGCCTGGCCAATCCAATCTACTACACTTTCTCTCCATGCACACCAGCCGCGTGGTGCATGAGAGTCTCTTCGGTCGCCGAAGCCCCGTCTACCACCGCCACCAACCGCCCGGCCCGCATCACGCCGATGCGGTGGCACATGCCCAGCAACTCATTCAGTTCAGACGAGATCATGATGATACACGTCCCGCGGGCGGCGAGGTCCTTCAGTAGCCGATATATCTCTTCTTTCGCGCCGATGTCCACGCCACGAGTCGGCTCATCCACGATCAGCACCCTGGGCTCAGTCTCCAGCCACTTGGCAAGGGCGACCTTCTGCTGGTTTCCGCCAGAAAGATGGTCAACCGCCTCCTCGGCATCTCCCACCTTGATCTGCAGGCGATCGATGTGGCCCTGCGTGGCGGCCGCCTCGCGTCGGTGATTGATAAGCACCCGCGAATAGCGAGCCAGCGACACCAGCGTTGTGTTCTCGATCACGCTCATCGGCAGCGTCAGGCCAGTGCCTTTGCGATCTTCCGACAGATAACCCAGCCCCTGCCCAATGGCGTCGGCCGGCCGCTTGATCGAAAGCAGCCCACCATCCAGCGACACCGACCCCGTATGGGCCGTGCGTACGCCGAAGATCGTCTCGGCCAGTTCCGTGCGACCCGAGCCAATCAGGCCGGCCAGCCCGAATATCTCACCCCGGCGCACGTCGAAGCTGATGTCCTTCAGCAGGTCAGTGGACACATCCTGCACCGCGAAGGATGGCGAACCCTCGCAGACGCCGCGCGGCGGAAAATGGTCGGCCATCGGACGCCCGACCATCAGGGTTGCGATGTCCCTTTCGCTCACGCCCTTTAGATTCTCGCCATCAAGCGTCGTGACGACCCGCCCGTCCCGCATCACCGTCACGCGGTCGCTGATCGCCAGCACCTCGCTCAGCAGATGCGAAACGTAGAGGATACAGACGCCCCGCGCGCGGAGGCCTCTAATGACAGCAAACAAGGCGGCCGTATCGCGCTGCGACAGCACAGCCGTCGGCTCGTCCATGATCAGGACCGACGCATCGCAAGACAGGGCCTTGGCGATCTCGACAAGTTGTCGTTGGGCAATCGAAAGGTCGCCAACGCGGGCACCCGCATCGACATCGGCATTCAGTTGCCGCAGCAACCCGGCCGCTTCGCGGCGCGACTTCTTCACACTGACGAATCCCCCCGCCATCCGTTCCCGACCCAGGAAGATGTTATCGGCGACCGTCAGTTCATCCACCAGGTTCAGTTCCTGGTGAATCATCGCGATGCCCGCCTCCTGCGCCTCAGCGCAGCGACGCCAGACCACCGGCCGGCCACGATAGACAAGCCGCCCCGCCGTCGGCAGATGGATGCCCGCGATGATCTTCATCAGCGTGCTCTTGCCGGCGCCGTTTTCGCCCACAAAGCTGTGAACCTCGCCGCCCCGCAGCGACAACGTCACCCCATCCAGCGCTAGCACGCCGGGAAACTCCTTTCGGAGATCGTGAACATCGAGAATTGTGAGATGTTCCATAGGACCAAGGAGAATGCTAAATGCTGAATGCTAAATGCTAAAATAAGAGACTCACGCTGCACGGCCCGCCCTTCCATTCCATTCCGCATCCATCATCCAGCATCCATCATTCAGCATTTAGCATTTAGCATTCAGCATTCAGCATTCAGCATTCAGCATTCAGCATTCAGCATTCAGCATTCAGCATTCAGCATTCCCCATTTCCCTCAGTTCCAGTAGATCAGCCCGGACTCAATCGGCGTCGCCATGTCTGGATTTCCCGGCAGCACGCGAATGGCAAAGCCCTGCCGGCCGCTGCTGCGGCAGGCCAGCGCACCGACGAACATGTGCCTGTTTCCGCCCATTGCCTTGGAGTGCGTCATCGGCACCACCTGCGCCGCTTCGATCTCGCCGGTCGAGTTGATCTCTCCAGCGTAGAGTTGCACGCGCAACTCCTTGGGATCAAGGTCCGGCAGATCCACCAGCGTCTCGACCTGCACATCCTCGCCCACCTTGTAGTGCCCGTTGCCGGAGGTGTTCACACCCACGACGCGAATGCCGCCCCACTTCTGGTGATACATCGCCTTGGCAACAGACAGGCTGCGGGCTCGGGACAGCCCGTCGGCAGCCAGCAGCCCGCCTCGCAAGCCGGCCGGCAGATAAGCCTTCTCCGCATATTCCTTCACCATGCGATTGGTGTTAAACACCGGCGCCAGCTTGCGCAGGCAGTTCTTCATCCGAATCATCCAGTCGCGCGGGACATGATCCGCCCCGCGAGTGTAGAACAGCGGCACCACATGCTTCTCCAGGATGTCGTACAACGCCTCCGACTCGATGGTGTCCTGATAATTGGGGTCAGAATAGATCTCGCCCTGGCCGATCGCCCAGCCAAGCTCGGGCTTGTACCCCTCCACCCACCAGCCATCCAGCACCGAGCAGTTGAGCACGCCATTGGCGGCGGCCTTCATCCCGCTGGTGCCCGACGCCTCGTACGGCCGGCGTGGCGTGTTCAGCCACACATCTACCCCCTGCACCATATGCCGCGCCACCTGCATGTCGTAGTTCTCGATAAAGACAATACGGCGACGGATCTTCGGATCGCGGGCGAAGTTCACGATCGTCTTGATCAGTTCCTTGCCCTCGTGGTCGGCCGGATGCGCCTTGCCGGCGAAGATGATCTGGATCGGCCGCTTGGTGTCTTCCAGCAGTCGCCGCAGGCGATCCTGATCGCGCAGGATCAGCGCCCCACGCTTGTACGTGGCAAACCGCCGGGCAAACCCGATCGTCAGCGCTTCGGGGTCCAGCACCTCATCCGCCGCCGCCACCTCCTCATAGGTGGCGCCCCGACGGATCAACTGCTCCTTCAGCGTCCTGCGAACCCAGCCCACCAGCCGCTCGCGGCAACGCTCATGGGCACGCCACAGTTCCTCATCGGGAATCTGCTGCACGTTCTCCCACACGCTCTGGTCGGTCGGGTCGGTCATCCACTTGTCGCCCAGATACCGATCCAGCAGAAACACCAGGTCCGGCGACAGCCACGTGCGAGTATGGATCCCGTTGGTGATGTGCCTGATCGGCACCTCCTGCTGCGGAACCTGTGGCCAAAGATTATGCCACATCCGACGCGACACCTCGCCGTGCAACTGACTGACCCCGTTGTAGCTGTCGGCCAGGCGAATCGCCAGCACCGCCATCGAGAACCCCTGACGCTCGTTGGTAACATCCTCGCGCCCCAGCGACAGGAAACTCTTCTCGTCCAGCTTGAGCTGCGGGAAGTAGTGCCTGAAGAACTTGACCATCACCTCGGGCGAAAACGTGTCAATGCCCGCCGGCACGGGCGTATGCGTGGTAAAGACGTTGGTCGCCATCACCTGCTGCCGGACGACGTCAAACGTCAGCGCCGAATTCTCCAGCATCATCCGGATGCGCTCCAGCGCCAGAAACGCCGAATGTCCCTCGTTCATGTGGAACACAGTGGCCGGCACATTCATTGCCTCGAGCATGCGCACGCCGCCGATGCCCAGGATAATCTCCTGCTTGATGCGCATGTCCGTGCCGCCGCCATAAAGCCGGGCAGTGATCTCACGGTCTTCGGGCGCGTTCTCGGGCAGGTTCGTGTCCAGCAGATACAGCGGAATCCGCCCCACCATCGCACGCCACACCTTGCAGAACACCGCGTGATCCGGGAAATCAACGCGGACGTGCACCTCCGTGCCATCCGTATTCCGCATCAGCTCAACGGCGAGGTTGTAGAAATCCAGCTCCGGATACGCCTCCTGCTGCCACCCGTCGTGCGAGAGATACTGCTGAAAATAGCCGTTGCGATAGAGCAGACCTACACCCACCAGCGGCATCCCGATTTCACTGGCGCTTTTCAGATGATCGCCCGCAAGGATGCCCAGCCCACCGGAGTAGATCGGCAACGACTCGTGCAGACCGAACTCGGCCGAGAAATACGCCACCAGCAGGTTCTTGTTCTGACCATAGTTGGCATGGAACCAGCCGTGCGCTCCCATGTGCAGCCGAAACGCATCGTGCACGCGATGCATGTGCGCCAGATACCCCTCGTCCCGGGCGGCCGCGGCCAGTTTAGCCTGATCCACAACGCCCAGCAGCTTCACGGGGTTATGGTAGATCTTTGTCCAGAGGTCGCGATCGAGGCGGCGGAAAAGGTCCACCGCATCCGGATGCCATACCCACCATAGGTTCCCCGCCAGTTCCACCAGTGGCTGCAGTGCCTCGGGAACATCGGGGAACACCTGAAAAGTCCTCACTGTCGCAGTCATGAAATCCGGCATACACGCCTTTCGCTGTTGTTATTGAATCCCTCTACCAACACACCCAACCTCATCCACCGAAGGATAAGCGACAAAGGCATGCTGGCACAGGGGAGGAAATACCGTCCTCTCTCCAGCCCCCTACCGCGCACGGGTAGCTTCACCTTTTGCCGCTTCCGGGCTCAGCCTCGTGAAGCTGAAGTACGAATCTTCAGTCCGCTGGCCGACAAAGTGTAGGCTCACGGGATAGTTCAGTTGACACGCGACAAAAAAATCCAAAATACGCTGCCCATGCTTGAACTGGCGCTCCAGATTATCCTGTGCGTGATCCTCCTGTTCGGGCGGAATCAGCTTCTGCCGGTCATAGTCCCACAGCGGGTCGATGCGCGTCAGGATATGAGCCTCGCTCCAGTCGAACTTCTGCCCCAGAATCAGCCCCTCGCCGCTCCCAGGCGTGTAGAACCAGAAACACAAAAACCGGTCCTTCCAGACCGTGCTGATGGCGTTCTGGCAACCCGTGATCAGCCGCGCATGGCTGGTCCGAATCGCCTGCCCGTTTAAGTGCTTGCAAACCCAGACCTTACGCTCGCGGCAGTCGTAGAGCCCCACATGGGGATACCGCCCGTCGAATCGATCTGTACACAGCCGCGTACTCACACGCGGCCCGGCCACTTCCTCTTGCTTTCCAAAACCGAACATGGTGTCCTTCCGGCGCCTCGTTGGTATCCATACGATAGGGCAACTGCCGCCTCGGGGAAAGGTCTGATCAAGACAGTCTGATCAAGCCCGTCTGTCGTCACGCCCGTCCAATCAAGTCCGCCAACCGCACGCCAGTCCCGTTTGATGTCTCATTTGATGCTTTGATGCGTTGGCCTACCGTGCTATGATGCCTATATGCGCACCACGCTGACTCTCGATACCGACGTTGCCCAGCGAGCAAAGGCGTTATCCGCCAAGACGGGCCGCACCTTCAAGGAAATCGTAAATCGTGCACTCCGTACCGGTCTGCACGATGCCGAACTGCCATCGGCCCTCAAACCCTACCGCACGCGGCCGCACCATATGGGGCTCCAGCCCGGAGTCTCCCTCGACAACGTGCAGGATCTGCTCTCACGGCTCGACGGCGAGGATGCTCGATGATTCTCGTTGACGCAAACATCCTGCTATACGCCGAAAACACCGATGTGCCCCAACATGCCAAGGCCGTCCTGTGGTGGGATGAGCAGCTTTCCACTCATCCCGCGGTCCGCCTGCCCTGGCCTGTACTCTCCGCGTTCCTGCGCATCTCAACCAACCATCGCGTCTTCCGTTCTCCCCTGACGATCGGCCAGGCGGCCGACCGCGTGAGCAGTTGGCTGGGGCGACCTAATGTCCAGACACTCGAAGCCACCCCGCGCCACTGGACTCTCTTTCGCCAGATGCTCGAAGCCGGCCAGGCAACTGCCAACCTCGTCAGTGACGCCCATCTCGCCGCACTCGCCATCGAGCATAACTGCGAACTCTTCTCATCGGACGCCGACTTCGCCCGCTTCCCAAAGCTCAAATGGCGCAACCCGCTGCGTTAAGGCTTCACCACTTCCACCTTCGGAAACAGCGGCTGACCTTCACCCAGCTTATGCCCCACAGCCAGCGGCCCCGCCAGCAGTTCCGCCAGCGTCTTACCCGACGCCTCCACGCCCAACTGCTTCAGCCCCGCCGTCGCCTTCTCCGGCAGGATCGGCAGCAGCAGCACCAGCGACCGATAGATCGCCTGCGCCGACAGGTTCAGCACCGTATCCAGCCGCCCGGCTTTCTCCGGGTCCTTCGCCAGTTTGAACGGCTCCGTGGCATCGATATAGCCATTGGTCTGCCTCGCCAGTTCAATCGGCAAGAGCGCCGCCCCCTGCAGGTCAAACCGCGCGTAAGCCGACTCCACCTCTCCCGGCGTCGCCAGCGTCCGATCCACCAGCGCCCGGTCAATATCCAAAAGCTCCGCCCCGGCCGGCGGAATCCGCCCATCCCGATACTTGTTCACCATCTTCAGCGTGCGGTTCAGACAGTTCCCCAGCACGTTTGCCAGTTCGTTAAACGCCTTCATGAAGTCCTGATCCGTCCAGTCCAGATCGGCTCCGAACGTCGCCGCCCGCGCCATGTAATACCGGAACGCATCGTTGCTGTACGTTGAGATCACCGACCGGATCTTCACCAGGTCAATCGCGTTGCCCAGCGTCTTACTCATCTTCATGCCGCCGCTGGTCCACCACCCATGCGCAAAAATCGCCTTGGGCAACGGCTGCCCCAGGCTCATCAGCATCGCCGGCCAATACACCGCGTGAAACCACAAAATCTCTTTGCCAATAATGTGCACGCCCGGCCAGAACTCGTCATATTTCCCCTGGTCCGTCGCCGTGAACCCCATCGCCGTCACGTAGTTGCTCAGCGCATCAATCCACACATACACCACATGCTCCGGATCGTGCGGCAGCGGAATCCCCCACTTCAGCGTCGCCCGGCTGATCGACAGGTCATCCACCCCGCCCTTCAGCTTGCTCAGCACCTCATTCCGCCTCGATTCCGGCCGAATAAACTCCGGATTCGCCTCGATATACGCAAGCACCCGCGGGGCATACTTGCTCAGCTTGAAGAAATAGCTCGGCTCCTTATACCGCACCAGCGGCTTCCCATTCACCGCCGACTTATACTCGCGGCTCTTGGCCTCGGTCTCGGTGACAAACTCCTCCTGCCCCTCATCATACCACCCCTCATACCCGCCTAGATATATATCGCCATTGGCAACCATCCGCCGGATAATCTCCTGCACCGCCAGCTTGTGCCGCGGCTCGCTGGTCCGGATGTAGTCATCGTTGCTGATCCCCAGCTCCGCCCAGAACTCGCGGAAGATCGCGCTATTCTTATCCGCCAGCTCCGCCGGCGTCGTCCCCTTCTCCGCCGCCGTCTTCACCATTTTGATCCCGTGCTCATCCGTCCCCGTGAGCAGCCACGTCCGATCCCCCGCCAACCGGTGATAGCGCGCCAGCACATCCGTCACGATCGTGCAGTAACAATGCCCCAGATGCGGTTCGCCATTGGGATAGTAAATCGGCGTCGTGATATAAAATGATTCAGCCATAAGACTTCCAATTGTAGCGAAAGGCAGGAGATTCGTCAGGCCGCCGGGCGACGAAACCAAAACGCAGAAGACGAGAGACCGCCTCGGTCTCTCGTCTTCTCGGATTAACAGGGTGACCAACGGGATTTGAACCCGCGACCCCAAGGACCACAACCTTGTGCTCTACCAACTGAGCTATGGCCACCGTCTCGAAGCGCCGCATTCTGTCGAGATTCGCCCTGCCTGTCAATCCCCGCCCGTAATGCCGCAAACAGTAGGCCGTCCGCCTCCGGTCGGCCATCCCTCGTCCCAAACCCACAACGCTCCCTCCGCCTCCCAGCCTGGCAATCGAGGCAACGCTGGCTGGTCTCCCTGCCCTCAAGAAGAACGTTGCACGCAACGTGCCCGCGGGGCTAAGCTCAGCGGCCCCAGCCCCCTCACACTGAGAGAGCGTCAGCGGTCGGTGACCGCGGTCTCCCCGTCACCCTTTCAAATCCTCCGCAATTGTCGCAAACTGCTCAAGCGCCGCTTCCAAATCAGCCGCAATCTCCTGCGCAATCACCTCCGGCGCCGGCAGATTCGCCGAATCCTCCAAACTCTCATCCTTCATCCAGAAGATATCCAGATTCACCTTGTCGCGCTTGGTGAGGTCCTCGTAGGTGAAGGGTTTGAAGCAGTCGGTGGGTTTGCGGTCGTGGCGGTTGGCCGGGTGGTAGCACTTCACAAAGTCATCAAGGTCGCTGGCTTGGAGGGTCTTCTCCTTGAGCGTGAAGTGCATGTTCGTCCGCAGGTCATAGATCCACAGCTTCTGCGTCCACGGCTTCTCCTGGGCGGGTTTGCGGTCAAAGAACAGCACATTGGCCTTCACACCCTGAGCATAGAAGATGCCAGTGGGCAGGCGCAGGAGCGTGTGCACGTCCGCCTGCTTGAGCAGTCCCCGGCGGATGGTCTCGCCAGCGCCACCTTCGAAGAGGACATTATCGGGCAGGACGACGGCCGCCCGGCCGTGCTGCTTGAGAATGGAGAAGATGTGCTGGAGAAAATTGAGCTGCTTGTTGCTGGTGGTGGCCCAGAATTCCTGGCGATTGATGACCAGCGACTCTTTGCTCTGCTCCCCATCGCCATTGACGACGGTGACGCTGCTTTTCTTGCCGAAGGGGGGATTGGCCAGGACGATCTCATATTCGCCGTGCTTGGCGGCCAGAGCATCTTTGGTGATGACGGGAAGCTCTGTATCGTTCTCATCGCCGATCCCATGCAGCAGCAGATTCATCATGCACAGCCGAGTGACACTGTCGACCAGTTCCACGCCAAAGAGGGTGCCGCTCTTGAGTGTTCTCTTCTGCGAGCGTGACAGGGCGTGGTGCGTGGCGATGTAGTCATGAGCGGCCAGGAGGAACCCGCCCGTCCCGCAGGCCGGGTCGCAGATGGTCTCACCGGGCTGGGGGGCGATGGCCTGGACCATGGCGGCGATGAGGGCACGCGGGGTGAAATACTGCCCCGCCCCGCCTTTGACGTCTTCGGCGTTCTTCTGGAGCAGGCCTTCGTAGGCATCGCCCTTCACGTCCGCGCTCAGGGATGACCACTGCTCTTTGTCAATCAGGTCCGCGATAAGCCGGCGCAGCTTGGCCGGGTCCTGGATCTTGTTCTGGGCCTTCTTGAAAATGACGCCGAGCATGCCTGGCCGCTTGCCGAGTTCCTCCAGCGTGTGGCGGTAATGGGTCTCCAGGTCGTCGCCGTCGAGTTTGACGAGGATGTCCCAGCCGAAGCCGGCCGGGACGGGCGACTTCTCATTGAGGGGCGGCTTGCTCTGCTCATCGGCCATCTTGAGGAACAGGAGAAACGTCAACTGCTCGACGTAATCGCCATAGGAGAGGCCGTCATCGCGAAGGATGTTGCAGTAGTTCCAGAGCCTTTGGACGAGAGCGTTTGGGGTGGACATTTCATTTCCCTAGGAGCGGGTAAACAACTCGAATCCTAACTCTATTATTTTACGCCACTTACCAGCTTCGCTCGATTGCTTTCCCAACGCCCCGGAAAGCAACTGCTCAGCGCAGTCTTCACGGGAGAGCCCATCATCGCGGTGGTTCCATTGCGTTAGCCGAGTTGAGCCGACCGGCTACTTCCCTTCGACTGTTGATTTCCTCAGCCGGAACAGCGGCAATGTGAGACCTGGCAGCCCCAGCCTCATCGTCGCCGACTGCACATATTCCCGCCAATACGGCCAGACGTTGAAAATGGCATTTGACTCGCCAAAGGCATCATAGTGTGCTTTGCTAAGACCATCAGTATTCTTAATATTGTATCGCAGCTCAAACGTCGCCTCGATGGTTATAGGCGCTGTCTCGGTCGAATCGCCTGCCTTTGCCACATGCAGACTCATTCTCGTCATCACGATCAACGGTGCATCGCCGCTGGGTTCTTGCGTACTGCTGGCAGTAGATAGCCTTAACTCTTCAGGCAAGTCATTCGGTGCCAGGGCAGCCAGGCAACGTGCGGAAAAGTCGGCCAATCGTATCGAGGATAAATCCACCCTTTCACTGACGACTAAGGCCAGTTCCGCCTTGGACTCTGTCTTCTGTATTCGCGACTTATTCATGCGACTTTCACCTCGCGACAGTCATGAAGATCAAGGTCATCCGAGATGTATGTGATGCGCTTGGTCGGGCGTTGCCATGAAGCAGTTTCAACCATGGACATTGTGGGGCGAACAGTGGCCTGCAGTTGCCGAGTTTGAACGTCAATCGCCACACCCAAGACCGCACAGACATCCGCGAGCGTCCGCAGCGTCATGTTGGCGCGACCATCCAGCAGTTGGGTGATATATCCCTTGCTGGTCCCCAGCTTAGTTGCCAATTCACTGCGCGACACGCCATTTTGTTCCATCAGATCACAGATTCGCTCCGTCACCTGCATGATCAGATATTCCTGTTGATACAGGCGCATGCGCTTTTGATCTTCAACGAATTTCTCGATCTCCGAGCGAGCCATATCATTCTCTCACTTTCGTTTCGAACCGGGCAAATGCCGCTTATGTTCCGCAAGCAGGTTCAACGCATGAGCCACTTCGCCCGGCTTCCACTTGTCCTGCTTCTTTACAAAACCATCCAGTAGATACCAGCAGTTGCCAAATCGCCAACAACTTACACGAACCTGATGAGCTTTGAACTCAAAAAGTTCGCCTTCAACCTGCCTGAACTTTTCTCTATTGATAATTCTTCCATGATCCGCCATCACCTTGAGCAAGGCATGGACCTTGGCAGCATCGCTATCGGTCAGCGAGTGAACAAACAATCTCGCTGGCACAGCACCGTCAGGGCGGACGGCGTATTCAACGCGGCCCCAGTTCCCGGTTGCCACAACGACAATGTTGTCCGTCGGATCATCCATAAGAGTTTAGGTATAACTAAACCACACGTCAAGCAATTTCTGAAATCCTCAAAGAACAGTGCCAATTCCAAGCATGCTCAGCATCTTCCGGTTACATGTCAAGCAACTCGTCTATTTCCACACACAACATAAAGGGTACAAGCGGCGGCCCGCCACAATAAGTGGGACTATCTGTTTACGCCACGAGTGCCCCCGAGAATGCTCGCTGCAGGATCGCCTGCCTCAAGCGGGTAGCCCGCTGCAGGTCCGCTGTTGCCACCGCCTGCAGTTCCTCCACCACAGACAGCCGCCGCTCGACCTCCGCGACGATGCGGATTTGCTCGGACAACGGGGGCAACGCGACAGGCAGTGTCTTCAGGATACCGAGGTTAAGAATCTCCATCGTTCCGCCATGAGCGGCCAACTTAAAGAATGCCCGCGTCGATGCCGACTCCATGAGAATCTTGACGAACGTTGACCTCACTCCGGAACGATTCAGGCTCAATTTCAAGAGGCGGGGATTGATGATACCCGGAGCGCAGTCATCCGGAAGAATCAAGACCTTCCCGGTCGTTCCGACCAGACTGATAAGAACGTCACCGGGTTTTACCTCGCAGCTTCGAAGCTGTTCAAACAACTCGCGAGGGATGAAGTAGTCACCGAAGTAGGGATCGCCACGAATTACCTGTTCCTGCCCGTAGATTTTGAAGCCAGTCGGCGCATAAGCAGACTTCTTGAGCGAACTTCCAAACGGACCGGCTTTGATTGCATGTTTGGTTCCATCCGTTAGCTGCTCGAACCCGGTCCACGCCCAGCCCTCCGGCAAGTGAGCTCCGACGAGGGGCTTGGTTGTGAGGGGTTCCTTGTACTTCCCCCGTCCCTGCCATTTGCTCCGCCGTTCGTCGAGGGTACGGGCGAGGAGTTGTTCGCCGGTTTCGTAGATTCGGCCTTTTTCCCGCGCGAGTTCGGCTGCGGTCGGCACAAGCCTGCCTTCGCAGGCGGCTTTGAGGACGGCCGCCCGGTAGCGTTTGAGGTTCGCCTGCACCCGCTTCAACGCCGCCACCCCCGCATCCAGCCGCGTGAACTGCTTCTCGATCTCGGCGACGATCTTCCGTTGTTCGGCCAACGGTGGTAATGGAATCGGCAGAGCCGCGAGTTTCGTGAGGTTGATGGAGGCGAGGTTGGTTGTGTGCTTGCCGTTGTCCCAGAAGTAGGCCTGACCGGCCGAGTTGCTGTCAAGCGACAATTATAATTAGGCGTCAGCGACAATTAGAATCCCGCGTGACCTTGGTGCTTCTTTCTTCCGCGTGTGTTGCTCCTGTCGAGCGCAGCGAGACAGGAGCAACACACGCGGGCAGCCGGAACGTCCGGCCTCCGTTTTCCTCTACGCTTGGACCGCCGCTGGAGCCTCTGCGGGTGCTGCCACGGC
>JBBQTU010000087.1:0-15129 GCA_038213005.1 Tepidisphaerales bacterium | reverse complement strand
CTCGCTTCCGATTGCGCGGCTACGCTCTATCGGGTGGGTCTCTCACCCACAGGGTTTGCAATGAAAAGTTTCAGTGATATGTCAGTTCATATCGCATTCTCCTTTCGCGAGCTTACTTGGCGCGATCCTCTTTTCTTTCCCTTTCCCCCGCTAATGTGGGATGTCACCTTTTCCGAGCCGTCGACCCGGTGGACGGACTTCGTCGAGGACTCATCGCCGCTGTTCATCTGGGAAGCGTTCGTGAGCGGTTCTGAGAAGGCATACCCTCCTTCGCACTCGGGCGATGCGGCATTAGCCATCGCGGCCTTCCGCCAAGTCATGCAGAGCAAGGAGAACCCAACACGCATCACGAGCGATTCTGCGTTCTCGCTGGCAGGGGCCGCCATTCTGCATGCCAAGCTTTCTGACGACGCATCCCTCTTGCATGAGCCTTGCGTCGTGCTCCGACCGCTTTTTTCGGCGGCTGAGGCGCAGGGACGACTTGCGGGCTACAAACTGCGTCAATCCGAAGCGAAAGCAAAGAAGAAAGAAGAAAACGCGGCCATCCGCTCTTAGGTTCGAAATCGCCGATGGTCCCGGTGTGGACGGGGCCGTTAACTGGTCGCGGTCTGTTCAACAGAGAGTCAGTCTGTAGGGTGGGTCGGTACGCTCCGACCCACCTTTAGCAGCGTCGCCTATACAAAAGGTGGGTTCGGGTACGTACCCACCCTACGAAATTACTGTCCGGTGCGCGTGCGGACACCAGACGTCGCCGTCGGCGGGGTTGATTGCGATGCGGAAGATGCGTTCGCCAAGTGGGCCGCCGAGGGTGTCGAGGCGGGAGAGGCCGGCGACAAACCCAGTCTGTAGGGTGGGTCGGTACGCTCCGAGCC
The DNA here is from genome assembly GCA_038213005.1 of Tepidisphaerales bacterium. Taxonomy (GTDB): domain Bacteria; phylum Planctomycetota; class Phycisphaerae; order Tepidisphaerales; family Tepidisphaeraceae; genus JBBQTU01. Next base: position 14,257 of record JBBQTU010000087.1, on the reverse strand, counting down.
ACCTTTAGCGGCGTCGCCTATACAAAAAGGTGGGTTCGAGTACGTACCCACCCTACGAAATTACGAACTGGATTTCTGGGTCTGTCGACCGGCCAGTTCGCCAGTTGCAGCCTGGTCTGGTCGCGCCCGGCCGCCCCGCCCAGACTGGACCAAGGCCAGGACTCTGCCTGTTGAACCATCCCGGCCCGCAGAGGGTTGGCCTACGTAACGCATGACGGTCAAAAAGTGGTGGTCTTTCTGAATCATGAAGCTCTTGAACCGCCCCTGATAAAGATGCCCATGGCCGGTATTGCCTCGATGCTCGCGCCAGCAGCGGACATGCGTCGCTGTCATTAAGCTAGTGTGCTGCGGCCGAAGTCCATCAACATGGGTGGCATGCTCAGGCCGGTACTCCGGAATGAGCATGGGGCCGACATCATGGCCATCTCGGAGTACCGATCTGGCCATGGCACCCCGATTTTAAGTTGGCATCAGTGCGACGCAGTACACTAGGATGTCCCCCTTCTGGCGTCCGACGCGAAGAAGAAGAGTTATCCACCCGGCGAGTACGCCTCGATTCGCACCAGATTTTCACAGATTAAGGAGCTGCGGAGGCACGGCAACCCGAATCGCGCCCTCTTTGATTTCTTCGCCCTGTTTGATTTCTTTCTGGCGGATTGAGAGTTGGGGTGGTCCTCCCGGCGGCATGCCGCCTCGTCCACGCGGTGGCATGCCACCGCACTCCAAAGTGGCGGCGGGGGCGAGGCAGCGATGACCCCGGCGCGATCACTGGGCGACCGCGCGGCGGCTGGATCATTGGCCGGGTGATACGGCGGGGGTCACGATTCTCCGCATGGTTTCGAAGTTGCACTGGCGGACTTCGAAGAAGCCATCCTCGGCGCGTTTGATGGCACCCTGAGGGATGTAGGAGAGCAGGACGTGGTTGCCGTTGAGGGTCATGTCCTCGAAGCCCGCACCCCGGAGGCGTTCACGCTGACGCTCGAGGATTTCAACCAGCGTGACATCGGAGATCAGACCCTTGGCGGCGGCGCGGTTGGCGTCGATGGGGGACCAGTAGAGATTGTCGACGGGGGCCTCGGTGTCTTCGAGGCCGCGCCAGTAGCCCCAGATGAGGATGTAGTCACGGTCGAGGCGCAGAACCTTCTGGCCGTCGGGGCTGAGGTCGCTGACGCGGTCGTAGCGGCGTTCGTCGATGACGCAACTGGGGAGCAGGACCTCCTGGCCGGTCATGTAGATCGCGCGGGGGTAGGTGGTGCGGAGGCCCTTGGCTTTGAGTTCCAGGGCGATGGCGACTTCCTCGAACGGGGAGTTGAAGCCCTGGCGCATCAGTTCGTCGAAGCGATCGCCGGTCGCCATCTCCTCGGTGGGCAGTTCGCCGACGCGAGAGACTTCCCAGACGAGATGGATGCGATCCTTGGTCTGGGTGTAATAGGTCTGGCGACGCTCGGACAGGCGGACCTGTTTATATCTCCACTTTTCGGGGAGGAAGTAGTTGAACAGTTCGGGATTGCGGCCGACGACCCAGAGGGTTCCGCCGGTGCTTTCGGATCGGCCCCAGATATAGGGAACGCCCAGCACCTCGGCGGGGCGCTGATTCAGCGGCCACTCGTAGCCCACGGGCTCGAGGAGGCGTTCCTTCTGGAGCTTGAGGTATTTCGATCGCTGGCGTTTTGTGACGGCCTCATCGTGCTCGGGGGTGCGGGCGAGCAGTTCGTAGTCGATCATTCCGTAGAGCACCTGGCCATCGCGGCGGCGCTGCATGTCGGGGCCATCCATGCGGACGATGAAGTGCGTGGGCTTGTTGTCGGCGACCATGTAGCCCTTGAGGTCCAGTTCGCGGATGCCGGCGTGGGTGAGTTCCCAGGCCTTCTTCTCCTGATCCTCGCGCGGCATCTGGGACATCGCAAGCGCCTCAATGATGTTCCAGCCGCGCAGCCACTGATAGAGCAGGATGTAGGAGCGGAGGATGTCGATCTCGATGCCGGGATGGCGCGCGACACGGCTGACGATTTTTTCCTTGGATCGGCCGGTCTGCCATAGCTGCATCTGTTCGGGTGGCGCGTAAATCGCCATGGGCTTCTGCATGGGGATGTTCAGCTCGGGCGGGCCGTAGACACCTTCGCGAAGCTGCTCGACGAGCGAGAATTCCTCGAAGGGGGTGTTGAATTCGGCGTTGACGACCTTGTTGAGCGTGAAGGTGTCCAGCGGCACATCCTGGCCGACGCGAGACCATTTCACGACGATGTCGATGCTCTTGTGCAGAGCCCCGACGACCGGGCGGGTGGGGACCTTATAGACGGTGCTGGTGCCGGCGAGTCGCTCGCGATGGGCCTTAAACCACTGATCCTCGTACCAGTTCTCAGGCATGAGATGGCTCAGGAACGGCAGGCCGTATTGGGTGACATAGAGGTCGCCGCCGTCGGTGGTCTTGAGGTGGACATAGTTCATGTCCAGAATGCGAAGGAACGTTGCATCCTTGGGCAGATGCTTGATGTCGATCGACGGGCGGACGGTGGCTGCGGCCCGCAACTGGCGCGGGGCAAAGGGGGGAGCCTGGTAGCCGCTGGGAACCTGAGACTGTCCGATAATGCTCATATAACTCCTACGCGCGAAAGCATAACCGAGTTTGCAGAAGTGCTCCACGCTCCTGTGGAGTGGGACAACCCCCTGCCTAACCGTCCCCCACCGAGGAGGGTTAGGTGTTAACGGGGGAGATCGGCCTGCGCCTCGGGAAGGTTCTTGAGGAAGCGCGTGGGGACGAAGCGGCGGAAGGCCTTGGGGTTGGCGCGCTGCGGGTTGTAGGTGGCGGCGTAGTAGATCTTCCAGAGGCTGACGACCTGGTCGGTGGTGCTGGGCCGATTCTGCACGCCAGGTGAATAGGTGAGGCGACGCCTGTCCCAGTGGGCGCACTGGTCGGGCGTGAGAATTGACCAGCGCATCTCGCGAAGCCGGCGGACGAATTCAGGGGCGACGGTGGGCAGGACCCGATGATCGGGGCGATACCACGCGAAGTAGAATTCGCCCTGCGGGTCGGCGAGCTTTTCGAGGCGGAGGAAGCCGAGCATGCGGTGACGATCGGCGCCGACCTGGCGATCCATGATCACCATCCGGCGGACATCATCATCGACCTCGATGTTGAGCAGGTCCTTCTCGCCGTGCGTCAGACGATAGAGCACGCGATAGAGGAGGGACAGGCGATCGGGATCGCGGTGCCGACAGATTTCGCGGGCGAGGTCTACGAACTCTTTGGGCACGGGAAATGCCGCGGGCACGCGGGTCGAGGCTGGATCGGCATCAGCGCCGGTTGCGCAGGCGGTATCGTCGCTGCCGAACAGGAGCGGCGAAGAGTCTTGGGTCTGCCAGAAGACGCCTTCGGGCAGACAATGGTCGCGTAGCAGGGCGCGGGCGGCCAATCGCCAACTGTCAAACTCGTGGCCGACGGTGACGGTGCGCACGCTACACCTCACCGCTGATGGCCGAGGCATTGGCCGAGAAGAGTTCCAGTTGCTGATAGGGTCGGACCACGCGCTGGCGGAGATCGTCGCGGTCGATCAGGAGGGCATCGGGGTTATGGTCGGCGGTAACGACAAACGGCCGAACCTTTTTGAGCGAGATGCGGAGCTTGGCCAGGTCCGCCAGCGTGACGCTGTGGAACCGGCGGATGCGGAGCAGGCGATCGACGCTGCGGACGCCGACACCGGGGATGCGGAGCAGTTTCTCACGCGGAGCCTTGTTGACGTCGACGGGGAAGTAAGCGCGATTGCGCAGGGCCCATGCCATCTTCGGGTCGATCTCGAGATCGAGATTCGGGTCGGCGGCGGTGGTGAGTTCGGTGACATCGAACTGGTAGTACCGCATGAGCCAGTCGGCCTGGTAGAGGCGATGTTCGCGGACCAGCGGCGGAGCGGCGGCCGGGAGGAAACTGGCGGCCTTTGGGACGGGGCTGTAGGCGGAATAGTAGACACGTTTCAATGAGTATTTGTGATAGAGCGACGAGGCAGTGCCAAGGATGGTCTGGTCGGTGGATGGGGTGGCACCGACGACCATCTGCGTGGATTGCCCCGCGGGGGCGAATCGCGGCGGGCGGGCGGCGACGGGGCGAAGCGAGCTGGCGCGGGTGCGGTTTGCCGAGGCTTGGGCCGACGCCGAGACCCGCTGGGCGATCTGGCCCATGGCATATTGAATGACGGCCTGGCTCTTCTGCGGGGCAAGCTGCGCCAGGTCCTGCTGGGTGGGCAGCTCGATGTTGGCCGAGAGGCGGTCGGCGTATTGGCCGGCCTGGGCGATCAGTTCGGCGGATGCCCCGGGGACGGCCTTGAGATGGATGTATCCGCCGAAGCCGCCGGCGCGGAGGTCTCGGGCGACCTGGACGATCTGCTCCATCGTAAAGTCGGGATTGCGGTAAATGCCGGAGGAGAGGAAGAGGCCCTCGATGTAGTTGCGGCGGTAGAACTCCATCGTCAGATAGACGACTTCGTGCGGCTCGAACCGCGTGCGCGGGATGTCGCTGGAGCGGCGATTGACGCAGTATTGGCAGTCGAAGATGCAGCAGTTGGTCAGCAGCATCTTCAGCAGCGAGACGCACCGGCCGTCGGGGGTCCAACTGTGACAGACTCCGCAGGCTTTGGTTGCGCCCAGGCCGCCTTTGGTGGCGGAGCGATCGGACCCGCTGGAGGCGCAGGAGACATCGTACTTGGCCGCGTCGGCGAGGATCTGAAGCTTGTTGGAGAGATCTTGCGTCATCCTAACAGTATCTTAACCACCAGCAGCAGGCGACGCAAATCCTCAGCGTGAACAGGAGACCGCGAGCCCGGCCAGTGGCCGCGCCGTGCTCTGCGGGTAGTTTCAGCGGATATCCATGAAGCCCAGGTGCAATTCGGCGTGCCGCAGATTCAGGGCAATCCACTGTGGATGGGTCAGTTTACCGAAAAGGATATTGGGCTGCTGCGGGCACTGCTCGCCGAGGTGTTCGAGGGCCTGACCATATCGCCTCAGCCCCTCTTCCAGGGGCAGGGAATCGATCCCCAGAGTCCCGCCTTGGACGCGAGGGATCTTCACACCGGCCGGCAACGGCCCGCGGAGATATTTGTGTTTGGAGAGACGAACGGCGATCCGGATAAACCAGGGCAAGTTCAGTGGCAGTCCGGTGAAAGCGGCATTGGTCCAGTAGGCCAGGTGGCCCAGCGTCTGCCCCAAGGTCCAGTTGCCGGTGTGTACCAGCGTGCCGCCCCGCTCGGCCACCGCCAGCCGATCGACCTCAGCGAGCACCTGATCAAGGTGCTCAAAATGCAGGACTCGGCGATCCGCCTTCGATGTATCCACTGCCATCATGCCTCCGGTGCATCTCATTCTATCGTACCGGAAGCGGGGAAGCCCGCTTATTCATTTGGAGCTGCGCGCTTTGAGTTGACCGCAGGCGGCGGCGATATCCCGGCCGCGGGACCGGCGGATGTGGGCCACCACTTTCCGCTCGTGGAGGCGGGCGACAAAGGCGTCGATGGTGGGGTCGTCCGGTCGCTGATACTCGGTGCCAGAAGGCCCCGGCCCGGTGGGGTTGTACAGCAGGACGTTCAGGTGCATGCGCCTATTGTCCAGGAGCGTCGCGAGTTGGTCGGCCTGCGCCAGGGAATCATTGATCCCAGCGAGCAGGCAATACTGCAGCGTGACCGGCCGGCCGATGGCTGCCTGATATCGGTCGGCGGCCGCCATGACCTGGGTGATCGGATAGTGCTTAGCCATCGGGAGCAGCCCCGCTCGCGTGACATCGTCGGGCGCGTGCAGCGAGATCGCGAGGTGGATGTTGAGATTGGCCGCGGCCATGCGGTCAATGCCGGGCACGAGGCCCACGGTGGATACGGTGATCTGTCGCCAGCCGATGGCGCCCAGTTCGTCGCAGGCCATGCGCTGGACTGCCTCCAGGACGTTGTCCAGGTTGAGCATGGGTTCGCCCATGCCCATGAACACGACGGTTCGCAGGCGGCGCCTGGCCTCGGCGGCCTCACGCCGCAGGTGGAGAAACTGTTCGACGATCTCACCGGATGTGAGGTTCCGCTGAAAGCCGGCGCGGGTGGTGGCGCAGAAGTCGCAGCCCATCGCGCAGCCAACCTGGGTCGAGAGGCATCCGGCGACGCGATCCTCGCGGTAGTCGGGCATGACCACCGACTCGACCGTCTGCCCATCGGCGGCCTGGATGAGCAATTTGACGGTGCCGTCGGCCGACGCCTGACGCTGCGAGACACGGGTCTGCATCAGACACAGCTCGGCCGCCAGGCGCTCGCGAAGCGGTTTGGGCAGATCCAACCCCTCGAGCGGCAGCTCGCCATTGTGATCGAAATAGCAGCGGAGCAGCCGCTTGGCATGCGAGGGCTTGAAGCCCCACTGGCTGAGAGTGGCGGCGAGGCCGGGGATGCTGTACTCGGAGAGCGGTTGCACGGGGTGAACAGTAATCCGCTGGTGGGCAATCGCCAAGTCCGCTCTAATCGGGTGGGAGGAGGCCGCCTGGGCAGGCTGCGCCCCAATCCCCCCACAGCGATCCGACATATCTGAAACTCCGGCAGATCGCGGAGCAATCCGCGGGTTCACAGATGAGTTTCACCCGTCCATACGCCTCCAGCGGTTGGTGGAGATCACGCCGGGTGAGTATCCACGACGATTGCCCTCCCCGCGCGCCGGGACGGGCCGTGTCGCTGAAGCCGATACGACAACCCGCAGATAGTCAGACTATCGGACGACTGGCTCGATGGGGGAGCCGCGTAGTTCTCGCTCCATGCGCCAGGTCTGGCTGCGGGTGAAGCTTCGCACTACAAGTCCGCCCGCCAGCATGAGCACAGGCACGAAGCAGAGTGCCAGCGTGAGTTTCATCTCGGGGGCCATCGCTACCGAGACAGGATGGATGTCCGGCATCATGCGGACCGAGAGGTAGACCAGCGGGACATCCAGGAACGCGATGACACCGTAGACGGCGGAGATGATGGCTCGGCGCTGGCCGGATTCGATCGAGCTGCGCACCATCAGATACACCACGTACAAGAGCCAGAGGACGAGGCTGAAGGTGAGACGCGGGCTCCAGGTCCACCAATGGCCCCACGCTGTGTGGCCCCAGATCATGCCGGTGGCCAGGACGATCGTGCAGAAGAGGACCGAGACCTTGGCGCCGGCGGCGGCCAGGTCATCCCACCTGCTCTGCCGCTGGCTCAGGTAGCCGATGCTGCCGACGAAGCAGACCAGGCTCGCCAGGAATGTGCTGATGGCCGAGGGCATGTGCAGATAGAACAGCTTCTGCACAGGGCCCATGGTCGCTTCCACAGGGGTGTACGCCAGGACCAGCACGAGGCCGCCCAGCCACAGGATCGCGGTAGCGATCCACCAGGCGTACCAGAGACTCTTTCGATTTTCCGGCATAGGAACTCTCTAGGGCTCGAGGACAAATTCAAACATCAGCCAACTGGCGGTCAGGAAGATCACGTCAAACGCCACCAGGACCCCCATCCCCTCAAGGCCGGGCAACTCGCCCTTAGTGATGGCATCCACAGGACCAGGAGGAAACGCGTGCAGCAACAACTGGGTTGACGCGATCACCAGCGGCAAGGCCACCGGAAAGACCATCATCGCCAGCAAGCCGCCCTGCAGGCGGGTGGAGCTGACCATGGCGGCGAAGAGCGTCCCGATGGCCGCGAAGCCGAGGATGCTGAGCCCCATGATCGCGGCAAACGTGCCAGGGGCGGCCGACAGGTCGAAGGCAAAAAAGAGGATGCCGGCAGGCGTCACGACGGCCGCCACCGCGAGCATGAGCACCAGGTTGCTGATTAGCTTACTGATGTAGATCAACCCATGATCGATTGGGGCCATGAGCAGGCCAGCCAAGGCGCCGTCGTTGCGTTCCACGGCCATCGTCTTTTCAAAACACAGCACACCGCTGAACAGGTACGCCACCCAGAGTACCGCGGTAGCGCCGAAACCTGCAGCGTTTTCGTTGGTCGCGCCAAGGCCAAGGCCCAGGACCACGACGATGAGCAGTCCGAGCACGACCACCAGGCCGATGGTCTGGCGGCTGCGGGCTTCGATCCGCAGATCCTTGCCGACCAGCAGGGAAACCTGCCGCAGACCGCTGATACCGGTGGCGTGGAAGCGGCTCATCGGCACACCTCCGCCAGCACGGCTGGCGCTGTCACGCTGCCCGTGGGCTGGTCCATCACGACGCGTCCCTGGTGCAGCACCACCACGCGCTGCGCCAGGCGAAGGCTCTGCTCGATGTCGTGATTGACCAGCACAATGGTCCGGCCATCGCGGTGCAGCATGCCCAGCATGCGCTCCATCGTCTGGCTGGAAGGATTGTCCAGACCCGAGAACGGCTCGTCGGCGAGGATCAGGTCGGGATCGTGCATCAGGGCTCGGGCGATCGCGACCCGCTGCATCATGCCGCGGCTGAAGGCCTTCACCGGGTCGGCAGATCGTTGCGTCAGACCGACGGTCTCCAGTAGCTCGGCCGCTCGCTGGGCGACATTGGGCAGACCATAGAGCTTTCCGAACAGTTCGAGATTTTCGCGTGCCGACAGGTCGCGATACAGCATCGGCTGATGTCCGATCAGGCCGATGCGGGCGCGGTGGTCGCCGGGGTCTTCTCTGGCGCTTCGGCCGAAGAGTTGCAGGTCGCCGGCGTCCGCCCAGTTGAGGGTCGCCAATATCTTCAGAAGCGTACTCTTACCGGCACCGTTGGCCCCGAGCAGGGCCACGAATGCACCTGCCGGAATCTCCAGTGCTATGTTGCACAGCACCGGGCGGTCGTCCATCGACTTGCATAGACCGCAGGCGCGGATCGCCGCTGGGGCGCTGGTTCGGATCGTGACTGCTGTTGGAGTCTCGGTGACCGTCATCCATATCGCTCCGCGCTCAAGCCTGGCCGGCGCCCTTCCTGCCGCTGCGGACCAGCAGGGCCGTCACCCCGCCCAGCAGCACCAACCCGCCGCCCACACCCGCGGCAATCTGCGGCAGATGCGACGAACCGACATCGGACTTTTTCGCCAGCTCGGCGGCGGCCGGGACTTTGAGCCCGCTGAACTTCAGCTTGGCCTCCTGGCCCGCCTTCAGATTCGATGCCTTGTAGGCGCGCTTGCTGCCTTCGCCGGTCTTGCGGACGCCCATGGAGTCCAGGGCGGCCGTCGTGACGGTCGAACCGTCATCGGGGACAAACACGTACATCTGCGTCACCGGGGCCGGCGCGGTAATGGTAAGGTCCGCCTTGCCATCGGTCGATGGCACAACGTACTCCAACTGGAACTCAGTCGCACCGGGCATCAGGGGCATTGTGCTGACCAGCTTGCCGTCGCGAATCTCCAAGGCACCTTCGGGCACGCCCGCGGTATTGAGGTCTCGCGCACCGCTGGGGAGCTGCACCGACACCGTCGTCCGCTTGCCGGCGGCTTCGGTGCCGATCCATGTCTGATCGCCGGGACTCACGATCGAAAGCATCTCCATCACGTGCAGGCCTTGGGGTGCCACATGCACCAGCACATGGCGCATCTTTACTTCCCACGCGGGCTGCTTGTCGGTCGTCTCGGCGAGGGTCATCTCAACCTGCTGGCTTGCATGGGTGCGATCCATCACCTTGCCGATACCTTCGTATACCACTCCACCGTGGGTGATGCGCACCACCGGCTGACAGATGACATCCAGGGGAATCTCCAGCGAAGCCTCGCCCTTGGCATCGAGCTTCACCTGGACGGTCTTGAGGATCTTGCTGTCCTCGCCGTACAGTTCCACGACCACCGCATCACCGGTGATGGCCGGCCCGCCCTTGGTGCCCTGCACCGCGCGGATTAGCAGCGTGCCCGGGCCGGTCGGCGTCGCCGCGGCGCGAAGGTTTTCCATGCTCGGATGGCCGGCCGGAAGCGCCCCCTGGCCTTGGGCGTCAGGCATCTTGGGATGTCCGGCCGGGAGTTCCCCCCCGCCGCCAGCCTTGGGCATCTGCGAAACATCTGGATGGCCGGCCGGCATGGCCGGCTTCGCATCGCCGCCCTTGCCAGCCGCGCCCGAAACGACCGGATGTCCCGGCGGCATGGCCGGCTGATCGGCCGCGACAGTCCAGGCGCTGCCGGCCAGGAATCCAAGACACGCAATGGCTGTCCAGACTTTCTTCATATCGCAATCTCCATGTCATCAAGTATCAGTTCTTAGTCTTCGCTGTTCCTGAAGCGACACGAGCTGAAACCGCCCGCGCGGCGACTTGTCCGCCTTCAACAGCCACCTCGGCCGGCGCCACAGCGCCACCAAACCGCGGCAGCATACAGACGATCCCGCCGAGGCCCAGGGCGATCCCGCCGATCCAAAGCCAGTTCACCAGCGGGTTGATGATCGCCTGAATCGCAACCTGCTTGCCATCGTCGTCCCAGCCGGCCAGCGTGGTATACAGATCCTCTCGCAGACTGGAGCGGAGCGCCACTTCGCTGTTGGGCTGCTCCGCCTTGGGATAAAAACGACGCTGCGGTTTGAGTGTGCCAGTGGCACCACTGGGGTCGGTCAGTTCCAGATTCGCTTGTATTGCGGTGTAGTTTTCGCCTTCAATCTGCTCGATGGAGTCGAACTTGATGGCGTATCGGCCGACCTGCACGGTCTGCCCCGGCACCAAGTGCAGATCCTGATTGATGTTGAACAGGCTGGAGCCGGCGATGCCTGCGACCATCATGAGCATTCCCATATGGACCAACTGGCCGCCATAGCGGCGATGGTTTCCATCGAGCACTCGTAGCGTCGCCCGGATCAGGCTTTCGCCATTATTCCTCGATCGATCGCGCACTGTCGTGCCAAGGTCGATGATCATCGCCGCGAGCGCCGCCGCGATGATCGCGCCACACGCCAAGGCCCAAGGGTTCGCCAGTCGCATGACGCACATCACCACGACAGTCACGCCGGCGAATATGCCGGGGACGATCATGCCGCGCCCCAGCCGCCGGCCGGCACCAAGCCCGTAGACCAGCAGCGGCCCGCAGGCCATCAACGCCACCAGGAGCAGCCCCAGCGGAACCACCGTCTTGTTGTAGAACGTCTGATCCACGCTGACAGGCTCGGTAACAAACAGTGCGCTGATCACCGGGAAGATGGTGCCCACCAGCGTCACCAGCATCATGAGCCCCAGCAGCACGTTCATGATCAGGAACGCTCCCTCGCGGCCGAAGATGTTGTCCAGCGCGTTCTCAGAGCGCAGCCCCCGCAGTCGCATCGCGATCATCACGATGCTCACGAGAGTGACCAGGAGCAGGAAAATCAGGAAGAAGGTGCCGACGAGCGATGCCCCGAATCCATGGACCGATTGCACGATCCCGCTGCGGGTCAGGTAAGTGCCGAAGATGCAAAGGAGAAAGTTGGACGCGATCAGCACGACATTCCAAATCTTCAGCATGCCGCGATGCTGCTGGATGATGAGCGAATGCAGGAGCGCCGTCGCCGTCAACCACGGCAGCAGCGAGGCATTTTCCACCGGATCCCATCCCCAGTAGCCGCCCCACCCCAGTTCAACGTACGCCCACTGCGCGCCAAGCACGATGCCGATACTCAGGAACAGCCACGAGAAGATCGTCCAGTTCCGCACTTCACCCAGCGCCATCTCGGGCTTGCGCCCGCCGGCCAGGGCCGCGATCATCAGGGCAAATGGAATCGAGAACCCCGCGTAGCCCATGAACAGCAGCGGCGGGTGCGCGATCATGCCGATGTTCTGCAGCAGCGGATTGAGGCCCTGCCCGTCGGTGACCACGCTCTGGGCCGGAGCGAATGGGTTGGCGGCAAAAAGCATCAGCGCCGCGAAAAATCCGCACAGCGCGGCCAGCGTGCCGATGAAGACCGCGCCCGAGCGGATCTGCACGCTGCGATGGGTGAAGGCTGCGACCACGCTCATCAGCGCGACCATCCATCCCCACAGCAGAAGGCTGCCCTCCTGCCCAGCCCAGAAAGCCGCAAGCTTATACCCCAGGGGCAAGGCAACTTCTGTGTAATGCACCACGTAGCGGAGGCTGAAATCGCTGTCCACCAGCGCCGTCAGCAGGATGGTCGATGCAGCACTGAAGAATAAAGCAAAAACGCACAGGCCCACCTTCGCCGCCACCAAAAAGCGGCGAGACTCAAGCGAGGCGGCCATGAGGCACGCGAATGCAGTCAGGGCCGCGACAACCACCGCCGCCGCCAGGCTGCTGTTTCCGATCAAATGGTTCATTCACCGCTCCGCTTGATGGTCTCGGGGTGCTTGCCGGCCGACTCGTACTTGCTGGCACACTTGGTCATCATCTGGTCGGACTGGAATGTGCCCGCGGCATCCAGTTTCCCTTCGACGACGACATCGCGCCCGGCAGCGAACATGTCCGGGATCACGCCATGATAGGCCACCGCCAGGGTCTTGGTCTTGCCCTTGAGGTTGAAGGTGGCCTTCATCCCCGATGGGCTGGATACCAGGCCCTCCGTGTCCACGGTCCCGCAGATCTTCACGCGCTGGGTGTGAAACTTCGCCTCATCGACAAACTTGTCCAGGTCTACGTAATAGACCCACCCGGTCTTGACGCTGGCGAATCCCAGGTAGCCGACGGCGATCGCCAGCAGGATGCCTCCGAACAGGAATTTCTTGTGTATGGCTTTCATGGTTTCGCTCGGCTCCTCACAACTTCCCGGAACAAGCACCGTGCCAGATTCCGCAATCCGTCGCCCGAGCTTCATGATACAGAACTACTGACCCATTCACGAATTCCGTGCGGCGAGCGCATCTCATTTACGCTGCGTTCGGACAAACGTTCTCCGAAACGAGAGACCGCCGGCCGCAGCGTTCCTGTCCGCTGCACTTCCCGGAGGCGATGAGCCTGCTCCAAGTGCCTTGCCCGCGGTCGCCTTCCCTCATATTCTGCAATCATGCCCAACGAGCATGACCTTCGCTATGGTCGAAACCATGAACGCAAATGACCTGGCGACCAAGGCCCGGCCGATCGCCCAGATGCTCCTGGCGGAGCATAAGGACGAGCTGACTCTGTTCCGGGATTTCCTAGCCAATTTCTTCGGTTCGAAGAGTCACCCCCTCTCCGAGGCGGTGGAACAGATAAAGCAGATTGAAACCATGCTGGCAACCCAACTGAAGCAAATCAAACAGGAATGGCTGGAGCGTGGCATCGAGGAAGGCATCGAGAAAGGCCGTGAGGAAGGCGAGAAAAAGCGCGCAAGGAGGCCGCCTGCAAGCTTAAGGCCCGCGGGATCACGCCGGAGACCATCACCGATATCACCGGGTTGAGCCTCGACGAGATCGCGGGCTTATAACAATGAATCCGAGCGGGGAGTACCCCGCTCAGCGCCGGCACTTCTTTTAGCCAACCAAATCCGTCGCTAACGCTTTCGGCTCGTTGACCACTCGCATTCCCGCCAACGATTCCCTATCGTTTCGCCCATGCCCGCTCCATTGGCATATTTCATCACATTCACGACCTACGGAACCTGGTTGCACGGGCGCGATCCCGGCTCCGTGGATCGCAAGCACAACACCCCAGCTACTCCCTTCCTCCCGGTGAACCGTGAAGTCGAGGAATCGCGCCGGGAAGCCATGCGCCAAGAACCGTATCTGTTGGACGAAGCACGCCGAGGCATGGTGCTGCGAACTATCCTTGAAGTGGCGAACCATCGCCGCTGGGCATTGTGGGCAGTTCACGTGCGGACCAATCACATTCATATCGTGGTCACTGCCTCCCCCATACGAGCCGAAAGCGTCAGCGCCGGCATCCACGCCGAAAACGTACGAGCCGAAAGCGTTAGCGCCGGCATCCCCCACCCAAGCACACCCAAGCCAGAGAAGGTGATGAACGATTTCAAGGCCTGGGCGAGCCGCCGGCTTGGCGAGGCCTTCAACGAACCGATGGACCGGGAACGCTGGACGCGCCACGGAAGCACCCGGTGGCTGAATACTCAAGTGTCCTTGCAACAAGCCATTGCCTATGTCGTCGACGAGCAAGGCGAGCCGATGTCATGCTTCGATGGAAGAAACAACACCCCGAAAGCCTACGACCCGAAACCATAACCGCCGGTGTTACGAATTACGAGCCGAAAGCGTTAGCGCCGGATTTGGTTGGTTACAAGAAGTGCCGGCGCTGACGCTTGGTTTGCCCGGCGCTTTGCCCGGCGCTTTGCCCGGCGCTGACGCTTTCGGCTCGTAATGCACGCCTCGTAATGCACGGCTCGTAATGCACGTCCACAGTTCGACTTCCGGGAGATCATCAAAATCGGCGACGGGTCGCAGGAA
>JBBQTU010000086.1:0-15312 GCA_038213005.1 Tepidisphaerales bacterium | reverse complement strand
CTGTCCTATCGGCTGATCGCCCACGGCGCTGACAAGGTCTACTACGTGCATGACACGCGGCTGGAATACTACCGCACCATGCCTTACGCCCGGGCGGTATGCCATCTCATCACCAAACACAAGCCTCAGATCGTCCTCTACGGCGCTACCGCCCTGGGCCGCGATCTGGCTCCCCGCATCGCCTCGGAGATGCGAGCCGGCCTCACCGCCGACTGCACGGCCCTGGAAATCGGGCAATACACCGATCCCAAGACCAAGGAGGTCCACAAGGACCTGCTCATGCAGATTCGCCCGGCCTTCGGCGGCAACATCATCGCCACCATCGTCAACTTCGATCGCTGGCCGCAGATGGCCACCATCCGCGAAGGCGTGATGCGCCTCGGTGATCCCGACCCCAAGCGCAGCGGGCAGATCATCGAAGAGAAGATCGAGTTCAGCGACTTCGATCTCGCCGTCAAGCTGATCGAACGCCACCGCGAGGCCCGCAAGGTCAACCTCAAGGGCGCCCGAATCATCGTCGCCGGCGGCGGCGGGGTGGGCAGTAAGGACAACTTCAAGCTGATCCACGAACTCGCCGGTGTGCTCGGCGGCGCCGTTGGCGCTTCCCGCGCTGCGGTCGACAGCGGATTTGTCAGCAAGGACCATCAGATCGGCCAGACCGGCACCACCGTCCGCCCGGCGCTCTACATCGCCTGCGGCATCAGCGGTGCCGTCCAGCATCGCGCCGGCATGGAAGAGTCGGCCAAGATCATCGCGATCAACTGGGACAAGGACGCCCCGATTTTCGGCGTCGCCCATTACGGTATCGTCGGCGACATGAACAAGATTGTCCCAATGATGATCAAGGCAATCCGCGAGCGCGGCACCGGCGACGCCGCCACCGCTGACGGTGCCTGCGATCAAGTAGGATACTAACCACGGAGTCGCACGGAGTAACACGGAGGGAAAGCCATGGCACTGCTGCACGAAGCGCTGACCAGCCGGATATACAAATGCCTGTTCCGCGTGCATGCGGAGTTGGGGCCGGGGCTATTGGAGAATGCGTATCAGTCTTGTTCGTTCTGGGACCTGAGCAATGAGGGGCTTAGCGTTCGTCAGCAGGTGGAGCTCCCCGTGATGTACCGTGGGCACAGGGTCGATTGTGGCTATCGGCTTGATCTCGTGGTTAATGAGAGCGTTATCATCGAACTCAAAGCCGTTGAAAAACTGTTGCCGGTACACGAGGCGCAGTTGCTGACCTATATGCGGTTGAGTGGCTATCGTGTTGGTCTGCTTGTCAATTTTAACGTGCCCCATCTAAAGGATGGCATTCTCAGGCGGGTTCTCTGAAATACTCCGTGTTACTCCGTGCGACTCCGTGGTGAAAAGGTTTTTGATTATGGCCAATTTCTTTACCGACAACGACGACATCAAGTTCCTCTTCGACCACATCGATATGGCCGAACTGGCAACCCTTCAGGAAGACGGCTTCACCCAGACCGACGGGCAGGACTATGCCCCTCGCGATGCGGCCGACGCCATCGACAACTATCGCCGCATCCTCAACATCGTCGGGCAGATCGCCGGCGACCACATCGCCCCCCGCGGCGAGACGGTCGATCATGACGGCAATACCCTCAACGACGACGGCACCGTCACCCTCGGCAAGAACGTCCGGGAAAACCTCGACGTGCTTGGCAAGGCCGACCTGATGGGCTTCACGCTGCCCCGCAAGTATCTGGGCCTCAACTGCCCGACCACCATCTACACCATCGCCAACGAGATCGTCAGCCGCGCTGATGCGTCGCTGATGAACCTCTTCGGCCTCCAGGGCATCGCCGAGACGATCTACGCCTTTGCCGATGATGCGACCAAGGACGAATACCTCCCTAGGTTCGCCCGCGGCGAAGTCACCGGCGCCATGGTCCTGACCGAGCCCGATGCCGGCAGCGACCTCCAGGCCGTTCAGCTTCGCGCCTGGCAGGATGAGGATGGCAACTGGCGTCTCAATGGCGTCAAGCGATTCATCACCAACGGCTGCGGCGACGTGCTGCTCGTGCTGGCTCGCAGTGAGCCCGGCACCACCGACGGCCGCGGCCTCTCCATGCTGCTGGCCGACCGCGGCCCGCGCATCCGCGTGCGTCACCTGGAAGAGAAGCTGGGCATCCACGGTTCGCCCACTTGCGAACTGGTGTTCGATGACGCCCCGGCCAAGCTGGT
The DNA here is from genome assembly GCA_038213005.1 of Tepidisphaerales bacterium. Lineage (GTDB taxonomy): Bacteria > Planctomycetota > Phycisphaerae > Tepidisphaerales > Tepidisphaeraceae > JBBQTU01. The sequence goes on along the minus strand of JBBQTU010000086.1, from coordinate 13,113 downwards.
CGGCGAGCGTCAGCTCGGCCTGATCCGGTATGTCTTCAGCCTCATGAATGGCGCTCGCCTCGGCATCGCCGGGCAGTCTCTCGGTATCGCCGAAGCGGCCTATCGCCTCGCCCGCACCTATGCCCACTCGCGCAAGCAGTTTGGGATGTCCATTGAGAAGCTTCCCGCGGTCGCCGAACTGGTGACCGAGATGAAGATCCATATCGAAGCCGCCCGCGCGCTGACCTATGAGACCGCCCGCGTCTGCGACATCGAAAACAACAACCTCCGCGTCCTTGAGTTCACCCCGCCCAAGGACCCTGTCGAACTCAAACGCCGCAAGGATCAGGCTCGCCTGCTCAAGCGTCTCAACGGCATGCTCACGCCGATGAGCAAGTACTATGCCTCGGAAATGTGCGTCAAGGTCGCCGGCGACGGCATCCAGGTGCTCGGCGGTTCGGGCTATATCAAGGACTACCCTGCCGAGCGTTACCTCCGCGACGCCCGCATCACCACGATCTACGAAGGCACCAGCCAGTTGCAGGTCGTCGCCGCCGTCCGCGGCGTCTGCTCCGGCGTCTTCGAAAAGCGAGTTGAAGAGTTTGAGAAGCTGAACTATGCCGATGAGTCGTTGACTGCACTCCAGCAGAAGCTCCTCGAGGCGCGGCAACTCCTCCAGAAGGGCATCGTCCTGGCCAAGGAGAAGGGCGCCGAGTACATGGACCTCTACGGCCGCAAGCTGGTTGACTCTGCCATCGCCTTGCTCGTTGGCCATCTGTTCATCCAGCAGGCCGTTAAGAACGACCGCAAGAAGGCCGTCGCCCGCCGCTTCATCGACACTCGCCTCGCCACCTTGCGCGGCGATGTCGATCAGATCCTCAGTGGTGACAAGGCCGCCCTGGAGCAGTACGACCTGATCGCCGGCCCCGTGCCCTCCGCTCGCTGATCCCAGCCCAGCCAGGGTCCCGTCGCCGGGATGCAAGATTACAGACGGTCGGGAGTCGTGAACCCACGGCTCCCGACCTCGTCTATTGCCGCTCCAGGGCGTAAGCTCCTCGGCCGGCATCGTCCGCCGCCATGAGATCCGCGGAGTGAAATCCTGTTCCGCTGGCAGAGGCGAGAAAATCGATAACCGCCAGCGTGTATCGGGGTTTGCGTCAACGCTTGTGCTGGCTACAATGTTTTTCTCGAATTATGGTTGCCTTTTGAAGGAGATGGTGATGGACTTTCATGTCCTCCTGCAGGTAGTGCCGGTCGGAGGCTACGTCAGCATCTGGAAGGTCATTCCGTTTCTGGTGGTCTTCTTCCTTTGGCTGCGGCTGCTGACGTGGACGGATAAGGATGCTCCGGCGGCGCACCTGCCTGGCCCGATGCTCATGCTTGCCTTCTCCGGCGGGCTGCTGGGAGCGTTCTTCCTGTTCCTGATGCTCCCGGGCTTCTGGATATCGTTCACCGTGTTTGTCCTGGTACTGCTGGCCGAGGCCGGCGCCTACTTGGGGATTCGATCCAACAGGGTCGGTCTCAAAGACCTCAAGGGCGAACTGTCCAAGGTAGCAAGTGCGGGTCGGCCGCGCCGCAAGCAGGTCGAGGATGTCGCCGGTCTGGTGAACATGGCGAAGAAGGACGGCAAGCCGGTGATCCCGCCCGGCCCTGATTCGACCGATCGACTCGGCTACGACACCGTCCAACTGATGTTGACGGATCCCATGCTTAAGGGCATGGAACGCCTGGATGTCATCCCCGTCGAAAGCTCGATGCTGGTGCAATACTGGGTTGACGGCGTCGGATATAACGGCGCCCAGTTTAACCGTCAGGCTGCCACCGCTGCCATCGCTTATATGAAGTCGATCTCGGGCATGGATGTCGCGGAAAGGCGCAAGCCTCAGAGCGGATCGATCCGCGCGGCCGTGGCCGGCAAGAAGGCCGAATTTCTGGTCCATACCGCCGGCAGCGCGTCAGGCGAGACACTGCGTCTGATGTCGGCCGAGCGACGCCACCACAACATCCCGTTCGACCAGATGGGATTCACCACGGAGCAGCTCAAGGCTGTCAAGGATGTCATTGCCCAACCCGGTGGCATCGTGCTGATCGCAGCCCCGCCGGGCCAAGGCCTGACGACGATGGAATACGCGATGATCCGTCAGCACGATGCATTCCTGAGCCACATCCAGACGCTCGAGCGTGATGCGGATGATGACTTGGAAGGCATTACGCAGAACAGGCTCGGCAAGCAGGCCAGTCAGGCCGAAGAGTTGGAAAAGCTGCAGTGGATGGTCAGTCAGGAACCCGACTGTATCCTGATGGCCGAGATCGCCAACCCCAAGAGCGTTCGCGAACTCATCGCCCACGCCGAGAACGGCCGCAAGGTCTATCTCGGGCTTCGCACGCACAGTGCCTTGGAAGCCTTGATGGACTGGCGCAAACTCGTCGGTGATGACGAGCTTGCGATGAAGCATCTGCGGCTGGTGATTTCCGGCCGGGTCTTCCGTCAACTGTGCGCCGGGTGCAAGACCGCGTACCAACCCGATCCGGAAATGTTGCGCAAGCTCAACATGGACCCGACCCGCGTCCAGCAGCTCTTCCAGGCCCGGACCCAGCCAGTCCGCGACCCCAAGGGGAATATCGTTCCTTGTGGCCTCTGCCACGACCTGCGATACCACGGACGCTTCGGCGTGTATGAAACAGTTCTGATCACCGACGACATGCGTCAGGCCGTGCTGGCTAACGCGACGCTCGATCAGCTCAAGAAGACCTATCGCAAGCAGAGGGGCCGGTTCCTGCAGGAAAACGCGCTGGCCCGGGTCGAGCAGGGTGTCACAAGCGTTCAGGAAGTGTCGCGCGTCGTGCGCGGGCAGGATGTCATCAACCTCCCTGCCGGCTCCGGTGGTGGCGCTGCAGGCTCCCCGGGCGGCACGCACGCGGGGTCCAAATCCGGCACGCATCCCAGGCAGCATTGAACCACAGGTGACTGTAAGAGGGCCAAGAAGCCCGAGGCGTTTAGACCATGATCTTCAGCATCATTATTCTGGCTCTGATCCTCGCCATCGCGTTCTTCCATTACATCCAGGGCTTCTTCAGTTCGATGATCTCGATGGTCCTGGCGATTCTGGCGGCGCTGCTGGCGGTGGGCTATCACGAGAATGTCGCACAACTGGCGTTCCACAGTTTCGGCGTCGCCCAGGGCTATTCGGCGTCCCTGGTCGGGCTGTTCGTCATCATCTACCTGGTGTTGCGCGTCACTTTCGACAAGCTGATCCCGGGCAACATCCAACTGCCTGTGCTGGCCGACAAGATCGGCGCGGGTGCCTGCGGCGTGGTGGCCGGCATCTTCGTTGCCGGCGTGCTTGCTACGGCCGCGCAGGCTTTGCCGTTCGGCCCAAGCATCGCTGGCTATTCACGCTACCCGCTGAGCGAGCGGACAGCCGGTACTGTTCGAGTCCCCGGCAAACAGCAACTCCAGGATCTCCAGGTGTTTGACGAACTGACCGTGGACTCGCTGGACCCGGCCAAGGCCAGTTTACTGCTGATCCCCGCCGACGACATCCTGATGTCGACCGTCGGTTACGTCAGTACCGGCGTCCTGGCCAACGATCGCCCGTTCTCCGCAGTCCATCCGGCCTATCTTGATGAGTTGTTCGGCCAGCGCCTGGGCATTGACCTGGGAGCCAACCGCGTACTGGTCGATGGGGCCAACTCCCCGGCCCTGAAAGTCGAAAAGGTCGTCGCGCTCAGCCCCGCGGCTCGCGCCAGCCTGCCGGTAAAGGATTTTGAGATGGACGCCATCCGCGGCAAGGACAGTGGCAAGAGCCGCCTGGACCTCGCCGCCTGGCCCGAAGGCGACATGTTCATTGTCCGCGTCAAGCCCGATGGTGAGCAGGCCGACAAGAAGGACAACCTGATGCGGTTCAGTTGCGCAGCCGTGCGGATCGTGGCTGGCGGGAAGGACTACCGGCCGGTCGGCACGCTCTCCTCTGGCGTGCTGCTCCGCAATCTCCCCGATGATCCACTATTCCTGCCGTCGGGCAAGGCGGTTGACCTGGTCTTTGTCATCCCCAGCGAGAGCCTGAACGCTGACCCGCAGAAGGCGATCTCCGCCCCGGGCGCAAAGGTCGCGCCGGGGGTCTTCATTGAGTTCAAGCGAATGGCCCGCGCCGACCTGTCCGACCAGGCTCCCGAGGCTGATTTGCCCCCAGGCGATGACGTCGGTGTCATGCTGAAGGAACCGGCCGTAGCACGCTAGGCCCCGGAGAATCGTGACCTGTTTCACATGGTAGTATTCGCCCACAGGGAGTTCTGAGATGGCCATCAAGATTGCGATGATCGGCGCAGGATCGATTGGATTTACCCGCCGTCTGATGCGGGACATTCTTGCCGTCCCCGAACTGCACGATACGCGGTTCGCCTTCACGGACTTGTCCAGACCCAATCTGGACATGGTCACCAAGCTCTGTCAGCGCGACATCCAGTTCAACAAGCTGCCGGCGAAGATCACTGCGACCACCGATCGGCGCAAGGCGATCGCCGATGCCGACTACATCATCTGCACGATCCGTCAGGGCGGGCTGGAAGCCTTCCAGAGCGACATCGACATCCCGCTGAAGTATGGCGTCGACCAGTGCGTCGGCGACACGCTCTGTGCCGGCGGCATCATGTATGGCCAGCGTACCGTGGCGGCGATGCTGGACTTCTGCCGCGACATCCGCGAACTCGCCAAACCCGGAGCCATTCTCCTGAACTATTCCAATCCCATGGCGATGAACACGTGGGCCTGCAACGAATTCGGGAAAGTGCAGACGATCGGACTGTGCCACGGCGTGCAGGGCGCTCACTGGCAGATCACCAATGCCATCGAACTGTGGGCCAAGCTCAATGGCATGATCCCCATGGACTATGCCACCCCCGGCAGCGAGGCCAAAGAGCAGTGGATCGACAAGCGCGTGAAATTTGGCATGCACCGCAAAGAGGTGGATGCCGTCTTCGCCGGACTGAACCACCAGACCTGGTGCACTAAGGCGACCTGGCGCGGCATGGACATGATTCCGCGCATGTATGAATTGATGTCCGATGTCGAGGGCTTCGCCAAGACTGAGAAAGTCCGCCTGGATGTGCTGAAGCGGCTGGGCCTCTACTCCACCGAATCCAACGGCCATCTGTCCGAATACCTCCCGTGGTATCGCAAGCGCACCGGCGAGATCAAGAGCTGGATTGACCTGAGCTCGTGGATTCACGGCGAGACCGGTGGCTACCTCCGTGTCTGCACGGAAGGGCGCAACTGGTTTGAGACCGACTTCCCCAACTGGCTCAAGGAAGCCCCGCCCCAGATCGGGCCGGCCGACCGCTCGGAGGAGCATGGTTCCTATATCATCGAAGCCCTTGAGACGGGCCGCATCTACCGTGGCCACTTCAACGTCGTCAACCAGGGCCGCATCACCAATCTTCCAGACGACTGCGTCGTCGAGATTCCCGGCTACGTCGACCGCACGGGCATTAACATGCCGGTGGTGGGGGCGCTGCCTCTGGGCTGCGCCGCGACCTGCAATGCCACAGTCAGCGTCCAGCGGCTCAGCGTGCATGCTGCGGTCGCGGGCGATGTGACTCTGCTCAAGCAGGCCATGCTGCATGACCCGCTCACCGGAGCGGTCTGCGACCCCGAGGAAATCTGGCAGCTTACCGACGAGATGCTGGTGGCCCAGGCCAAGTGGCTCCCGCAGTACAAGAGCCAGATCCCGGCCGCGAAGAAGCGACTCGCCGACGCCGTCAAGAATGGCACGCGAGTCAAGCTGATTCAGACCGACGGCGCTGCTCGTCTGCACACCAAGACAGTCGCGGAGATGAAGTCCAATTCGGCCGAAGCCAAGGCCAACGCCGGGGCGGCCGACAAGGGCAAGATGACCAGAGAGCCGACCGCGGCGAAGAAAAAATAGGGCGACCCGCACAGGTGGCACACAGGGGCGATGTCGGTGTTCTCTGCTGTCTGCCCGGAGTCGGTGAAGCCGGATCACCCGACCTACGCCAACTCGCCCAGCGGCAGACGGACATGGAAGGTCGTGCCTGTTTCCAGCCCGCTGCTGAACGAGACCTCGCCCTTGAGGTAACGCTCGCAGAGCAGCCTCATGCTGTAGGTTCCCAAGCCGCGTCCGCTCCCTTTCGTGGAGAACGCGCGGCGGAATATCTGCAACTGCACCTCGCGGGGCATGGCGGCACTGTTGTGAGCCCAGAGCTCGACGGTCGAGCCTTCCAGGGCGCAGCCGAGCGTGACGTGCTGGCCGGGGCTGGACGCCTCCAGCGCGTTCTTGAGCATGTTGCCGACGACTCGGCCGAGCAGACGCCGATCGGTGGTGAATGCCACGTCGGGCGAACTCTCGCCGATGAAGATGAACTTCCCGCTGGCGGATGGGTGGTTCCGATAGACCGCCGCCACTTCCTCGAGCATCTCGCGGCTGGAGCACAGCGCCGGGCGCACCCTTAACTCGCCGTTCTCGGCCAGCGTCAGTTCCTGCTGGCTGTGGATTTCCTCGACGAGGCTGTCACCCAGGCGCAGGATGGACTGCGAGAGCTGGGGCCGCTCTGCCGGATCGGCATCCTCGAGCAACTGGACGTAGCCGGTCATGGCGCCGACGATATTCAGCAGATCGTGGAAGAAGATGCGTTCGAGGTTGCGTCGCCGATGCTCGTCGCTCATGTCGGTCAGGGACAGGATGCAGTATCGGGCCTCGCCCAGTTGGAAGGGCGTGCTGGAGATGCGAAAGAGCATCGCTCGGCCGGTCCGAAACTGGATGAGCCGGCATTCGTTGGTGGCGGCATGCCCTGCGCCGCACTCAGCCAGGGCTTGAAAGGCGCCGCACTGACGGCAGGCCTCGGTTGATCCGCAGCCGCCGGGGCCTTCGCGGGCCTCGTGGCACTCCAGTAGTTCGCCCGGCCGCATGCCCAGGAGCGCCTCGGCGGAGTCGGCTCCGGCCGTCTCGACCGCAGTACGGTTCGCGAAGACGACCTGCCGCCGGTCGTTGAGGATAAGCAGGACCTGCGGGATCGTGTTCATGATCGCGGTGAGATCGCTGCGATCGGCCCATTGCTGAGCCTGTTGCGCGATCTCTTCCGCTGTGTGACGGTCAAGTGTGTAGGTTCGCAGTTGCACCATGTGCTGATACCGGCCAAACGCCTCTCACGGACCGAACTGTTACGCCTCCACAGGCTGGTCTGTTCTGCCTCTTACATGGCAGCGGCGGGTATTCTGCAGGCTGGCGCGCCGGAAGTCCAGATGAGTTGGTCAGGCCGGCGGTGTAAGGGAGCTGAGCGGCCTCCTGGTGACTGACCATCCGCAGGATGCGCTGGTGGGTGGTCATTGCCATGGTGGACTCCCTGGTTTTGGTCTCTACTTGGTCAGCTTGCGGTACTTGATCCGGTGAGGCTGGTCGGCGTCGACGCCGAGGCGCTTCTTCCGGTCATCTTCGTAGGCGGTGAAGTTGCCTTCAAAGAGTCGCACCTGGCTGTCGCCTTCAAAGGCCAGGATGTGAGTCGCGATCCGGTCCAGGAACCAGCGGTCGTGGCTGACCACCAGCACGCAGCCGGCGAAGTTCTCCACGGCCTCTTCCACAGCGCGGATGGTGTTGATGTCCAGATCGTTGGTCGGCTCGTCCAGCAGCATGACATTGGCGCCGCTCCTGAGCATGCGGGCCAGGTGGACGCGACTGCGCTCGCCGCCGGAGAGGTTGCCGATGAGCTTCTGCTGGTCGGTGCCGCTGAAGCCGAAGCGTGTGACGTAACTGCGGCTGCTGACCTCGACAGTACCGAGCTTGATGCGCTCAGCGCCGCCGGAGAGGGCGTGCCAGACGGTCTCGTCGGCGACGAGGTCGGCGCGGCTCTGCTCGACATAGGTGAGCTTCACGCTATCGCCCACGACGATCTGGCCCTCGTCGGGCTTTTCCTCGCCGGTGATCATGCGGAAGAGAGTCGTCTTGCCGGCGCCGTTGGGGCCGATGATCCCGACAATGGCGTTGGGCGGGATGGTGAAGTTCATGTCTTCCATGAGCTCGCGGTCGCCGTAGCTCTTGGTGACGTGGTGGGCTTCGATGACCTTCTGGCCCAGGCGCGGGCCGGGGGGGATGAAAATCTCGACCTGGGTTTCCTTGTCGCGCTGGTCCTCGGCGAGCATGGCATCGTAGCGGGCGATACGGGCCTTGCTCTTGGCAGCGCGGGCGCGGGGGTTCTGACGGATCCATTCCAGTTCGTGGGCCAGGGCCTTCTGGCGGCTGGAGGCCTGCTTCTCTTCGATTTGCAGGCGGGTGTGCTTCTGCTGTAGCCAGGAGGTGTAGTTTCCCTTCCAGGGGATGCCCAGGCCGCGGTCCAGTTCCAGGATCCACCCGGCCACATTATCCAGGAAGTAGCGGTCGTGGGTGACGGCGATGACGGTGCCTTCGTAGCGTTGCAGGTGCTGCTCCAGCCACGCAACCGACTCGGCGTCCAGATGGTTGGTGGGCTCGTCCAGGATCAGGACGTCGGGCTTCTGCAGCAGCAGGCGGCAGAGGGCCACGCGGCGACGCTCGCCGCCGGAGAGGGTTTTTATGGGCGAATCATCCGGCGGGCAGCGCAGGGCGTCCATCGCCATTTCGAGCTGATGATCCATGTCCCAGGCGCCCAGGTGGTCGATCTTCTGCTGGAGGTCTCCCTGCTTCTCCAGGAGCTTGTTCATCGCGGCATCATCCATGGGCTCGGCGAACTTGTCGGAGATGGCGTTGAACTCGTCCACCAGGTCGTAGGCGTGTTTGAGACCCTCCTGGACGACTTCGCGGACGGTGCGGTCTTCGTCAACGAGGGGTTCCTGGGGGAGGTGGCCGATGGTGTAGCCGGCCTGGATGGAGCACTTGCCGTCGTAGGTGGTGTCGACGCCGGCGAGGATCTTGAGCAGGGTGGACTTACCGGAGCCGTTGAGCCCCAGAACGCCGATCTTGGCGCCGTAGAAGTAGGAGAGGTAGATGTCCTTGAGGATGACCTTCTGGTCATAGAGCTTGGACACGCCGACCATGGAGTAAATGATCTTGTTGGATTCAGTCTGAGCCAATTCAATTCCTTTGGGTTGAGGGGGAGTTTTACGGTCTGGGGCGATATCAGGCAATGCTGGAGCAGCGAAAAGTGGAAAGTAGAAGGTCGGAGAGCGACGAAGGGGCGGGGGGACGAAGGGACGAAGGGACGGAGCGACGAAGGGGCAGAAGCGCAGGTTTTCGCGGGAGGGGGTGGGGGGTGGCGCGGGAGCTTGTGGGGTAAGGAGTTACGCGCGATTGAGGGGGTCAGATGCGCAAGTTTCGCGGCAGAGGGCGGAAACTCGAACAGGTTGGGGCTGGTGGGTTTGGGTGAACGACGGATGCGGGGCGGCAACAGTTCATCGGGATGGGGGGATTTCTTCGTTCCCGACCGACAACTCGGCCTGTTTCAGGACGAGTTGGGTTGCGTCTTCTGAGAGGTCGGGGGGATAGCCATATCTGGCGAGGAGGCGGCGGACCTGCCGGCGCAAGTCGGCGCGTACAGATTCGCGCTGGGTCCAATCCAGTTTGGGCAGCCGCTTGACCGTTTCTGCCATTTCGCGGGCCATCAGGCGGAGGGTGTCGGACTTCATCACCTCTTTGGCAGAGCCGTTCTCGGCGAGGGCGTCATAGAAGGCGGTCTCTTCTTGATCGAGTCCCAGCTCTTGACCGTGCTTCTTCGCCTCGCGTACCCATTTCGCCAGTTCAAGAAGCCGCGCGATCATTTCGGCGGTGCTGATCTGCTTGTTCGTGTAGCCCAGCATCGCCTTCTCCAGCGCTTCGCGGAACTTCTGCGCCTGCACGAGGTTCGTCCGCTCGCTGATCTTGATCTGATCGGTCAGCAGCTTCCGCAGCGTCTCCAGCGCGAGGTTCTTCTGCTCCAACGCGCTGACCCGCTGGAGAAAATCATCCGAAAGGATGTCGAGGCGTGCGGCGTCCAGCCCCGCAGCAGCGAACAGGTCTATCACCTCACCCGCGTCGACCGCACCGCCGATCACCTGCCGAACGGCCGCGTCGATGTCGGACGATCCGCCGGAGCCGGTCGAAGGTCCCGCGTCGTTGGCGAGGCTTTTGCGGATCATCGCCACGATCCGCTGGAAGAACGCCAGGTGCGGCGCGATCTCCTTCGTCTCCTCGCGCGGCACCGCCAGCGCGAACGCGGTCGAAAGTCGCTTGACCATCCCGCGGAACCGCAGCCAGCCGGTCTCCTCACCCACCGCTTGATTGACGTCCAGCACGTGGTTGATTGCACCCAGATAGATCCGCAGCACGCTCTTCGGCTCAGCGTCTAGTGCCGCCGCGTAGTCGAAACCGTGGAAGAATCCCTGCAGTTGCTCGAATGCCGACCACATGGCCGGTATCGCTTCGTCCTGCAGCTCTTGGATCGGCTTTTCGTCTTCGCCGATCGCGTTCGCGTAGGTCTTGAGCGCATCGGCCAGTGGGTCGGCCAGACCGATCAAATCCACGATCAGCCCGCCGGGCTTCTCGCCGTACACGCGGTTCACCCGCGCGATCGCCTGCATCAAATTGTGGCCGGCCAGCGGCTTGTCGATGTACATCGTGTGCGCGCACGGTACGTCAAAGCCCGTCAGCCACATGTCCACCACGATAGCCAGGCGAAAGTCATCCGCCGGGTCTTTGAATCGATCCGCCAGCGACTTGCGCTGCGCCTTACTCCGCACGTGCCGGGCCATGTGCTCGGGATCATCCGGCCCGCTGGTCATGATCACCTTCATCGCGCCCTTGTCGTCGTCATCGTTTGCCCACTCGGGGCGGAGTTTGGCAATCTGGTCATACAACCGGGCGGCGATGTCGCGGCTCATCGTGACCGCCATCGCCTTTCCTTCCATCGCTTCCCGGCGCTTTTCCCAATGCTCCACCAGAAAAACCGCCACGCGCTCCAACCGCTCGGGCGCGCCGAACAACTGCTCCACCGGGATGCGGATGTTCTCGCTCGTCTCCTCGCCGTTCTCGTCCGCCTTCGCCACCTCGGCGATTTTGCGCTCGGCCTCTTTCGCGCCGGCCTCGTCGATCGTGAGCTTTACGATCCTCGGCTCGTAATACAGCGGCACCGTCGCGCCGTCCGCCACCGCCTGCCGGATGTCGTACACATCGGCGTACTCGCCGAAGACGGCCTTCGTCGTCGTATCGCTATTAATGAGCGGCGTGCCAGTGAAGCCCACGAATGTCGCGCTGGGCAGCGCATCCCGCATCCATCTCGCGCCGCCGTCCACGAATCCGTACTGGCTGCGGTGCGCTTCATCCGCCATCACCACGATGTTCGCTCGTTTGCTAATCGCCCGCTTTTCCGGGTCCTTCTCGAGACTCTCGGTGAACTTGTGGATCGTCGTGAAGACCACGCCGCCGCTAGCGCGATCGAGCAGGTTCTTCAGATGCTCGCGACTGTCGGCCTGTACGGGGTCCTGCCGCAGCAATCCCCGGCCCATCGCGAAGGTGTCAAAGAGTTGGTCGTCCAGGTCGTTGCGGTCTGTGACGATCACCAGCGTCGGGTTGGCCATCTCCGCCGCCCGCACCAGCGTGCCGGCCAGCATCAGCATCGTGAGGCTCTTGCCTGATCCCTGCGTGTGCCACACCACCCCGCCTTGTCCCGTGGCAGCGGCTTCCAGCCGCTGATCTGTGGCAGTGGCATCCTGCCGCTGAGTTTCTGTGGCAGTGGCATCCAGCCGCTTAATTTCTTCGGCAGCGGCATCCTGCCGCTGAGTTTCTGTGGCAGCGGCATCCTGCCGCTGAGTTTCTGTGGTAGCGGCATCCTGCCGCTGTTCCCCTCTCACCGGCTGGAAGCCGGTGCCACCCACCCATTTCCACGCGTCCAGCCTAGCCGCTCGCGGGTTGTTCAACACATATGTGACCGCATGCGCCAGATCCTCATCGTCGCGGATCAAGTGGTCATACGATTCTTTCTGCCAGAACTCACCCGTCCGCGCGAGGTGGCGATTGGCCTCATTGCTCGTGAACGACTTCCATGAATGCGTGATTCCCGCCAACGTATGCCCCGGCATGGGCTTGAACACCACATGCACATGGTTTGGCATCACGCACCACGCGAGCAGCCGATACCGCTGCCCTTCAAAATGGTTGAGTGCATTGGCGACGAGGTCGGCGATGTCCGGACGCCGCATCCAGCATTCGCCGCTGCCAGCATCGAGATAGCTTTCGACTTTCTCCGAATACAGATGTTCGATTCGTCGCTCTTCATCAGGGGTAAGCGGCCTGTTCATCTCGATGGAACGTTGGACGATCGCTTCTCGCTCTTGTTTCCAGGCAAGTACGACGGATTGCGGGAGAGAATCACCAAGCCGGAAAGTGACGGCGTAAATGCTGCCATCGCGCGTCCAGTGCGGAAGATAGGCGCCATGCCGAATCTGAAGCGTGGCAGCGGCATCCTGCCGCTGAGTCCCTCCCGTGGTCCCTCCCGTGGCAGCGGCATCCTGCCGCTGACCTTCTGCCATCACCGGCTGGAAGCCGGTGCCACGTTTCACCGCCGCGATCACCCGGGCCCGCGTCTTGCGCACCGCGCGGAACTGGTGATAGCCCGCGATCTTCTTGACGATGTTCCCCCGCTCGTCCTCCTCAAACGCCACGCACGACCGCAGATAGTCCAGCAGCGGCTCCGGCGCCAGCAATTCGCGGATCAGCGCTTCCAGCGTCGGCTCGCCCCCGCTGGCCGGCCGCCAGGGTGTGAAGCGTTGCTGGCCGCTGGTGATGCTCCCCACCCGCGTCAGCAGCCCGTCGCTCACCACCAGCAGCAGGTTCGGCACGAACAGGTCCGGCGCGGTTTCTTTGTAGCGCCCGAACTGGTCAATCGCCGTGTTCAGGTCGGCCGCAGCGTTCGCCGGGTCCTTCAGTTCGATCACCACCAGCGGCAGCCCGTTGACGTACAGGATCAGGTCCGGCCGGATGCGCGTGGCTGCGGCTTCCAGCCGCTGACTCCCCTTCAACACCGGCTGGAAGCCGGTGCCACTCGCGATCGTCAGTTGCCGCACGACGAGGAAGTCGTTGTTGGCGGGGTTGTCGAAGTCGATCAACTTCGCACGCCCGCCGCGGGTTTCGCCGGTCTTGGGGTCTGTGTATTCGACCGGCACGCCGTCGGTGAGCA
>JBBQTU010000085.1:0-15314 GCA_038213005.1 Tepidisphaerales bacterium | reverse complement strand
TGGACCTTCAACCGCGACTTCATGCCCGATGGAATCCTCAAGTGCGCCTCCCCCGCCGGCCGCGATATCGAATGGGGGTTGCTGGAAGCCCTGCGCTGGCACGAACTGATCGACGACGACCGCGTCATTCCCAGCCGATACCAGATCGGCTGGCACGTCAACATCAACCATCTGGGCATCGAGATCCCGCGTGAGACGATCAAGGACTCGCAGGGAGTCGCAACCGGTTATCACTTTGACCATCCCATCAAGGACCTGACGGTGGACCGCCACAAGCTCAAGCCCGCCACCTGCAGCGTCGATCGCGAAGGCACCTATCGCCGCAAGGCTTTCATGGAGGATCTGCTGGGCGACCTGCTCCCGGTCGAGATCCGCACCGGCGTCTTTGGCGATCTCTATCTGACCCAGCGCGTCGTCCACCTGATGGGCATGGAAGCGTTCTTCACCGCCATGTATGACACGCCCGATGAGGTGCATGCCCTGATGGCCTATCTGCGCGACAATGCCCTGCGCGTCATGAACTGGGCAGAGTCCCAGGGACTGCTCCGCCTCAACAACGACAACCAGCAGTGCTGCGGCTCCAGTTCCAATTTCACCACCGCTCTCCCGGCCAGCGGCTATGCCGGGGCGCCCGCCCGCCTGTGCGACATGTGGGGCGCCCGCGACAGCCAGGAGACCGTCGGCATCTCCAAAGAGATGTTCCACGAATTCTGCTTCCCCTACTACCGCGACGTCTGCCAGCCCCTGGGCCTGCTCTACTACGGTTGCTGCAAGCCGGCCGACGTCTTCTGGGACGACCTCTGTCAGCTCCCGCACCTGCGCAAAGTCTCCATCTCCCGCTGGTGCAATGAAGAGTTCATGGGCGAGGCCCTCAAGGGCACCAACATCGTCTACTCGCGCAAGCCCGACCCCAACCTTATGGGCGTCGACGTCAAACTCAACGAGGAGGCCTGGGCCGCCCAGATCCGCCAGACCCTCCGCGCCACCCCCGGTGTCCTCAAGGAGTTTCTCGTCCGCGACGTCTACACCGTCCACGGCGACCTGACCAAGCCGCGCCGAGCCGTCGAAATCGCCCGCGCCGAAATCACCGCCGCACTGGGCGCGTAGACCGATCCTCCGACTCAGCAGCATTCAGCATTCAGCATACAGCATTTAGCATTTAGCATTCAGCATTCAGCATTCAGCATTCAGCATTTAGCATTCAGCATTCAGCATTCAGCATTCAGCATTCTGACTTCTGCATTCCCGTGCTATGCTTCTACAGAAGAGGACTCCGCCAGACTTCGCCATGACACCCAACTCCACAACCTCCGCCACCCGCCTCGAAACCGACAGCATGGGCAGCATCGACGTGCCCGCAAGCGTCTACTGGGGCGCCCAGACCGCGCGCTCCCTGGTCCACTTCAACATCGGCATTGAGACGATGCCCCCGGAACTCATTCACGCACTGGGCATCCTCAAAAAGGCGGCCGCCTTGGTCAACCGCGACCTCGGAAAGCTTTCGCCCGACAAGACCGACCTGATCGTCCGCGCTTGCGATGACGTCATCGCCGGCCGGCTTTATGATCAGTTCCCCCTCCGCATCTGGCAGACCGGCAGCGGCACACAGACCAACATGAACGCCAACGAGGTCATCGCCAACCGCGCCATCGAACTGGCGGGCGGAATCCTGGGCAGCAAGACCCCCATCCACCCCAACGACCACGCGAACCTCTCGCAGTCCTCCAATGACACCTTCCCCACCGCCATGCACATCGCGGCCGCCACGCGAGTGCGGCAGAACCTTATCCCCGCGATTCAGCGAGTGCGTGACGCCATCGACGCAAAGGCGCGCGAGCTTGCCGCCGTGGTGAAGATCGGCCGAACCCATCTTCAGGATGCCACGCCGCTCACGGTAGGCCAGGAATTTTCCGCCTGGGTAAGCCTGCTGGATCGCGATATCGTCCGCTTGGAACAATCGCTCGATGGACTGTATGACCTGGCCATCGGCGGCACCGCCGTCGGCACAGGCCTGAGCACCCATCCGGAGTTCGCCGATCGAGCCGCGGCCAGAATCGCCGAACTGACCGGCCTGCCCTTCCGCTCGCACCCGAACAAATTCGCGGCCCTCTCAGCCCATGACGAACTGGTCTTCGCCCACGGCGCGATCGCCACGCTGGCCGGCTCGCTCATGAAGATCGCCAACGACCTCCGCTGGCTGGCCTCCGGCCCGCGCTGCGGCCTGGGCGAACTGACTCTGCCCGAGAATGAGCCCGGTTCGTCGATCATGCCCGGCAAGGTCAACCCCACCCAGTGCGAAGCCATGACCATGGTCGCGGTTCAGGTCCACGGCAACAACGCCGCCATCGGCTTCGCCGGGTCGCAAGGCAACTTCCAACTCAACGTCTTCAAGCCGGTGATGATCTACAACTTCCTGCAGTCGGTGACGCTGCTGCACGATGCCAGCCGCGGGTTCGTCGACCACATGATTAGCGGCATCACCCTCAACCGCGAGCAGCTTGCCGTCTACGTGCGGGATTCCCTGATGCTGGTCACCGCCCTGGCCCCCGCCATCGGCTACGACAAAGCCGCGCAGATCGCCCATCTGGCCCACGAAAAGCATCTGTCGCTCCGCGACGCCTGCCTGCAGCTTGCCTATCTCACCGCGCAGCAGTTCGACGCCCTGGTCCGCCCCGAAGAGATGACGCATCCCTGACGCGAGTCCGATCCCCTCTGCCTCTGGGAGAGGGTCAGGGTGAGGGTCCGCAGGTTAGAACCAGCTCGCTACCACCATCGGGATAGCATCGATAACGCGTGATATATTATCAAGATACTTTGATACGTAGCCGAACCCGCCCATGACGCCCGCCGTCGCCAGGCCCAGGTATGGTCCATACGGCAGTTCATGCTTACTACGGGCAACCAGCAGATAGATACCCACCACAATCCCAAAGAAAGGAGCGGCGAAGAAGACGATCACCGCAGGCCCAGCGCCGATGACCGCGCCGATCGCCAGCATCAGGTGCGTGTCGCCCTGGCCCATCGCCACCCGGCCAAACCCCACCGTGCCACATACCCGAGTGGCCCAGATGCAAAAGGCCGCCACCAACCCACCTAAAACCGAACCCAGGAGCCCGCCCGCCCAGTCGCGGGCCATGATCCCGTTCCACCGTCCGCCCAGAGAGGGAAACCGATGAATCAGATAGACCGACAGAATCGCCCCGATAATCGGCACCAGCAGAAACGGAGCCTCTTTCAGGATCTCCAGCCGGATCCGCCCCTTGGTATACGCCGGCGGAACCTGGGCGATCTCCTCGGCCGTCTTGCCCGTCTTCTTCATCTCGGTGAGCAGTTCCTCCCGTTCGCTCTCCAGAAACGGCTCGCCCTTCGGGAAGCTTTGCGGCAACATCCCCAGCCTCCACAACCCGATGCACAGCAGCACCCCAACCCCCGCACCGGCCGCGATCGCCCCGCCAACTGGCCCAACCGACAACGAACCCGGCATCCCCGGCCGATCCCACACCGCATGCACGACCACCCCAATCAGCCCCACGATCCACGGGATCTCAACCGGGATGATGTACATCTCGGCGTCGATCAGGCTCGCCGCCAG
Source organism: Tepidisphaerales bacterium (assembly GCA_038213005.1). GTDB lineage: Bacteria > Planctomycetota > Phycisphaerae > Tepidisphaerales > Tepidisphaeraceae > JBBQTU01. The sequence continues at coordinate 11,722 of JBBQTU010000085.1, read as the reverse complement.
CAGGCCGCAGATCAGCACCATGTACAGTCCGTAATACGGCCAGTCCTGGGCGATATCGGTGAACGTGGTCGACGAGATCAGCAGCCCCTCGATGTCATAAGCCTGTACGCTCGGGCCGGTGCCGACCATGAAATACAGCCAGTAGTAAAGCACCATCAGCAGCCCTGTGACCGCCTCGATGATCGGATACCGCGCCGACACCGGCTCACGGCAATACCGGCATTTCCCCGCCAGCATGATCCACCCGATCACCGGAAGGTTGTCATACCACGCCAGGGCATGGCCGCACTTTGGGCAAGCCGACGGTGGCCAGAGCAACGACTTGCCGCGCGGCAGACGCCACACCACCACGTTCAAAAAGCTCCCGATGCACGAGCCCAGCAGGAACATAAACACGATGTAAAACCAGTGCGGAATCTGTAACGGGTCGGGAATCATCTAGGTCGCCTTTGGCAGGTTAGAGAGTCGCAGGTCGGCCATGATCCGATCGGCCGCGCTCTGGGCCGACAGCATCGTAACGTCAACGGTGAGCATCGCCATCTGCCGGTACACCGGCTCGCGCTGTTGCAGGAGTCGCTTTATCTCGTCGATGCCGCCGCCCAGGTGAGTCAGGCTCGGCCGGGTTTCCGCAGTCTTCGGGTCGCCGTGAATCCGCCGATGCAGTTCGCCCGGCTCGCACGCCAGATACACTACTGGGGCGTCGGCCGTCCGAATGGCAACGCGATTCTCATCGCGCCCCAGCGCCCCGCCACCCAGCGCCACCACATGCCTGGCCCGCGCCACCGCGTCGGTGACCGCCATGCACTCCAGGTCGCGAAAGGTCTTCTCACCATCTTCGGCAAAGATCGCCTTGATCGACTTGCCCGCCCGCTGGACGACCCATTCATCGGTATCGACGAAGCTATACGCAAGCCGCTCGGCCAGCAGTCGGCCGATGGTCGTCTTCCCGGACCCGCGATAGCCCACCAGGACAATCGACATGCTTCACCCGGCTTTGTGGTCGCCAAAGAAAACCGCTTGATGCTTCACGCCCACGCGCGGCTGAGCCATCCAGTCCGCGACGGCGTTCTTCCATCGCAGATAATGCTCGGTCTGCTGGTGCCTCACGAAATCGCCCTCGGTCTTGTATACCTCATACAGCAGGAAGCGGGCGGGATCGTCCTGGGCCTGCGCCACATCAAAGCGGAAATTGCCCGGCTCCTTGCGTGTGTTGATGGCATTGTCCAGCACGGCATCAATAAACGGCTGGACAAACTCGGCCTTCACGAAGATGGTGACACTGACAATGTACATGGTTCCTTCCTGTCTGCTCCACCCCGCCATGACACCCGCAAGCCGCGCCGCCGTCAACGGGCTCGGTGAGGATGCATCGGTGATTAGGTGGCTCACCGAGTGGGTCCTTGTTTCCCTCCCCCTTGGCGGAGGGTTAGGGAGTGGGTTGAAAGGATGCACCCGCTCGGTAACGCCAGGCCGTCATACCGCCAGTTCAAACACAAACTCGATCTCCACGGCCGCATCCAGCGGCAGCGAAGCCACCCCGACCGCCGCCCGTGCGTGTCGGCCGGCCTCTCCGAACAGTTCAACCAGCAACTCACTGGCCGCATTGGCAACCTGCGGCTGCTGCGTAAACGTCGGGGCGCTACTGACAAAGACGCCGACGCGAACCACGCCGGTTAGAGATTCCAGGGCGATCCCCATCGCCCGCACCGCCGCCAGGGCGTTCAGGACGCATTGTGCGGCCGCCTCCCGCGCCTGTTCCACCGAACACCGCGAAGGTACCTGTCCCACAGCCAATAGTTTCCCCTCGCGCATGGGAAGCTGGCCCGACACGTATACCTGCGTTCCCGATCGCCGCGCCGGCACATAAGCCCCAAACGGCCCGGCGAGTTTCGGCAATGAGACGCCCATCTGCTTCAGCCTGGCTTCAATACTCATGGTGACAGGATGATACCCATGTTCGCGCCCATAGAGAACGCGACAACCCGCCGGCCGCATATTACTATGCACACCATGGAACAGCAGGCCCTGCATGCCCCCTGGCGAATCGACTACATCCGCTCGCTGAGTAAGCCCGACGACGGACGGTGCTTCCTCTGCGACGCCAGTCTCGCCGCCGACGCCCAGACGAAGAAGGACCGCCTGGTCCTGTGGCAAACCCCGCACAGCGTCGTCCTGATGAACCGCTATCCCTACACCAACGGCCATCTGCTGGTCTGCCCCCTGAAGCACAAAGGAGAACTCGCCGACCTCACGCCGGATGAGCTTCTTGACCTCCAGGTCCAGACGGCCGCCGCCGTCGCCCTGCTCAAGCGGGCCATGTCGCCCCAGGGATTTAACATCGGCATTAACCTCGGCCGCTGCGCCGGCGCCGGCCACCCCGGCCACATTCACCAGCACATCGTCCCTCGCTGGGCCGGCGACACCAGCTTCATGAGCGTCGTCGGCGACGTCCGCATCATCCCCCAGGCAACGGAGCAGCTCTACGGCGAACTCGTCCGCCTCTTGCAGGAATCAGCGCCCGGCCGAGACGATGCCGCGGAGATTCCGCGCGGGATCACTGACAACCCGTGTCCGCCACACGCGGCAGTCGCCGAGAAGGACAACTCGTGAAGACATACATTCATCCCAGCGAGCCGGTAAGAAACCATGATGTCACCCGGCTTTACAAGACCACGTGGTGGCGCGGGCTTCGAGACTGGAGAATCTACCGGCACATCGAGAACTACTGCATGTTTCTCGGGTATCCGCGTAGTGGCCACAGCCTGGTCGGCGCATTGATGGACGCCCATCCGAACATTGCGATTGCAAACGAAGCCGATGCGCTGGGTCACATGGCTGCCGGATTCAGGCGGCACCAACTGTATGCCCTGCTGATGATGCGGGCTGCCGAATTCGCAGCCTCAGGCTGTCAGGGGCGGGGATACACCTATGCCGTGCCGAATCAGTGGCAGGGCAAGGTTGAGAAGCTCAAGGCCATAGGGGACAAAAAAGGGGGCCTGGCCACGCAATGGCTGACGCAAAGACCGGAGCTGCTGGCGCAGTTAAGGGCGGAGGTGCGCGTTCCTCTCAAGCTGATCCATGTCGTCCGCAATCCGTTCGACAACATCGCCACCATGTTCACGCGCAAGCATCGCAGTTCGCTGGAGGAATCCGCCGAGATGTATTTCTCCCTCTGCGCGACGGTCCGTCGGACCATCGACGAGAATCCGCAGGATGTCATCACCATCCGCCACGAGGACGTGATCGCTGATCCCACGACCGAGCTGCGCTCACTCGTGCAGTTCCTCGGGCTCGACTGCACCGAGCAATACCTTCGCGACTGCGCCAGTATCGTCTTCTCGTCACCAAAGCAGACGCGAAACACCGTCAACTGGCCGGCCGGCCTTCGCGAGCGAGTGGAACGCGGCATCGCCGGCTATGATTTCCTGAAAGGGTATTCCTTTGTCAGCGAGACGGCGTCTACCTCGCAGTTGAGCCACGCTCAACCGGCCGGTGGCGCAGTGGCGTCGTCCAGCACCCCCAGTTCCAAAGCCTGATCGAGACAGATGGCTCGGATCGCCTGCCGATCTTCCTCATCAAGGCACGTCTGCTTGGAACGAACAGTGGAGGGCTCGACCGCCCGGGTCAGCGCGCCGGCGTCCATACCTTGGAGGACCGCCGCCAAGACCGTCTGCGGTGTCAGCACCATATCCTGATAGCGAACGATGGTCAGGTCGCCGGCCCGCCGCAGCACCAGATTGGCCAGGTAGCTCCACCACGCCGCCCGCCGTGCGGCCGGCGACACAATCGCCGCCAGGCCCTCCAACTCAAGACGCTGACGACGCGACAGCCACGGATCCGTCACCCCGCCGACCGGGATATGCGTCACGTCGGCATCGCGCAAGTGGGCAAAGGCAGTCTTCCATGACGCGATCGTGTCATAGGGATTCCTGACGCAGGCAACGATACGCGCTCCCGGCAGCACCTCGCGCAAGTCATCGAGTCGGCTCAGGAACGACAGCGTATTCTTCACACCCAGCACAAACCCATCCGATCGCACCGCCGGCGAGTATTCAACCCGCTCGTTGCATTCCAACGTATCCTCGACGACCTGACCGTCCTTCAGCTTGTTGCGGATCGGCCGGCCTTCGATCACGTCGCGGCGGATATCCCGCAGCAGCGAGGCGATCTCGAACGTTCGGCCGGTCGTTAGAGGCGAGAAAATCTCCTCGGGCTCGTTGATGACGACGCAGTCATCGTAGCGGTGCAGCAGATTACACAAATAGCTCGTTCCGCTGCGGGGAAGGCCGGTCACCAAAAGCGTCGGCGACGGGCTGTGCGCCCGGCGAGGCAGCCGGGAGGGGCGATGGAGAATCGGACGCCACTGCTCACTCTGCGCCGCAAGTGAAGCAAGCTGCGAATGCTCCTCGAACAGTTCCCGCGCCAGCGCGACAAGCATCGGCTCGCGGCGCAGGATATCCGGCGCATGGTAGTGGCAGAACACCGGCGGCCGAGCTGCATCAGGACTCTTGCGATGCACCGGAAAATTGAATGCCTCCGGCACCACCGTCCACGGCAGACCCAGCCGACGCACCGTCACCGGCAGGGCGATCTGGTCCAGCCACGGTCGGCGATTGATGGGCAGGTCGGCCGAGTCGATCCGACGACAGCAGTCCAGCCACACATCGCCAAACCCCGCATTGGGATCAACGGCAATGAAGCCCGAGTTGAAATAGGGAGCCGCGACCACACCAGTCACCCGCGTTCGCGTTCGCACGGTCCATGGCGCCAGCCCGAACAGATCATACACCTGCCGCCAGTCCGCCTCGGAGGCGGCAACCGTGCGCCCGTCGGCGGGGGTGAGAGCCAGAGGAAGATCGAACCACACGGAATCAGCGAACCGGCTGGTGCAGACCATGTCGCTGTCAAGAAACACCAGGCGATCACACGACGTCTTGACCCGTACGGCCGAGACCTTGTTGCCGATAGGGTAGGCCGAATCGATCTCATTGCGGATGGCCAGGCGGCGCACGCCCAGCGTGTCCATCATGGTCAGCGTCGACGCGCCCAGCGTGGCCGATCCGCCAGTAGGATCGGCGATGGCGGCGATCAACTCCACCGAGTTGCCGCAATGCCTGCGCAGCGAGGCCGCCAGAAGAAGCGACTTGATCTCCAGGTCGCCGTGCTGACAGACAAATACAAACGCGAACGATCGTGAAGCTGCTACGCGTGAAGACGCGGGGGCGGCTTGCGGAGGGGACACCAAGACCAGCTCCTTGTTCGTGGGCAAACGCCCGTTGAGTCTCCGCGACGCGACGACGCGCCGAGCCGCGGACATCGTACCTGTCGCGACAATCAGGAACAAGGCACATGAAGACGCGCATGGAAACACGGATAGCCAGGCGCTCGCCCTTCAGAATCGGTCGTTTTGCACTACAATGCCGCGCAATGCTCCCCGGAAGAACTTATCGCGTCATCAGGGCCGAGGACGACGTCCCGGCGTGGCGCTATCTTGACCCAGTGGCCCTGGGCTTACGCCTCTGGGCCTGTCGGGGCCTGATCGCGCAGCTCGCGCGACGCGAGGTGCTGGCTCGCTATCGCGGCTCATATCTGGGCACCATGTGGGCGCTGATCACTCCACTACTCACGCTGGGGGTCTTTACGCTGGTGTTCGGCACCATGTACGGCGCCCGCTGGGCCGGCAGCGACCGTGCCGGCATCCTCGATTTCGCCACCCACATGTTCGTGGGCATCGTCCTCTATGGCGTCTTCTCAGAATGCACCGCCCGCGCCCCAATGCTGATCACCGGCAACCCCAACTACGTCAAGAAAACCGTCTTTCCGCTTGAGATGCTGCCAGTGAGCGTCCTGGCCGCCGCCGCCATGCACTCGCTGCTGGGACTCCTTGCCGCCATGGCCTGTGTATTCATCGACCGCGGCGCACTGCCTTGGACCGTCCTGCTGCTGCCGGTCGTCTACCTCCCGATCCTCCTGCTCTCGCTGGGAGCCATGTGGTTCCTGGCCGCCGTGGGCGTCTTCCTTCGCGATGTCGCCAGTTTCATCGGCGTAGTCGTACAACTGCTCTTCTTCCTCACCCCCGTGGCCTATCCACTGGCTGCCTTCAAGGGCAATCCTCGCGTCCAGCAACTGGTCCGTTGCGCCAATCCGCTGGCCCCGATCATGGAGAACGCCCGCAGCATCGTCGTCGACGGCCAGAGCCCCCGCTGGATCGAAATGGCTCTGGTGACACTGGCGTCCGCCGCCCTGGCCCTCTTTGGCTACGCCCTTTTCATGAAACTCAAGAGGACCTTCGCGGATGCCATCTGATACTTCCGCACAACCCGCCACTGCCGCCTCCGCGACTGCGGCCGCCGACGACTGGATCGTCCGCATCAGCGACTTGGCGAAGATGTACCCGCTCTACGCCCGCCCGGCCGACCGTGTCCTGGAGTCTCTGCACCTGGTCCGCAACCGCCACGAGCAGTTCTGGGCCCTGCGCAGTATGAACCTGGAGATCCGCAAGGGTGAAATCGTCGCTGTCATCGGGCGCAACGGCTCGGGCAAGAGCACCCTCATGCAGATGCTCGCCGGCGTCCTGCGCCCCACCCAGGGACAGATCGAGCTTCGCGGGCGCGTGGCGGCCCTCCTGGAACTGGGCAGCGGCTTCAACCCCGAGTTTTCCGGCCGGGAAAACATCCTTCTCAACGCCACAATCCTGGGGCTTTCACGCCGCGACATCGAACAGAAGATGGACGCCATCATCACCTTCGCCGACATTGCCCAGTTCATCGATCAGCCCGTCAAACGCTACTCGAGCGGCATGTATATCCGTCTGGCGTTTGCCATCGCGACGCACGTGGATGCCGAGATTCTCCTGGTCGACGAAGCGCTGGCCGTGGGCGACTCGGCTTTCCAGTTCAAGTGCCTGCAACGCCTTGAGGAACTGCTCGCAACCGGCGTCACCGTCCTGCTGGTGACACACGACATTCAACTCGTCAAGAGCTACTGCAATCGCGCCATCTATCTGAGACAGGGCGTCGTCGCTTTCGACGGCGAATGCGAACCGGCCACCGAACAGTACCTCCTGGAAGTCCGCAGCGCCCAGGCGGAACAGCGCCAGCAGCGCATCGTGGAAAAGGGCAGTTCCAGCACAAGCCTGCGATTCGGCACCGAGCGCGGTTCCATCGGCAGCGTGCGGATGGGCTGCGGCGACCATGAACGCACCGATTTTCGCGGCGGAGAACGCATCTGGGTTCGCATCGAAGCCCGCGTAACCTCCGCCGTCAAAGCGGTCACCCTCCTGTTTCAGGTGCGAGACCTGCGCGGGCAGACGATCTATGGCATCTCGTCACAATTTCTGAAGTGCCCCATCATCCCAGACGCTGATGGCAACGTCCGCGGCGAATTCAGCTTCGACTGCCATCTCCAGCACGGTGCCTACTCGATCATCGTCCGCCTCGCCGAGTCCGTGTCGCCGACGGCCGATGCCCTCATCGAAAAACTCGTCAACGCTGCGATCTTTGAGGTCCTTCGCGACGACCCGCAGATCATGGGCGTCTGCGACCTGAACGGCTCTTTCAAGAACTGCTGACAGGCATAGTTCGGAAACGCCACACCAGCCCAGATTAACTACTCGCGGTTCGGCATTCTGCATTCAGCATTCAGCATTCAGCATTCAACGCTCACACCTTCCTGCCCGTGTATTCCGAGAACATCCCCAGCTCGACATGTCTCTTCACATCGGCAAACCCGGCCGCCCGCAGTGCGTCCATCACCTTCTCCGGCGGAACACACACCGCGATCGTCTCCCAGTAATACTGCCACAAGTCCCCGACATCCCGGCCACGGCACGTCAGCCGCGACAGCACCGGAATGATCCCGCGAATGTAACACTTCAGCAGTCCCTGTCGGACCCGCCCCGTCGGCCGCGTCAATTCCAGCACGCAGACCGTAGCGCCGGGCTTCAGCACCCGGTGAAACTCTTTGAAGGTGACGATCAGATCCGAAAGGTGCCGCAGGGCATATCCCATGCACAGAAAATCGAACGTGTCGTCCGCCATCGGAATCTGCTCGCCGCTCCCCAGCACCGCAGGGATGCCCAGTTGCCGTCTCGCCTCTGCCAGCATGCCCGGCGTCGGGTCCAGCCCCACCACGCGCCTCACGTCGCCCACAATCGCAACCGCCTGCCGGGCCACAAGCCCGGTCCCGGTGGCGACGTCCAGCATGTACATGCCATCCTTCAGCCCCGCCCGCTCCAGCGCCTTGCGCCGATACCACGACCCCGTCCCCATCGCCATGAGGCGCTCGGCATGGTCATAGTTGCCCGCCGCCCGGTTGAACAGGCCGCGCACAAACACCTTCTTCTGCTGATCATCGTGGTAGTAATGCTCCAGCATCGGCTGCGGCGGAAGTGGCGCGGGCGGCAATGGGGCTGGAGTTTCAATCATGCGTAAAAGTCTACTTGGAAACCGCCCCAATGCGAGAGGATCTTCAGCCGGTTTCCCTGGTGGCCCGCGGTGCCCAGCGACACCGCTGTGTCCAGCGCTGGCCAACCCGACCCGACTGAGATACGCTTCCCTTGTTCCTCAAAGGAGAAATCATGAAGACCTCTCGCGTTGTACTGTGCGTATTGGCCCTGGCCGCCTTGGCCGGGTGTTCCGAATCCACTCCCTCCGCCCGGACAAAGCCCGCCGCGCCCGTAACCGCCCCGCCGTCCACCCGCGCCACCCGCGCCGCGACGCTCCCTTCAGCCCTCCCCTTGACCTCCGCTGGATTTGAGCTCACCGGCGAGTTCGCCATCGGCGGCGAAGGACGCTGGGACTACTGCATCGGTGACCGCGACGCCCACCGCCTCTACGTGCCCCGAGGCGATCGCGTCATGATCCTCAACACCGTGACCGGAAAAGTCATCGGCACCGTCCCGGACACCCCAGGCGTCCACGGCGTGGCCCTCGCCAAGCGTCTGCGCCGAGGCTTCACCAGCAACGGCGCGGACGGCAGCGTCAGCATCTTCGATCTGGACTCACTGGCCATCCTTGGCAAAGTCCCGGCCGGCGAGAACCCCGACGCCATCATCTACGACTCGGTCAGCAAACGCGTCTTCGCGTTCAACGGCACGAGTCAGGACGCCACCGTCATCGACTCCGCCGTCGATCCCGCCAATCCCGTCGCCGCCGGAACCATTCCCCTGGGCGGCAAGCCCAAATTCGCCGTCGCCGACGGCATGGGACAGATCTTCGTCAACATCCAAGACACCAGCGAGATCGTCCGCATCGACGCCGGCACCATGCAAGTCACCGCACGCTGGTCCATCGCTCCCGGGCAGCAGCCCACCGGCCTGGCCATCGACCCGAAAACCCGCCGGCTCTTCGCCGTCTGCAGCAACAAGCTGATGGTCGTGGTCAGCGCCGATACCGGCAAGGTCGTCACGACACTCCCCATCGGTTCAGGCGCCGACGCGGCCGCCTTCGATCCCGACCTCGCCCTGGCCTTGGCCTCCTGCGGCGACGGCACCCTGACCGTCGTGCGCGAGGATTCCGCCGACCAGTTCAATGTGGTGCAGACCGTTGCCACGCGTGCTGGCGCCCGGACCATGGCCCTGGACACCCGCACCCATCGCATCTACCTCCCCACCGCCCAGTTCGGCCCGGCCCCGGCAGCGACGGCGGACAACCCCCACCCCCGCCCGCAGATGCTCCCCGAAACCTTCACGATCCTGGTTGTAGAGCGGCCGGATAAATGACCGCAGCGAATGGCCTTCGTCCCGGATCTCTCCCATCCCTCGCAGCAGGGCTATGAAGTCTTCGGCCAAGCCGTCGCCCCCGTGGTGCGTAAACTGCTGCAGTCGCATGGTTCGCCACGACAACGCCGCTGACCTAAGTGGCTCGCTTCCGCTCCGCTCAAGTGGGGGCCGCCGCCTCGGCCGCCCGTTTAGTGCGATCTCATCTTCGGTAGACTTACGTGCGATGGGAGAGGCAAGATGCGCACGTTTTGCAGGGGTGGGGGGAGGGGGTCGGGCGAGCAGTCCTGATAAGGAGTTACGTGCGATGACAGGGGTCAGACGCGCGAGTTTCGTGTCGCCTAGGCGATTGAATGTAAGTCGCATCGGGACGGGTAGGGAAGAGCGTAAACGTAGAACCCGCCGCGGCGGGTAAACTGCGAACGTAACGACGCCCAAGGCATCATCAACCTGTTAGGTATGATATCTGAAATCCAATACCGGACCTGGCTGATGCGATGGTCGGCGGTTTATGGCTGGATATTCAATTGTCAAAGAGCACCACGGTCGGCGCGCACGCTGGGCGCCGCGGCTAATGGATGAAAGTATACGATAGGGAGATGGACGGGTCAAGTCGAATCTGAGGCATGTGCCGTTTTTCGGGCGGATGTCCCGCGCGGCGAATTGGATGGATCGGGTGGATGCGGTAACGAGCAAGAAGGAGCGGTCACGCTGGGTCCTGAGCTCAAACCAGGATTGAACAGGAGCAAGCAGAGGCAGCAGAGTGCGCCGGCCAAAGTGGTGGCCCGCGCCGAGGACTATCGCTGGAGCAGGCTCTGGGTGCGGTCACAGGGTACGCCTTAGCAGAAGTCGATCCTCAGCCCCTGGCGCACCGGGCGGCCGACGGCCTGGCTCCGGCGTGTCAACCATCCTGATGCCCAAAGAGCGTGGCGCCTGGTGATTGAGCCTTGAGCGGAGCCGCCCGTTCGGCGACGATGCTTGGACAATGAAGGTGGTGAGCCAACTGGGGCTCGAACACACAGTCCGCCGGGAAGGTCGTCCGAAACGGGAGAGGAGCGATGTGGAATCATAGAACGAGCTGCGTCGCAGGATCATCTCCGAATCGCGCCCTCTTTGATTTGCCTTTGATTTGCCCCCTCTTTGATTTGTCTTGGACGTTCACATCCTGAAGCTGTTGCGGGCCATGTCGCGGACTGCCTTCAACCCTTCTCCCATCCCGGACGTGATGAAACCAGATATAGTCAACTCGCCTATGCGAATCTGGGTGTCGGAATCAGTCGTGAAGTGCCCGCTTAACAGCAGAGCAAAGAGTCCAGCGATTCCAATTACCAAACAAAGCAATCCGAAGATGGTCAACAACCAAGCGAGGACGAGTAGCATTCTATAATTCGGGGCGCTGGGGATCGATGGACGTGGCAAGGATTCTGTTGGCGATACGTTGGAAGGGGGCGCTTGCATTACCGTCGGTCCAGTGTGCATCTTCACGGCCGATGGAAAGACCCCTTTAGCGCGGGCTTGCTTGACGGCCTCCTCCTGGCTGTTGGCCGTAACGGTGACACTGTGATCCTTGCCGGTTTTCTCGTCGGCACCGTCAATCATCCACGTCGGCATGGTTATACCTTTCTATTTCTCAACAAAACAGAATACAGGGCCAGACAAGGGGGCATCGGACATTGTCCGCTCATGCTACGGCTCCAAATGATAGCAGGATACCCCATGCCACCGTTATTTGTCCAGTGTCCCCCTTTCCTGTCCCCGCCAGTTCGGCCGATGCCGCAGTCCACCCCCGGCATCGGCTATGAAGTCGATCCCGACTTCCTCGAACATGCCCACCGTGAGCAGTTTGAGCAGTTTGAACTGCCCTGGGAGCCATAAACCGGCGTGAGATTCCTCACTCTTTGCCATTGATTGGGCAGAGAACGGTGGTACATTGTCTCAAAGAGCCTGAGGACGTTCCTCGGGCGTTCAGGAAACCGCGAAACGGGCGAAAAGCATGTCATGGCG
>JBBQTU010000084.1:0-15442 GCA_038213005.1 Tepidisphaerales bacterium | reverse complement strand
CATGGCCAGATCGGTACTCCGAGATGACCATGATGTCCGCCCCATGCTCATTCCGGAGTACCGGCCTGAGCATGCCGCCCATGTTGATGGACTTTGGCCGCAGCACACTGGTGTCCTCTTGGGTTCCCCGGCCGGCGTTTGAGCTTGCGGTGCGGAATGTAGGCTTGGGGACACCTCGCCCCAGCGATAACTGCGGCCGGTCCCTTTAACCCTCGAGCACGCGCAGACGCGCGTCGAGCTTGGCCACGAAGCCGTCGTTCTTCCTCGCTCCGCGTTTCTCCCCAGTAGGCTGGCCGCCTCGGCCTGCTCATCACGCCCGGCAAGCCAATCTGGCACTTCGCCAACAGCCGCGGTTTCTGCGTATTGGGAAGGGGGAAAGTGAAGGAAGGCGACATCCCAAAATAGCCGAGGCCCCAAGGCAACTTCAGCGGCGTCCTAAGCGATGCAGTATCTTGCCGCCAAAATTCCGCACGGAATTATCTATATTTGCGCCAGATACCCATAACAGCATTTTAGATAACAACTTACAAGTATCTCATCACCACCGGCGTTGCGTTTTCAACGCGGGAAAAACGCAACATCGCCCTGAAGTATAGAGGCACTGTGTTTTTGGGCCCGGCTGGCACCCGATTCCCGGGTCCCCGTATCGCCCTGTACCCCGCGTCCCGTGTATTCACGGTCCCTCCCTCTCTGACCCGGCGTTGAGGCTCCGTCAGCCGCTTTGAAAAGTGAATATCGCACCTGTTCGGTCCGCTACTCACGGCCGCCAGGCGAGACGCCATGAGAGAGAATGTGATCAAATGAGACCGTCATACCGCCTCCCCTTCGTCGCTTTGTCGCGCAGTTTACCCGCCGCTGCCTGCCCGCCGTGGCGAGGCGGGTCGCTACGTCGCTCTGGTCCCTTCCTGCCTCCCCGTTTCAGCCTTCCGCCGTTTCAGCCGTTGTTTCGGATTGCGAGCTTCGGATTTCGACCTTTAGCCCTCAGGCGGCCAAACTTGAGCATCTTGCCCCCTCCATGGCGCATAACTCCTTGTTCCATAAGGCCTCACGAGACCCCCTCCCCCTCCTGCGAAAACCTGCGCGTCTGCCCCGCGAGGCCGTGAGTTTCGACTTTCAGTATTCGTGTTTCCCGGCCGCAGCGGATGACGTGATCTTCCCGCTTCAGCCCTTGGCCGCGGTCCCGAACTTCCGCTGCCATTCGCCCTTGAGCATGAGATGCAGCTTCTCCCGGCAGGCGGGTGGCAGCTCTATCGGCTTGTCATTCTTGTAGATCGTGATCGTGTTGCGGATGTTGTCCACCACCACCTGACAGGGGTTGCAGTCCTTCAAGTGCTCGCGCAGGTCGTCGCAGACGCCCGGCTCAACGTGGCCGTCGACGTACTCGTTGATCTGTCGCAGAAGGTCTTCGCAGTTCATCTGTATTCCCGATCTAACACCCGTAGACCCCGCATGGCACCGAAGGTTACAGAAAAACGCGTGACACGGATGACGCAGCCTCCCGATATCCGATTCCGAGCATTGAGTATTCGGGTCTGGTTTCGGCATTCTGCAGTACGCCCCACCGTCCTCCTGCCACTACAGCGCCACTTCATAGCGATGCGATGAAGTGGGGCCGGCCGCCTCGGCCGCCCATTTCATGCCCTTGCCCCGACACTCGGCACTCCGATAACCCAGATTCACGTCACAGGGTTTCCTTGTTTCTCCGGCATCCTTAAGCGTGATCCGTCGGCAGCCCAATGGGCTGCCGAGGCGGCCGCCCCAATTTGAGGACGCGCGGTTGTCCCGACTTCGGCGGCATTGGATGACATATTGAGATGGGTCACGCCCCGCGCTGCATTAACGCTAACCGGCGGGTGACTGGATCAGTCACCCGCCGGTTAGCCATTTCAGCGTATCGCGCCCTGCTATCGGGCGATGGCTGGGATTGCCGGCTTCGCCGCCGGCCTGGTCGTCGGGGCCGGCAGGTACTGCGGGATCAGCTCCGGCCGCAGGGCGATGTAATAGAGTTCACCTTCGTTGAGCTGGTATCCGGCGACCCGCTCGGCCGCCTCGCCGACACCCATGTAGATGTCGCAGCGGCCGGCCGCCCGGATGGCGCCGCCGGTGTCCTGGTCCATCAGGAAGCCGCGGAAGTCGACGGTCGACCCGCTCGCATCCGTCGGCATAGGCACGGTGAGGAACGCAGGCATGGCCCGCGGATAGATGTTTTTCCTGGGGTCCACCTTCTTGTCCACGGCGATGCTGGCTCGCGGCGTCACGGGCACGCCCAGGCTGCCGAACGGGCCGCCGGTGGTCTGGGTGAAGAAGACGTATCGCTTGTTCAGCCAGAGATACTTATCCATGTCCTGGGGATGCTCGGCGAAATAGCGGCCCAGACCCCGCAACGAATACTGGTCCCTGGTGATCACGCCATCGGTGAGCATCTGAGCGCCGGGGCTGGTGTATTCATATCCGTTCAGACCGGCATAGCCGATCTCCAGCGTCCTGCCGTCGCTGAGCCGCAGCCGGGCTGAGCCCTGGATGGTGATGATATAGGCTTCCCAGCGGCTGGCGACCCAGCAGAGTTCCTGCCCGTTGAGGATGCCGCCGGCCTCGATCTCGCCGCGGGTGTAGTAGGGGACGACCGCGCCATTACCGGCATTGCGGCCGCGCACCTCGCCGGTAGCGGGGTCAGTCACCAGGTCGGCGGGGCGCTTGTACAGCGGATACTGATACAGCCCGCCTCGCGTCAGGCTGGCGTTGTAGACCGGCGTGAAATAACCGGTAAACAGGACCTTCTCGCTGTAGCCGGGGGCGTCGGCGTTGGGAGCGCCCTTGCTCTTGTACACCTCGAACATCGACTTGATCTCGCCGTTGAAGGCAGCTCCGTCAGAGCCGCCCGCGGATCTCGTCACCACCATCTTCAGCGCGTTGACCGAAGCCAGGGCGCGGTCGTGGGTGACGTCCAGGTAAGGGAAATACTTCTGGCTGCTGGGCGCCATCAGGTACTTCATACTGGCATCGCAGGAGCGCATCAGGGCAGCGCGGTCGGTCATCTGCTGCGAGAAGTCGGGGTATTGGCTAGGGTCGAGCTTGAAAAGAGCGACCTCGCCCTCAGGCAACTCGCCATCGTATTTGGGGGGCGTGTGTTTGCAGCCGGCGAGAAAACCCGCGGTCAGCGCCACCAGGCAACAGCCGCGAACGATGCGATAAGTCAACGAAGTAAGCATGTCACTTTCCTCCATGAAAGCGTTAAGTTGCGGTCTATGGTACGGCGCGGAATGCGGAAGTGCCAGTGGCAATAGCATCTTAACGACAGGCGATAGCAGTTGACGATGGCGGTGAGGGGATGAAACAGCCCAACCTTCCGCCAGTGGGGTACAGGGCAATCGCGAGTAGTGGAAGTCGGAGATGTTCGCACCGCGACTACAAAGTCGCCCCGACGTAGAAGCGACTTTGTAGTCGCTTTTAGGCCATACGACCAGACCACGAGGGCTACTCGCGATCGCCCTGCAGTGGGATAAGGCCACGGTTGACGCCAGGTAGCCTAGTGCTACCATTCGGATATGAGCCAGCCAGTCAAACTATCCGCAGCCCTGGTCCTTGATGCCAGGCTCGCAGGTGCTGTGGTAGAGCGGTCCATTGCCGGCCAGGTGGAATTCTGGGCCAGACTCGGGCGCGCAGTGGAACCGCTGCTGCAGGGCGATCGAGTCTTCTCCCTGTGCCGGAGCGCTCGCACGCAACTCCTCTCAGAATGCACTGATTCGGTCGACTCACCCCAAGGCCGCCAGCGGGTGGCGCAGTACCTGCAGGCCCAGCCGTTTCCGCACTATGAAGCAGCGTCCGGCCGGTCAGGCCTGCTGGTACGCATTGACGCCGACGGCACGAGAACGACGGGACATTTTGTGAATCGCAAGTTCATGCCTGCCAAAGCAAAGGCCCCCAGATAATGTCTCGCGCACTGGATTGCCGCCCCATCATCGTCACATTGGCCGGTCCCAACGGCGCGGGCAAAACCACGTTCTTTCATGCCCACCTTGGCGCTGTAGGCTTGCGATTCGTCAACACCGACACCATCGCCCGCGAACTGGACATCGATCCTTACGCCGCGGCCAGGGCGGCCGATGCACTGCGACGCGAACTCGTCAGGCAACGCGAGAGCTTCGTCTTTGAAACCGTCTTTTCCGACCCGGTGGGAGACAAACTCAACTTCCTCATCCAGGCCGCGCAGTCCGGCTACACCGTCGCGCTCTACTACATCGGTATATCCAGCTCGGACGTCTCCGATCAGCGTGTCGCCATGCGCGTCTCGCAAGGCGGCCACGACGTGCCGACCGAAAAACTCATTTCGCGGTTCCCCCGCACCCTCGCGAATCTCCAACTGGCCATTGCGAAGCTGCCACATGTTTTGGTGTTCGATAATGACAACCTCGCAGCGCCCTTCCGCAAGGTAGCCGCCTTCGAGAACGCAAAGCCCGTCTTTCGGGCCTCGCCTCTGCCGCCATGGCTTCGCAAGGTCATGGGGTAGCCCACCACTGAAGTCCCTCCCAGTCCCCCAGCGGTCGGCTCGTGTCATGCGCTACCGCGCTGGCCGCGTTGCCGGTGTGTCCACCACCGTGTTGGACCTCAGATTACTCTGAAAGACCTCGCGGTAGCCAAGCTGCCGGCCGAAATAGGGCTGGCCCTGGATCTTCTGCTCGGCCCCGACAGCATGGAAGTCGCCGTCGCCTCTAGCAGCCATTTTCGTCTCGGTACGCTGCGGGGCGTAGGACGCGAAGCTGCCGCGCGAGTCGTCCCGGCCCGCCAGCGACGCAAGCTGCGTCAGCGTTTCGGAACGCCATGCTGCATCGCTTTCCTTCTGTAGCATGCGCTGTCCGGCCAGGTAGTCATCGAGATTGAACAGCGCACTGGCGAAGCTCACCACCGCCTGGCGCCGTCGCGACACGTCATCGATTGACGGGGTCCACGGCCCGGCCTGATCCAAGAGCGCCGCGGCCGCCAGCTTGCCTTTGATGTATTGCAGTTCGTTGGCGATGCCCATGACGTATTCGCAGCGCCGGGCCGGGTCGTCGATTGCCAGCATCGCCTTGGTGGCGCCATCGCAGGCATCCCCTGCTGCGGCCAGATCGTCGGCCTGCCGCGAGAGCTCGGAGATGCTGATCCAGCCGCTGAGGCGGGCGTGGTCATTCAGTTGCGCGGCCTCGGCCGACCGGAGCGTCGCCGCAGCGCTGGCGAGGGTCGCCCGCCCATCGGGCTTCCAGCTTGACTGCATCTGCGTGTCGGCGAGGTTCAGCAGTCGGGTCAGCCGCACGTCCACATCCTTGATGGCACTGGCTTCCTGCGCCGCCAGGCCCATCAGCCGCCGGCTTCGCTCGGCCGACGCCTGCACCTGCCCGGTGAGCGGCTTGATGCGGAAATACCACTCCCACGCCGCGATCCCCCCGGCCGCGCCACCCAGTGCCAGAACCAATAACCCGACCACCACCAGCTTGCGTCGTCGTGACATGGCATCATCTCCAACAATTGTAGATATTCAGCCCGGCCGATTGCCGAGCCTGCAAAGTGAGATGCGCCGCGAGCGGGAAAGTTGCACAGCCGCACAACTCAGCGATCAGGGTCGCAGCGAAACGAGGCGAAGACCTCATCGGCGATCCTCCGGCCGCATCCAGTCATACCTCAATGCGGCTTCGGGAAATACTCTCGCACCTCGACCCGATCAAACTGAGCGGCCACCCCGGCCGTCATATGCTGATCCATGTAGGCCGTCGCCAGGCTGGCTGGGTCCGACCAATGGGTGTGAGACAGGACCAGTACGACGCGTGATACCTGCTGGGCGTCGAGGCGCTGGGCCAGGCGATCCATGTCGGCCGTGGACTTCACGCGCTGGATGGTCCGCGGAGGCTGAAGATCGAAGAAACCCTGCGGCAGGCCGGTCCTGGCCAGCGGCACCACCCCATCCTGCCGGCAGTAGTAGTCGTAAAGATACTCGCCCTCGTTAGCGAGAAAAACCACCAGTGTCCCCTTTGTGTCGCCCTGTTTGTCCAGGGTGTTCACATAGCGGCAGGCGCTGCGCCAGTCTTCTTTGACCTCCCAGCGGAAATAGCCCCAGGTGGACGTCACGCTCGCCGCCAGCAGCAGGAGGCCCAGGATCATGCCCAGCCGGCGGAGGGGGAAACGGTCCACCGCCATGGCGATTGCCAGCGGAAACACCAGTGCCGACGTGGCGAAGATCTTGACGATAAAGTAACTCTGACCCGACTGAGCATGGATGAACACCGCCAGCACCGGGAGGATGGCAAACGCCGCCAGAGCGGCCAGACGGCGCAGGCCTTCGTGCGACTGTGAGGCGCTGCCGCGGCCAACGGCCGCCAGGACCAGCAGGCCGGCCGATACCCACATCGCCGCCTGGGTCGCCACACTGGTCACGCCTGGCATACGCAGATGCAGGACATGGCACAGTGACGAGACGTGATACAGGTTGGA
Organism: Tepidisphaerales bacterium; assembly: GCA_038213005.1. GTDB lineage: Bacteria > Planctomycetota > Phycisphaerae > Tepidisphaerales > Tepidisphaeraceae > JBBQTU01. Next base: position 8,980 of record JBBQTU010000084.1, on the reverse strand, counting down.
CCCGGCAATGAGCCCCAGAACCTCTTCCAGTCTGTTCAGGCTCGGCACGGTGGCCCAGAAGTTGCCCCTGAGCCAGCGCATCTGTCCCAACAGGGATGGAACCCAAGGCAGATAGGCCGCCACGATGATCACATCCAGCAGCACCAGCGACAACAGCCGCGTGCGAACCGGCACCCGCGCCCGCGCCGGCACCAAGAGCCACGCAGCATTCAGCGCCGCCAGGTAGAACCACATCATGTTGTGCAACCACACGGACGCGGCGGCACACAGCAGGGCGATCAGAAACGGCAGACGCCTGCCTTCGCTCAGGAAGACGAACATGCCCCATAGCGACCCCAGCGCGAGCATCGCGCCCAGGCTGTACGACCGTGCCTCCTGGCTGAACTGCACGGCCATGGGGCTCAGTGCGAACAGCGCCATCGCCAGGATCCGCGCCGGCCAGGAGGCCGTCAGCCGCAGCGTGAGGTCCATGAAGATGCACAGGGCCACCGTGCCCGCGGCCGCCGAAAGCGCGCGCAGCGCGGTCTCGCTCTCGCCGAAGCACACCGTCCAGCCATGCAGCAGCAGGTAATAGAGCGGCGGCGAGACGTCGTTCTGGATGATGCGGATGATGTGCCCCGGCGACAGCGTGGCCACCCACGCGCTGTAGCCCTCATCGAACCACAAGCTCTGCCGACCCAGTTCAAACCACCGCAGTCCCACGCCCAGGAGGGCCAGGGCGATGAATGCCGCCATCGGCAGCCAGGTAGCAGGCCCGGCAGAGCCACCGGGCGACACGGCAGCGCCCGATGCGAAGCGATCTGTTTCGCGGGAGCCTGTCTTCATGGCTTGGCGGTCTGCGTGGTGGCGCGGCGTTTCAGGGCCTCAACGTAGATGCCCTTGATCGGCTCGGTCTTGAGGCTCAGCCCACCGTCGGCTTCGATTGTGAGCGTGTAAAGAAAGTCCGTCCTGGCCGGCCACCACACGCCGTTCCCGTGCGCCAGTCGAACGCCATGTTCCTTGCGATACGCCTCATCCTCGGCGAGCCGCCAGAAGTTCTTCCACAGTTTGGCCTCAAACTCGGCGGCCGCAGGGTCGGCCCCTTGATAGATCGGCGGGATCGCCCCGGGGGCGTCAATGCTGCTGCCCTGCTCCGGGCTCTGATGATCGCCAAAGATCTTCGTGAATAGCGCCACGCTGCACCCGCGCAGCGGGTCGCCCTTGAAGACGAAGTCGCGGTCAAACTTGATGACCATCGCGTCCACGTGAACCATCTCACCGGTGACGGTGAACTCTCGCGGCACCATCGCGGTCTTCTGGTCGCGGGCGTATTCCACGAACAGCAGCGTCGTGTGCAGCACGCCGCCCACCTTCTTCTGATCGGTGACGATCACCTCGGCGAGCCTTCGCTCCGAGGTGATCCGCTCGATGATCTGCTGGAGCAGCCGTTTGTCCTGCTCCAGTTTCGCCAGTTGCCGCTGGGTCGATGTGTACTGGTAATACCACAGCCCGCCGGCGGTCATCAGCCCCAGCACGATCAGCAGAGTGAGCAGACGGATGATGTTGCGCGTCGCTTCCATGCGAAGGGCCTTCCTTTGTTTTATTTTCCGGCAGGCGGCTGGCCGCCTCGCTCAAACTCGGCACCGGCCGGTTTGGACAAATCCGCGTCGGGCCAGATTCGCTTGATGTCGGCCGCGGTGGTCGGGATCACCTGCACCGTCGTAGTCGCCGCCGGCGTGGCGCCGGTGTAGGTGGTGCTGTTGCCAAGGTATTGGCCGTTCGCGCTCACGTAGTGAATCGTCGGCGGGCCATCCCAGCCAACTCTGTCATAGATCTGGACGGCCTTCACTCGCTTGCCGGCGAAAAACACGTCTTCGCTCGCCACCACGTCCACATATCTGGCCATCACCTCCCGCCGATCGCTGACATAGGTGTAGAAGAAATAGGTCTGGGGTTTGTCCAGCGGCAGCAGCCGTGGAAGCATTCTCTGTGCCCCCTGCGGAAGATACCATGGCGGCAGATTCTTCTTCAGCGGCGTGCCGGACATGGATTGGGACGGCTTGCCCACGACGGTGATCTTCGCGTCCGTCCGCACTTCCAGCGTGTATTCCTCTTCCTCACGCACCGTCGCATGCGTCGGCTCGACGCTGGGCGCCGTCGCCGGCGCCGCTTCGTGCTCGACCACCAGCCGCGAGGCCACGTTGCTGACGCCCAGTTCCGTGTTCTGCGTCTGCCGTTTCTCCGATTTGGAGTTGCTGATGTGATGCCAGCTCTCGTTACGCCAGTCATAGCTGACGAACATCTGGCTGGTGACCACTCCCACACTGCCGGGTTCGGGCACGGTCCGCGCCCGCATGCTGATCAGCACGCCCGGCCGCGTGTCACGCGATGTCGCCGTCTCGAAAGTGCAGGTGTAGCCAATATCCTTCCCGTCTCGCACCAGGCGGGCGTATTGCTCGGCTACGATTGCCTTTTTCAGAGTACCCGGCTCATGCAGTGCATCGAGAAAGCTGCGCGTGTGCATCAGCCGCGCTTCCTGGTCCTTGCGGATCGAACTGCGATCCAGCAACTTGACGGAGTCCACCACCTGACGGAAAAAATCGGCCGCTCGACGCTCGCCCGGGTCGGCCTTGGCCGGATCGTCAGGCAAGCCCTTCTCGCTTCCCGCCGGGCTGAGCAGCGAGACGATATAATAGAGCTGCTCGCTCGCCGGGAAGAGCGCCTGTTGCTGCAGCCTGCGATGGGTGCCCTGGAGATACCGCAGGGCACAGATCCCAACCTCGCCATCGGGGTTGTCGATCACTTCCTGTCGCAGGACCTCCGCATCGCCGTGCATCTGTTTGAACTCGTTGATCGTCGCCGACAGCATGCCGATCTGCCGCCCGTCGGCCGAGTCCTTCAGGGCACGCCCCGTTCGCAGCGTGGCCTTGGAGACCGTCAGCACCCAGCCCATGGCTTCGTGGTTGTATTCAATGATGACATCACTGCCAGCGCCACCGCGCAGTTCCTTCGCCCCGGTGAGTCCGCGCAAGGCAATCCCCGCCGCCTGGTTTGAAAACCGCGGCCCCAGCAGGTCGCTGCCCTCAGGCGGCACCGTCCCCGCGTCCGGCCGATTGTTCAGGATCGGCAGATCAGGAACCGCGGGCGCGGGCGTCTGCTGCGCCACCGCCAGGGAGGACGACACGGCAAGGACAAGCCAACTTAGAGTCAATGGCCGAAACTTCATGGCACGGACCTCGTTTCATGTAATACCCCGTCAATTGTCGCGTGGAAAGCCCCCCGGCTCAAGGGCGGTGGTCGGGCGGTGGTCGGACCCTGCCGGGCCCGCAACGTCAAATCTGTCCGCGTGAGCGCCTCCGGCCGGGCGGTGCCCGACAATCCGGGCAAGCAGGAAATACGAAACAACGGGGAAACTGAGGAAACTTGAAACAGCAAACGCGGAGCGGCTGCGACATGGGGCACGTGGCCCGGATTTTCGGGCACACCGTCTCGTGGGGGGAAATGCTGAATGCTGAATGCTGAATGCTGAAACAGCAGATGAGCCACACCCCCGAAAGATGGTCCCTATATCTATAAGGGTGGTTTGGAAGGGTTCTGAAATGGCAAGTGATGAATTGGCATGGAGTTAACAATCTTCAAAAATCTTTTTGGATTTTTTTTTAGCGGAGTTCCAGTGGGAAAGGCGGAATTACTGATTTGTTGCGCATACTTGCCGCCTGCGCATGGTGGGAGGGTGGGCGTGCCGATGCCGTTTGAACCACGGAGGCACTGACCGCTTCGCCGATGAGCTTGCGGCGTACGTCTCCGGCAAGGCATAGGCACGGCTCGGGGGTTTGAGGGGAGGGGTCATTCGTCTTGGGCAAAACATCTAGTATGCTGTACGCCATGAACTGGACGCCAAAGGCCGAGCCGCCCAATACGCTCTATTATGGTGACAACCTCGAGGTGCTCCGCCGCTATGTCCAGGATGAGTCGGTGGATCTGATCTACCTCGATCCGCCATTTAACTCCAACGCCGACTACAACGTGCTGTTCGCCGAGAAGGATGGCACGCAGGCCCACGCACAGATCACGGCCTTCGAGGACACATGGACATGGGACATGGAGGCGGCGCAGGAATATGCCGAGGTGTTACGCGCCGGCCACGAGCGGGTCGCCAAGTGCCTCAAGGGCATGCACGATGTTCTCGGCGGGTCGGACATGATGGCCTACCTGTCGATGATGGCCCTCCGCCTGATCGAACTGCGCCGGGTGCTGAAACCCACCGGCAGCATCTATCTCCACTGCGACCCCACGGCCAGCCATTATCTCAAGCTTTTGCTCGACGCAGTGATGGGGCCGGAGCACTTCCGCAACGAGATCATCTGGAAGCGGACGAGTTCACACGGAAACGTCAGCACAGCTTTCGGAGACGTGACGGACACCATCCTCTATTACGCGAAGAGCGACCGCCCGACGTGGAATCAAACCTACCTTCCGTACTCTGACAAGCACATCGAGACGAAGTTTACTGGGGCAGGCGAGGATGGCCGTCGGTTTACCACGAGCGACCTGCGCCACCCCGGTATCCGCCCCAACCTTCACTATGTATACAAGGCCAGCAACGGCGTCAGCTATCAGCCGCATCCCAACGGATGGGCCGTCAGCCGCGAAGTGATGGCACAGTATGACCGCGAGGAACGTCTGTACTTCCCGACCAAAGTCGGTGGACGTCTTCGCTTGAAGCGATACTTGGACGAGCAGCCGGGGAAGCACATGCAGAACCTGTGGGAGGACATCCCTCCCATCAACTCGCGTGCTCAAGAGCGGCTCGGCTATCCGACACAGAAGCCGGAGGCGCTGTTGGAGCGGATCATCGCGGCATCCTCGAACGAAGGCGACGTCGTCCTCGATCCCTTCTGCGGTTGCGGCACGGCCATCGCCGCCGCCCAAAGACTCAAGCGGAAGTGGATCGGCATCGACATCACCCATCTGGCCGTCAATCTGATCAAAGTGCGGCTGGCGGATGCCTTCGGCCCCAAGATCGTCCAGCAGTATCGCGTGGTGGGCGGGTCCAAAGATCTCGCCAGTGCCCAGGCCCTGGCGGACCTGGATAAATATCAGTTCCAGTATTGGGCCCTGGGCCTGATCGGTGCCCGGCCGCAGGCGAGAGACGAAAAGAAGGGGGCCGACAAGGGCATCGACGGCCGCCTCTACCTGACCGACTCAGCCGGGGAGACCAAGAGCGTGGTCATCTCGGTCAAGGGCGGCCACGTCACCGTCAATCAGGTGCGCGACCTGCTGGGCGTAATGGATCTGCAGGAGGCGGCCATCGGCGTGTTCATCTGCATCGAGGAGCCCACCGCCCCCATGCGCCGGGCGGCGGCGGATGCCGGAGTCTTCCAGACCAAGACGGTGGCGGGCAGCAGTCACCCGCGCTTGCAGATCCTGACCATCGAGGAACTTTTGGCCGGCAAGAGGATCGACATGCCCGCCCAGCAGGACATCCGCTCGTTCAAGCAGGCCCCCAAGGCCAAGGGCACGAAGGCCAAAGAGGCCAAACTGTTCTAAGGAAGGCCCCGCAAAGGGGTCACAAGCGATTCTGCCACGCATCCGCGCTCGCTTTCTCAGACCGGCTGACCCGGCGAACTGTACTGACAGGCAGGCCGGGACGGGAGAGGCTACTTTCGTCATGCAGGCTCCGCGAATTCCACGGGCTGGTCGACGATGCGGAGGAGCATGGTCGGCGACTGAATCGTGGGCAGGGTATCCAGTTCGCGGAGGGCGGCCTGCATTTTTCCTTCGGCGGCTGCATGGGTGGTGATGACGATCGGCACGCTACGGCCTTCCTCGCCGCCTTCGTGCTGGTTGATGGCAGAGACGCTGATGTTCTGCTTGCCGAGGATGGCGGTAACCTGCGCGAGCACGCCCGGCTGATCCTTGGCCGACAGGCGGATGTAGTATCGCGACTCGAGCTGATCAAACGGCAGCACCCTCGCAGCAGGCACCTTGTCCATGTAGATGTTCATCTGGTCAAACAGCGACTTCTGGATGCCCTGAGCGACGCTGACCAGGTCGGCGACGACTGCGGATGCGGTGGGCATCCGGCCGGCTCCCCGGCCGTACCACAGGGCATGCCCCAGGGCGTGGCTGAAGATACTGATGGCGTTGAAGCTGCCCGAGACGTCGGCGAGCATCTCGTCCTTGTGGACCAGGGTCGGGTGAACGCGAAGGGAGACCCAGTCGCCCTTCATGCGCTGGCCGATCGCCAGCAGCTTGATGACGTAACCCAGTTCGCCGGCGTACTGGATGTCCATGGCGTCGATCGTGTTGATGCCTTCGATGTGGATGTCGGCTTCGGTGACGCGAACATTGAACGCCAGCCCGGCCAGGATGGCGAGTTTCTGGGCGGCGTCGCGGCCCTCAACATCCATGGCGGGGTTGGCCTCGGCGAAGCCCTGCTTCTGGGCCTCCTTGAGCGCCTGGTCATAGGTCCAGCCGTTCTGGGTCATCTTGGTGAGAATGAAGTTGCAGGTGCCGTTGACGATGCCCAGGATGGCGTCGATGCGATTGGCGGCCAGACCGCGGCACAGGGCGTCAATAATCGGAATGCCGCCGCCCACCGATGCCTCGAAGGCGACGCAGGTGCCGGTCTTGCGGGCGATGGTGAACAGCTCCGGACCTTTGGTAGCCAGCAGCGCCTTGTTGGCGCTGATGACCGGCTTGCCCAGCGAAAGCGCCAACTCCACGAACTTGCCGGCGATCCCGGTTCCCCCGACCAGTTCGATGATGATCTCGCTGGCGGGGTCATTGATGGCCGCAACCGCGTCGGTGGTCATGGGCAGGCGGTCGGCGTTGGGTGGGTAGTCCTCCTGACCCTTCACGGCAACGTGACGCAGTTCAAAATTGATTCCCGTGCGCTGACGGAGCATCTCCTTCTGATCCAGCAGGATGCTGGCGACGCCGCCACCGACGATTCCGCAACCAAGCAGACACACACCAACGGTTTTTTCGGGCATAGGGACGCTCTCTTTGTCAGGACACCTGTACAGGATCAAACTGTAAGATTATGCGGACCTGCGGGCAAGGGCATGCGGATCGCAAGGGCGTGCCCCGAAATCCGGGCAATGGTATTCGGAACCGATGGGGCGTCCCGGCGCGGGCGGTCCCAGGCGTGGGCCGAGGTCCGCCGGTGGGGGCACCGGCGGCAGTTGCCCGGATTTCTGGGCACGCGCGATCGCAGGGGCGTACCCGCTTTCTCGGGCAGATGTAAGTTATGCGTCAGCAGGTGGTTGGAGGGAATACGGTGCTGAAAGAAGTGTCGCCCTTTCAGGGCTCATTCAGGGTGAATGGTTCTTACCCAGGGCTGCGCGAGTACGCTTACCCTGGGCTCAAGAATGCCGCCCCGTTGGGGCTAAGAAATCGCGTGCCCGGAAAAACGGGCACGTCCATCGCAGGAAGCTGTCGGAAAGCTGTAGGTTGTTTGGGTCAGACCGGTTATGCTCCGATCTTCAGTTCCTCTGCGAAGTCTGTGACTTGTTGAGCTCAGACGGGCCGGCCGGGCAGCGGCCATGAGAGGATGCATATCGGTGCGTAGCGTTGAACAGATTCGGGCCGAGATCGCAGCCGCCGTCGGCTTTGTGCCGCCGGCGCTGGACGGCGTGCGCGACGACCCGGCCGTGCTTGAGTCGCTCTGGCAGGTGGCCCGAGCGGGATATGTGTGTAATCCGCTGCCTTCGCCGTTCAAGGAAAAGTTTCTACTGCTCATGGCGCGGACGCATCGGACGACCCTCAGCCTCATCCTTCGCTGTTGCCACGTCTATGAGCGAGGGGTGCCCGCGGCTGAGATCCTGGACCTGAGCCGCGCCTCGATGCCGTCCGTACCGAAACTCCTTGAGCAAATCACGGCGACGACCGCGCGCGGCGGGAAAGATGCCGACTGGGCGCAGCCGGGCTCGGCGATGGAACGGCTGGTCCTGTGGGCGGCTGTGCGCGTGACGCGGCATCGTGATCGCCGGGGTCGATGCTGCGACGCGCTGCGAACGGTGATGGGAGATCGGCCGCTGGATCACCTGATCCTGCTGGGTGCCTTTGCGGCGCATGATCGAGTCTGGAACCAGTCTCGTACTTCGGTGCCGACGGCCGACGCTCCCGGCCAGGAGCCCTATCTGCGCGACCGGACGCGACTGCTGACCGAGGTGCCGGAAATCCAGAACGTCTGGCAGAGGCATGAGGCCAGGAGGCGGCGGCGGCGGGTGGGGTGGCGCGAGCGCGACCTGCTGGGCGAACTGGCCAGCCAGGATCGCATCCGCGCTGCGGTGCAGGCCAGCGAAAGACGTTTCCGTGCGGTGGTGCAGAGTTCGCCCCTGCCGATGATGGTCTACGCCGAGGACGGGGAGGTCATCCACCTCAATAAGGCGTGGAGCGAGACCAGCGGCTGGGAGCCTGCGGATATCCAGACGCTCGGGGAATGGCGTTTCTGTGCCGAGGGCGACGAGAGCGGCGCCGCGCCGGGCGGCGACAGCGAGGTCGGGCAGGAGGTTGATGCTCTCTACGAGAGCGACGAAGCCATTGAAGAGGGCGAGATTGCCATTCGCACGCGCCACAACGGCCAACTGATCTGGGAGATGACCTCGGCCGCCATCGGGAAACTGCCCGACGGTCGGCGCGGGGTGCTGCGCATCGGGCGGGATGTCACGACGCGCCGTGAGATGGAACAGGCGCTGTGGCAAGCCAATCGGAAGATGACGACGATCCTGCAGTCGATTTCCGATGGCTTTGTCTCGCTGGATCTGAAGTGGCGATTTATCCTCGTCAATGACGAGGCCGAGCGCATCCTGGGCCAGACGCAGGACCAACTGGTGGGCATGCCGATCTACCAGCTTCCGTGTTGGAAAAGAGACGGAAGCCCGTTCCGCGAGGTGGAAGCCGCCGCCAGTGAAGGCACAGTCCTGCACGACGAGTATTTCTGCGCTCCCACCGGCCGATGGATTCATTATCACGCGTATCCGTCGGAGGAGGG
>JBBQTU010000083.1:0-15564 GCA_038213005.1 Tepidisphaerales bacterium | reverse complement strand
CGGCTCCAGCACCCCACGGAAAAAGATCGCCGCCTGCGTCTCGGCGTGGAAGCCGTGGTGGGCTTCGTCAACCACCGCGCCAATTCGACATCCCTGCTCGCGCAGCGACACAACCATGTCGTCAATGTGAATGCGCTTTCGCCCTGTAACCACCGTATTGAAAATCGTTTTTCGCTTTTCACGTGTCAGGCTACAACTTCACTTGCAGCAGTTCCAGGATCCGGCGCTGATGCTCATCCGGCGAACTGATGGCGGTGGGAAAGGCCGTCCCGCCGACGGACAGCGTCTGCATACGAATCCCCTTGCGCCGCTCGAACACCCGATCCAGCGTCCACCGCCGGTTCTTCCCTTTGCCGTCCGAAGCGAACAGCGGCTGGAGTCTCTGGCTCGCCTGCCACTGAACATAATATGCCAGCATGCACACGAACACATGCGATCGAATGCGATCGTCCAGGTGATGATGAAACGGCCGCATCTCCAGCGACACCGTCTTGAGATTGCGGAAGGCCTGTTCGACGTGCATCAGGTCCTTGTAGCAACGGCGTGCTTCATCGGCCTCTTCACTGAACAGTTCCAACTGCACCACCCGGCGCTGCAATAGCTCTCGCATCTGCGGGTGGGTCAGCGCCGTCAGGGTCTTGTAGCCAAGGGCGTGCAACTCCTCGATCCGCCTGGGCGTCAGCATCCCGCGGTCTCCCACGAAGATCACCTCTTGAACGCCATACTCATCGCAAATAGTCTTGGCCTGATCCAGCACGGTGGTCTGGTCGGCGGTGTTGCCCCGGAACACCCGCACGGCCACCGGACAACCCTGGGCCGTAGTCAGCAGCCCAACGGCAATCTGGGCATGCCCCCGCTTGCAATCACGGTTGTGGCCGTAGGCCACCAGTTCCGAGTCCTCGTACTCCCCCTCTGCGTAGCTGCTGGTCATGTCGTAGTAGATCAGACAGCCATCCTTGAAGTGACGCATAGCCAGTTGTTTTTGAATACTCTCTTGTCTGTCCAGCAGCCGATCCATGGGGAGATAGGCGTGCTTCTCCACGTCTGGCCGTTTGCCGGCCGGATGCCCGCATAGCTCCCACAGGGCCGAATCCTGGTAGACGCCGGTCAGTGCCAGTTTGCTGCCCTGATACACGATCCGGCCGACGATCAATGCCAGAATGTCTTCCCGCCAGGGTTCCTTGCGGGAGTAGATCAGTTGGTCCAGCCCGACCTGTCGGAGCACCGACAGGTCGGGCCGCCGAAGCGCCATACTCGCGGGAAGCGCCGACCGAAGGGGCCGCGGCGGGCTCGGGAACGTGCCCAAGCCGCAGCGCCTGCTGCACGGCCAGGAGCGTTTCATATCGAAGGTCCTCCCGGCGCAGTTGGCAAATGAGACCGGGCCATCCACAGCGCAGCAGCGGGCGGACCGATCCGCTGTCATTGTAACAACAACGGCGGATCGGTGTGTACCGATTTATGCCAGTGTGCTGCGGCCGAAGTCCGTCAGCATAGGCGACCTGCTCAGGCCGGCGCTCCGGACTGGGGAAGGACAAGCATGGCCATCTCGGAGTACCGATCTGGCCATGCCACCCCGATTTCAAGTTGGCATCAGAGCGACGCAATACACCAGGCCGTGGGTGGGGCCGATGACTGGGGCGAGGCTATGCCTGCGGGGCGGCCGAAGAGGCGAACGCGAGTTGAGCGATGAGCAACTGAGGGCGAGACAGGGGATATTGGGTCAACTCGGCCGGCGTCACCCAGGTGCGAGGTTGGGTGCTGGCGGGCAACCTTCCTGTCAGCTTGCAGGCGACGGCTACGAACTCATATCGCCGGTGAGTGAGCGTGTGGCGGATCGTCCCCAGCGGAACCATGTGGTTGACCTTCAGACCCAATCCCGCCAGGTCGTGCGGCTCTGGCGGGCGCTCGCCGGCCGGGATCGTGAGAAACTGCCACAGCCCCGCCCAGCGTCCTTTGGCGGGGCGCTGCTGGATGAGCCACTTGCCTTTGTGCTCGACGCAGAAGACCCAGCGGCGTTCTTGTGGAGACGCCTTGGTCTTCCGCGCCGGTGGGATGCGATCCTGCAGGCCCTTCTGCTGTGCAGTGCAATGCATGGCGGCCGGGCAAGTGAGACATGTCGGCGATCGCGGGGTACACACCGTTGCGCCCAGTTCCATCAGGCTTGAGTTGAAGTCGCCGACTCGGTGCCTGGGCAGGAGCGAGTCGGCGAGTCCCCATAGCCTGGCGTTCACCGCACGATCGCGCGGGTCGGCTTCGATGCCGTAGATGCGGCAGAGGACGCGCTGGACATTGCCGTCGAGGATGGGGGCGCGCGTCTCCCAGGCCAGCGAAGCGATTGCCCCGGCGGTGTATCGGCCGATGCCGGGGAGTTCCAGCAGGGTCTTGACGTCTGGCGGCACGACGCCGCCGTGGCGCGCCACGATGGCTTTGGCTGCGGCGTGCAGGTTGCGGGCGCGGGAGTAGTAACCCAGTCCCTGCCAGAGGCGCAGGACATGCTGGTCATCGGCCTGGGCGAGCGACTGAATCGTCGGGAATTCCACGACGAAGCGGTGGAAATAGGCGACGACGGTGCTGACCTGCGTCTGCTGGAGCATCAGCTCACTCAGCAGGACGTAGTAGGGATCGGGACGCGCTCCCGGCGCAGGGACGGGAGGGACGCGCCATGGGAGATCACGCCGAGCGGTGTCGTACCAGCGCAGCAGTCGTCGTGCGAATTCCGTGCGGTCGCCGATCAATGCTGGTGGCCACAGCCGCCGCCGTCCTCGCCGCCGCAGCTTCCGCAACCGCCCTGGTCATGCTTGTTGCAGACGTGGCCGTGCTCCAGCTCATGGGGCTGGGCCTCGCGGACGTCGACGATCGCGATGTCAAAGTGCAGGGTCTGCCCGGCCAGCGGGTGGTTGCCATCAACCGTCACGTTTTCATCATCGACACCGACGACGGTGACGACATGCATGCCGTGAGGCGTACGGGCCTGGAACTGCATGCCGATTTCGATCTTGGGGATGGAGCCGAAGTTGGTGCGGGGGACCGCTTGGATCATCTCGGGCTTCTTCTCGCCGTACGCGTCGGCGGCCGGGATGACGACCTGGAAAGCGTCGCCTTCCTGCTTGCCGAGCATGGCGGCCTCGAGGCCGGGAATGATCCCGCCGGAGCCCTGGACGTATTCGAGGGGGGCGCGGCCGTCGGAGGTATCGATGACCTTGCCGCTGTCGTCCTTCAGCGTGTAGTTGAACGACGCGACCTTATTCTGGGCGATCTGCATGAAATTCCTTCTGTTAGTACCTGCAATCCTACGTCCCGCCGACGGGGCGGTTCCTGAGCATATAACAGTCGCGGGAAAAAGGCGACTGGGGAGGCGAAAGCTCGGTCAGGAACGACTCGCCTGCTGCCCGGGCGGCCAGACGTCGCATCTTCAGAAGGATCAGGACCAGGCACAGCCGAACCCGGCAGGCAATATGCCCCTATTCCCCATCGCGGCCGTGAATACTCTTGAGTTCGTCCACGTCGCCCAGGTCCTTAGGTCTGGCATATTCAATGTTCGCCGAGTTTAGCAGTTTCAAGAACTCTCTGAACTCGGGCGTCAATCGTGGTATCGCCATGGGTTAGCCGTCGCAAGTGCTCTATTCCCGCCACGCGCTCATAAACCGGACGGTGCAGCCAGAAATGCGCGTCGTCATCCTGTTCGCCCAAGGCGCGTTGTCCAATGGCGGTCGGGTCTACCTGGTCCCAAAGGATGTCGATCATACTCGATGACTCCAGTCCGATCTTCCAGCCCTTATTATAGCCAATGACACTTCCGACAAGCCACCCCGCGGGCAGCAACTGGACAGATCAGGCGTGCCTAATTTTTCGGGCAGATGCAAGCTGCGCGTCAGCGGGTGGTTGGAGCGAATGCGGTGCTGAAAGACGTGTCGCCCTTTCATGGCTCATTTAGGGTGAATGGTTCTTACCCAGGGCTGCGCGAGTACGCTTACCCTGGGCTTAAGAATGCCGCCCCGTTGGGGCTAAGACATCGCGTGCTCGGTTTTCCGGGCAAGTGCAGAAATCCAGCCCCACGGAGCGTAACTGTTTACCGTGTCGGAATCGCCTGCAACGAGCCGCCGGCGTAAGCCGGCGGGTTAGCGAATGACGGTTGCCGCTGCGAGGCAGCGTGATCACCCTTGTGGCGATACCCAACCGGCGAAGGTGCTTGTCGGTGAGGCGGGGCCGGTCGGCCAACCCGCCGGCTTACGCCGACGGCTCCTTGTTCGTATCCGATCTCCACTTCGCCAGGCCGCCCGGAAAAACGGGCACGCCCCTATAGGACCGGCGCATCAATAACCGTCCGGTTCAAAAAGGCCAACCCCTTCCCAGCCTCCCCCAGGGGCAATGGTGTCAGAAAAGACGATCTCGCCATTTCTGCCAGTTATTGATGCGCCGACCCTTAAGAAGAGTTGGGCGCAGCGTCTTGGCCTCTGACGGGGCGGGCCGATATACTGATGGCTTCGATTCTTACAATTGGAGACTTTTATGCCCGTGACTGAAAACCCGAAGAAGATTGTGCTGGCCTACTCCGGTGGGCTTGATACCAGCGTCATCCTGCCGTGGCTGAAGGAGCGTTACCCCGGCGTGAAGCTGGTGGCGTTCGCGGCCGAACTGGGCCAGGGCGATGAGCTCAAGGGGATCGAAGAGAAAGCCTACAAGAGCGGCGCCGATGAGGTGGTGATCAAGGATCTGCGTGAGGAATTCGCCAGGGACTTCTGTTTCCCGATGCTGCGGGCGCACGCGGTCTATGAGCAGGACTATCTGCTGGGCACCTCGATCGCCCGGCCGCTGATCGCCAAGCACCAGGTGGAAGTGGCCCACGCCACCGGTGCCGATGCCGTCGGGCATGGCGCCACCGGAAAAGGCAACGACCAGGTGCGATTTGAGCTGACCTACATGGCGCTGGATTCGCGGCTGAAGATCATCTCGCCGTGGAAGGACACCCGCTTCGAGCTGCGCGACCGCGAGAGCGCTGTGGATTATGCCGAGAAGCACAACGTGCCGATCGCACAGTCCAAGAAGAAGATCTACAGTCAGGACCGCAACCTGTGGCACATCAGCCACGAGGGCGCTGAGATCGAGCATCCGGATCAGGAACCCAACTGGGAACACTGCCTGACCATGACCACCCCGCCGAGCAAGGCTCCGGACGAGAGCGAAGTGGTCGAGATAGGCTTTGAGCACGGCAATCCGGTGACGGTCAACGGTGCGAAGCTCAACGCCCACATGGTGATCGCCGAACTGAACAAGATCGGCGGCAAGCATGGTGTCGGGCTGTCGCTGCTGGTGGAAAATCGCCTGGTGGGGATGAAGAGCCGCGGCGTGTATGAGACGCCCGGCGGGACGATCCTTTACGAGGCGCACAAGGCGATGGAGCAGCTCACGGTCGAGCGCGACACGGCCCACTACAAGCAGCAGGTGGCGCTGAAGTATGCCGAGCTGGTCTACAACGGGCAGTGGTATCACCCGCTGCGGCTGGCACTGCAGCAGTTTGTCGACTACACGAACCAGCCCTGCACGGGCACGGTGAAGGTGCGGCTGTTCAAGGGCAAGGCCCAGGCGATTGGTGCCAAGAGCCCCAATACCCTGTACGACCCGCAACTCGCAAGCTTCAGCATGGAAGGGTATGACGTGACGGCCGCCCGCGGGTTTATCGACCTGTTCGGTCTGCCGATGAAGGTGGCCAACCAGGCGCGAAAGTAGTCGTTGTCGCCAGTGGCGTCTGGGCAAATCGTTGGCTGCAAGGAGGCAGCGAAGATCATGCGCCGACCAATTTCTCTGCTGCTGATGCTGGGCCTGGCATTGCTGGTGGGCTCGTGCCACCACCTGATGCCGGGGGACGAGGCGGCGTGGTTGCCGGGCGCAGGGCCGCTGCCGCACATCGGCACAACGGGCCCGGCGGTGCCGCGAGCGTGGGCGCCGCGGGCGATGGCGCGGCCGTGGCGGTATATCGTGATCCATCACAGCGCAACCGAAGAAGGCGGGGCGTTGGTATTCCACTATATGCACACCCACAAGGGGTGGGATGAGCTGGGTTACCACTTTGTGATCGGCAACGGAAGCGAATCGGGCGACGGTGCGGTGGAAGTCGGCTCGCGCTGGGCGAAGCAAAAATGGGGAGCGCATACCAAAAGCCCTGACGGGCGGTATAACCAGTACGGGATTGGGATCTGTCTGGTCGGCAATTTCGAGGAGAAGTCGCCGACAGATGCGCAGTGGAAGTCGGCCGTGCGACTGGTGGCGTTCCTCATGGACCGTTACGACATTCCACCGGACAATGTGCTGGGGCATCGGGACTGCTGGCCGACGCTCTGCCCGGGAACGAACATGAACGTGAAGCAACTGCGGAAAGAGGCGGCCGAGTTGCAGCGCCAGTACCGCTGAAAGGGAAACCATGGCCAGGCAAACCAGAAAAAACCCGAGTAGCGCCAAGTGGCTCGTGCTGGGCGGGATTGTTGTGGCCGTCGCGCTCGGGATCACGATCATGTATCAGCAGACCAAAGCGCGCAACCCGGAGTTGCTGAGCGTCGACATCGGCGGCGTGAAGATGGAACTGGTGATGATCCAGCCGGGCGAGTTTGAGATGGGCTCGCCCAACAATGAGCCCGGGCACGATCCCAGCGAGTCGCCGATGCACACGGTGAAGATCGAGCAGCCGTTCTACATCGGCAAGCTTGAAGTCACCCAGGCTCAGTGGCAGGCGGTGGTCGGTTCCAATCAGTCGGAGTTCAAAGGCGACCCCACGGCCCCGGCCGACTCGATCGCCCGGCGCGATGCGGTGAAATTCTGCCAGTATGCAACCCAGCGGACCAACCGGGTCTTCCGCCTGCCTACGGAGGCTGAGTGGGAATACGCCTGCCGGGCTGGCACCAGCACGGCGTTCTCGTGTGGCGCGGCACTGACGACCACACAGGCAACGTTCAAGGCGGCCGAAGGCGACAAGCCGCTGCGAACGACGCCTGCGGGTTCGCACGCGCCCAATGCGTGGGGCCTCTACGACATGCACGGCAACGTCTATGAGTGGTGTGCTGACATGTATCAGCCGGACTACAAGGACGCCCCGGCCGACGGCACCGCGGTGCTGGCTCCCAAGACGGCGCCCGGCGATGTCGAGGGTGATATCAGTTACGTCTATCGCGGCGGATCGTGGCGCAATGGCCCAGAGGAGTGCCGGTCGGCGGTTCGGTTCGCATCCAGCGAGACCACGCGCAGCGACACGATGGGATTCCGGGTGGTGGTGGAGCCGCGGCAGTAGCACCCTCCGCGGCGGCCCGGCGGCCAGGTGATCGGCATCGGCCGTCACACGTCGAAGTATTTCGCCTGCGGATGATGAACGACCAGGGCGTCGGTGGACTGCTCGGGCTCGAGCATGAAGTTTTCGCTGAGGCTGACGCCGATTTCGCCCGGGTGCAGCAGTTCGACAAGCTTGGCCCGGTCCTCCAGGTTCGGGCAGGCGCCGTAGCCAAAGCTGTACCGGCTGCCCCGATAGGTCTGCTGGAACAGGTCGCGGATCCGCGGGGCATCGTCGCCTCCAAAGCCCAGCTCCTGCCGCATGCGCTTGTGCCACAACTCGGCCAGCGCCTCGGCGCTTTCGACCGCCAGGCCGTGGAAGTACAGATAGTCCTGGTACTGATTGGCCTGGAAGAGTTGTTGGGCGTGCTCGGTGGCGAGGTGGCCCATGGTGACCAGTTGCACGCCCAGAACGTCGAACTCACCGGACTGGCGCGAGCGGAAGAAGTCGGCAATACACAACCGCCGCCGTGAGTCCTGGCGCGGGAAGGTGAATCGCAGCCATTCGCGGGCATTCCCGTTTGAGATTGGGAACTTGAGATCTGAGATTTCAGATCCGGTTCGGATTTCGGATTTCGTATTTCGAGTTTCCCCTCCTGGAGCGTGGTAGACGATCAGGTCGTCGCCTTCGCCCTGGCAGGGGAAGTAGCCGTAGACGACCTGGGGAACCAGCAGGTTTTCCTGGATGGCCTGCTGCTGCAGGCGTTGGAAGACGGGGCGAGCCTTTTCTTCAGTCAGTCGATCGAAGTCCTCGTCGGAGAGTTTGCCCTTCTTGAAGCCCCACTGGCCGCGGAAGAGCGCCAGTTCATTGATGTACGGGAATATCTCGCGAAGCGGGATGGACTGGACGATGCGGCGTCCCCAGAAAGGAGGCGTGGGCACCGGGTTGTCGCGAGCGACCTGGCTTCGGTCCGGCAGGTCGGCCGGCGGGCGGGCGCAGGCCTCGGCCCGCTGGCGCAGGGCGGTGCGGCGATCCACCTCGCGGCGCTGCTGGGTGACCATATGGTCCACATCGCCAGCGGCGATGCGGTCCATCGTCGATAGACCTTCGAAGGCATCTTTGCAGTAGAAGAGCGGGCCTTTGTAGAGCACGGCCAGGTCGCTCTCGGCATAGCCGCGCGTGAGGGCCGCCCCGCCAAGCAGCACGGGGATGTTGATGCCCTGGGCGTTCAGCTCGGCAAGGTTTTCGCGCATCACCGCGACGCTCTTAACCAGCAGGCCGGACATGCCGATCGCATCGGCATCGTGCTGGCGGGCGGCATGCAGGATGGCGGCCACAGGCTGCTTGATGCCCAGGTTGTAAACCGTGTAGCCGTTGTTAGTGAGGATGATGTCGACGAGATTCTTGCCGATGTCGTGGACGTCGCCCTTGACCGTCGCCAGGACGATCTTGCCTTTGGTGCTGCCGGCGGCACGCTCCATGTGCGGTTCGAGATGCGCCACAGCGGCCTTCATGGTCTCAGCGCTCTGCAGCACGAAGGGCAACTGCATCTGGCCGGAGCCGAACAGTTCGCCGACCACTTTCATGCCTTCAAGCAGGAAGGTGTTGATGATCTCCAGCGGTTTGTATTGCTGCATCGCCTCGTCGAGGTGCAGCTTCAGGTCGCGCTTGTCGCCGTCGACGATGTGCCGCTTCAACTGCTCCTCGATCGGGAGACTCGCTATCGCTGGCGCGGCGAGCGATTCTGATGCGCCCTTGTCAGGAAAGAGCCCGATGAAGTGGGTCAACGGATCAAATCCTTCGCGGCGGCGGTCGCAGATCAGGTCCAGCGCGGCGGCCCACTGCTCGGACGGAATGCGGTTTTGCGGCAGGATCTTGGAAACATGGGCAATGGCGGCCGTCAGCCCGGCCGCTCGGCATTCGTGGAGGAAGACGCTATTGAGCACCACCCGGGCGGCCGGCTTCAGCCCGAAGCTCACGTTAGAGAGCCCGATCACGGTGTGACACTGCGGCAACTCGCGCGAGATGCGTCGGATGCCCTCGATGGTCTCCATCGCGTTGTGCCGATCCTCCTCGATCCCGGTGGAGATCGGCAGCACCAGCGGATCAAACAGCAGATCGCCCGGACGCAGGCCGTACCTGGTGGCCAGGTCGCAGAGGCGCTTCGCGATGGCGAGTTTGCGATCCGCCGTGCGGGCCATCGCGGCGAGCTTATCCTCGTCGATGGTGCCGCAGACAACTGCCGCGCCGTATTTCCTCGCCAGGGCGCAGATGCGGGCCACGCGCTCTTCGCCGTCTTCGAGGTTCATGGAGTTGAGGATGCAGCGGCCGCCGACGAGTTTCAGCCCGGTCTCCATGACCACGGGGTCGGTCGAGTCGAGCATGATCGGGGCCTGCACCTGCTGGACGAACCGGTGGACGACCTCCTGGATGTCGACGACGCCGTTGCGGCCGACGAAGTCGACGCAGACGTCCAGCACGTGCGAGCCATCGCGCATCTCATCGCGAGCCATGGCGACCATGCCGTCGAAGTCGCCGGCTTCGAGAAGCGTGCGGAACTTCTTCGAGCCGTTGGTGTTGGTGCGTTCGGCGATGATGAGATAACTGGTTTCCTGACGCACGTCCTCGGCCGAGTAGATGGAGGATATCTGGGGGCGGGAGGAAACTGGAGATTTCGGATTTCGGATTTCGGATTTCGGATTTGCGACTGAGGCCGCGAGGGCTCGCAGATGCTCGGGCGTGGTTCCGCAGCAGCCGCCGACGAGATTGACGCGCATGTCATTGACGAAGCGCATCAGCGTATGGGCAAAATCCGCGGGCGTCAGCGGATAGTGCGCCTGACCATCAACGATCGCCGGCAGGCCGGCGTTGGGCTGCACGCTGATCAGACGTGGCCAGTTATCGGCGAGGTATTGCACATGCTCGCCCATCTCGGCCGGTCCCGTGGCGCAGTTCAGCCCCAGCGATACAACCTGTTCGTAGGGCTCGATGGCGGCGACGACGGCGGACATGTCGCTGCCGACCAGCATCGTCCCGGTGGTCTCAATGGTCACCTGCACCATGACCGGCACGCGGCGGTTGGCGGCTTGCATCGCCAGTTCAATGCCCGCCAGCGCAGCCTTGATGGTCAGCAGATCCTGCTGAGTCTCCAGCAGCAGCGCATCGACGCCCCCTGCCAGCAGGCCCCGCGCCTGCTCGGCGTAGCTGTCCTCCAGCACATCCCAAGTGGTGTGCCCGAGAGTGGGCAAGCGCGTCCCGGGGCCCATCGACCCGATCACAAAGCGCGGACGCTGGGGCGTGGCGAAGTGGGCGCACGCCGCCCGGGCAATCTCCGCCCCCAGCCGGCTGAGTTCAAACGCCTGGTCGGCGATGCCAAACTCATTGAGCACAACCTTGTTGGCACCGAACGTATTGGTCTCCACCGCATCACACCCAACCGCCAGGAAGTTATGGTGAATCTGCGCGATCACATCCGGGCGAGTGCGATTGAGAATCTCGCTGCAGTTTTCCAACCCGGCGAAGTCCTTCTGCACCTCCAGCGGAAACTGGTGGATGCTGGTGCCCATGGCCCCATCACAAACCAGCACGCGACGTTTGATTGTATCGAGAAAGAGGCTGTCCAAGTTCATCAATCCTTCCGATTCAGTCTGTTTCGGCGGTCTGCCGCAATGATAGGTCAGCCAAGGCGGATGAACCATAAATGCCAATGCAGAATGCAGAAGCCAGAATGGCGAATGGGATCTGAATGCGGAATTTTCGAATTCGGCATCCGAGCGGCGCAGCACGCTGCTACCACTGCGCTTCTTCAAACGGCGAACTGGCGACCCTGGGCTTGGGTTTGGGCAGCATGCTGATCATCGCGCGAACCATGGAAGCGTCGGCTGTCGATGCCAGCCGCGCATTCAGCGGCGAACCCTTGATCAGCGTCAGGTCCGACGCGTGGATCTCGCGTTTGGCCTTGGCCAGTTCCATGAACTTCGCCCGCGTCAGAACCACGGGGGTCGCCACCAGCATATAGGATGCCTCGGGAACGAAGCCGACAGGGTTGCCGCCTTCGTCCAACTGGGCAATCGCCCCGCGGACGGGGACGGCCAGAGCGGTGGCCGAGGACTTGGTGTTGGCCGACGCCAGCGCGGCCTCCAGGTCCGTATAGGGCACGGCCGGCCGGGCGGCATCATGGATCAGCACATGCGTACAGTCGGCCGAGAGCTTCTCGCTGGCGGCCGCCATCTGGTCGACGAAGCGAGGCCCTGCAGCCAGCAGGCGAACCCCCGCAAACCCAAAGTGCCCGCCATGGCGCCGCTTGGCCTCTTCGAGGGTGTCGGGATGGACGACGAGTTGGATCTGCTTGATCTCGTCGCGATTCAGGAACAGCTCAACGCTGCGGAGAACAGCCTCGCGCCCATCAATCTTAATGAAAGCCGAGTCCGGTTCCCCGGCCGCGCCAAACGGCGGCACGGTCACGATAACGACGCTGAAAACTGCCATGGATGCCTCCTGCCTTGTTCAATATCGCATGTTCGCCGAGCCAGAGCGTGTGTCAAGGCGGCTTGACAACACGGCTGATCGCAGGACACCTCCGGCGGAGGATCCCTGGAGTGCGGTAAGCTTCTTACCGCTTTACCGAGGCGGAGCTTCTCGCCGGGAGGGCGCTGCAGCAGAGCAGGACATGCATAGTCACCAACTGCGTCCTACAGGGTGCCGATGTATTCCTACCGCCGACAAGGTCGGCTCGTCAAAGCTGCGAGAAGCTCGCAGCACTCCCAAATCGCCTTAAAGCGTCCTGCACGCCGCGGCAGAGCGCAGGCAGAGGCCTGGTTGACGCCTACGGCCGGGCTCCGCTAGAATCCTCAGCCGACGGCCGGATACCCAAGTGGACTAAGGGGACGGATTGCAAATCCGTTATTTCGTGGGTTCGAATCCCACTCCGGCCTTTCACTCTCGCTCTTGCGCTGCAATCCTGGGAATGGGCTCTCCGCCAAAATCGCTGGTGAATGTCACTTCGACGCCGGTGAAACCGCTTTTCCAGACGAATATCGCGGGTCGGGTGCTGCCATTTTGGCCGCCACCAGCGAGTGCCGCGGAGAGCCCTTTTTTTTCTTGCGTAGTCGCTCCCGTAGCGTATGATATAGTCACAATCGGAGGAGACTATATCATGAACCGCTAATCAGGCTTCACACTTGTCGAACTACTGGTGGTCATCGGGATCATCGCCTTGTTGATCTCGATCCTGCTGCCGGCGCTCGCCAAGGCCCGCGCCGCCGCCGTCAACGTCAAGTGCCTCAGCAACATGCGTCAGCTCTATATGGGCTGCAGCATCTACGCTCAGGACTACAAAGAATACCCCACCAACTACAAATACTCCGATGCGCCCTCATGGAACTGGGGAGATGAATGCCAGGGGTTAATTACCGGTGACCCACCGGCGTCGACCCCTTACGACGCCCCCAATAGCACCTACTGGCCTGGTACCTTCTATCCCAACCAGACTATCGAGACCATCAACATGCCCGATTGGGTTGGCAAGAAGTCAGCATTTGCCCGCCTGCTTGCCGCCAAAGGCTGCGTCCCCGAGGCTGCCCACTGCCCCGCGCTCAATCCTGGGGACCCCGGCGTGTGCAATCAAGGCGTTTACGTGTGGAACGGGCCGCACACGACCACCGTCGCCTTGGACAACAACTCCAACTATTCAGGAATTACGGTGCTCTCGATGCGGCACTGTGTGTATTTTCCCAACGCCACCAGAGGCATGGAGAACTGGGGCGTGTGCTACGGCAAGCCGGTCCGCGTCCTGCGTTACGTCAATGGTGGACCGCGACAGGAAATCCGAAGCTACCCCACGGCCGACGTAGGCTTTTTTGTCTGTCCGTCAACCGTCCTTTCTAACGGGACCAACGCCAGCGTCATTGAGCCCCACAACACCAAGATGATGACAGCTCTTCCCGGAAACGGCGTCCAGTTCGACTGGAACCCCGGCGGCTACAACGACTCGAATTACCCCAAGGATATGCCCTACGGCCGCAATGTCATGTACGCCGACGGCCACGCCGTCTCTTTCCAGATCAAGTCCCGCCGTGCCCTGGCCCAAAGGATCGGTTATTGACTCAGATTAACAGGAGATTTAACCGAGACGTAGTTTAATGCCATTCCACTAGCCATAAATCAGCCGCGTCAACACATATTTATTGGTACATGTAAATAGACAACATCCTGCCATGTTGATGTTGGACACAAACAACCCAACAGGGGGCATGGATGGTCCGTAGCGGTGGCGGCAATCCTTTCGACGTCGATCTCTTTGTGGCGGGAGGGTTGGCGCGGATGAGGGGGTGGGGTGTTCGGTCGGCCGACTCACGTCGGGCCGCTCGCTTGGGATGGCGTTCTGGGGTGTTTGCTGGTTGACGCCGGTGGCGAATGCGCCTACTTCTGATGACTATGGCGACATGCAGAATCCGCAACACCGATTGGCACTACTCCCAGCAGGGACAGGGCATCCCGCTGGTTTTGATCCACGGATTTCCCCTGGATCAGCGCATCTGGAAGCACCAACTCACCGGCCTGAGCGACTGTTGCCGTGTGATCGCCGTCGATCTTAAGGGCTTTGGCAAGAGCGCCTGCACCGAGGTGTTCACCATGGAATCCATGGCCGATGAACTGCACCAACTGCTGCAGCAGATCGGCGCCTTGCCGTGCGTGATCGGCGGGCTTTCCATGGGGGGATATATTGCACTGGCGTTTGCCGAGAAGTTCGCGGGGGATCTCAAAGGCTTCATCCTGGTCGACTCCAAGACCGAGGCCGACCCGCAAGCTGCGAAGGAGAACCGCCAGAAGCTGGCCGACCTGGCGATGCAAGGCGGCGCGGGCCCGGTGGCGGCTCAGATGATGCCTAAGATGCTGGCCGCATCGACGCTGGGCGAGAAGCCCGACGTCGTAAAGACCCTGCAGGAGATCATGGAAAGCGCGGCACCGCTGACGATCGCCAATGCGTGTTACGCCATGCGTGATCGCCCGGACCGCACCGCCCTGCTGTCCACTTTCACCTTCCCGTCGCTGATCGTTCTGGGCGAATCCGATGCCCTCATCCCCGTGAGCATGGGCGAAGCCATGAAGCAACGGATGCCCAAAGGTGAACTGGCGGTCATCACCAAAGCCGGCCACATGCCGCCGCTTGAGCAGCCCGAGGTGTTCAACGACGTTGTAAGGCAATTCATCTCGCGATGTGGTTGATGCAGGCCGCGGCGGGTGAGGGCCGGCGATGGGGTTCTTGCGTCAATCGTCGGTCGTGCGCGGTAAATCTCACGATGTTGAGTACCGGCAAATGAGATTGTCCGGTTGGGCCTGTGCGGGCGAGGACGCCGCGCACTACTTGGGTCGATGGCAGGTGGGCCTGTGCGGGCGAGGATGCCGCGCACTACTTGGGCCCTGATTTGCGGCAAATCTTACGATGTTGGGTCCCGGCAAATGAGATTGTCCGGTTGGGCCTGTGCGGGCGAGGACGCCGCGCACTACTTGGGTCGATGCCGCGCACTATCTTGGGGGGCGGGGGCGAATGGGCGGCGAGGACGCCCGCACAGGCGGATCGGGGAGGTCGGAGTTGGGGGAGAGTGCTTCGTCGGGTTGGGTTCTCTGCGAGTTGATGCACTTGTAATTCCTGTGCGGGCGGGGACGCCACGCACTACTTGGGGGGCCGGGGCGAATGGTAGTGCGCGGCGTGCACCGCCCCCACCGGGCTTTGGGGGGGTGGGGCTTGGGGGGGCGGTGTGTTTGGGGGGGAGTGCTTCGTCGGGTTGGGTTCTCTGCGAGTTGATGTGCCTGTAATTCCTGTGCGGGCGGGACGCCGCGCACTTGGGCCAATGCCGCGCACTACTTGGGCCAATGGCAAGTGGCTGATTTGCGGCAAATCTTACGATGTTGGGTCCCGGCAAATGAGATTGTCCGGTTGGGCCTGTGCGGGCGGGGACGCCACGCACTACTTGGCCGATGGCAAGTGGCTGATTTTCCGGGCAACTCAATCCCGGCGAATGATTCGAGCGTTCTGCGGTGTGCTGGCCGTTTGAACGTGACTGCCGTGTTGCCAGCTACCGGCTACGGGTGAATGGGTGAGTGTCGGGCCGCCCGGGAACGGCTGGGCGTGCCCGCTATTTCGAGCAGAGGTAAGTTACGCGTCAGCGGGTGGTTGGAGCGAATAGGTTGGTGAAAGAGGTGTCGCCCTTTCAGGGCTCATTCAGGGTGAATGGTTCTTACCCAGGGCTGCGCGAGTACGCTTAACCTGGGCTTAGGAATGCCGCCCCGTTTGGGCTAAGAAATCA
>JBBQTU010000082.1:0-15608 GCA_038213005.1 Tepidisphaerales bacterium | reverse complement strand
CGCGTATTCACCACTCAGGGCGAGCCGCCGACCCTTGCTGGCAGCACCGATGTCGTCTGCTGCGATGGCCAGGGCTGTGGGCGTGTGGGCGGCTTTCTCAAATCGCAGCAGGTCGATGTCGTTCTGGTCGGTGGTATCGGTGCCGGCGCGATGCAGCATTTGAACCAAGTCGGCCTGGAAGTGGTATCCGGCGTCGGGAACCTTACACCCGAGCAACTCGTCGCTGACTACCTCGCTGGCAAACTGGTCAGCGCGGGCGCAACCTGCCGTGGCCATCAACATGGTGGGCATGGCAACGGTCAGGGGCACGGCCACGGCCACGGGCATGGGCATGGGCATGGACAGTGCCATTGTCACGGCAAGGCAGATGGACGGATCGAGCCCGCTACAGTACAGGCATAGCAATGCGAATCGCAGTCCCGACAACCGGCGTCATTTTCTGCGAGCACTTCGGCCGATCCGATGGGTTCTTCCTGTGCGATGTCGATCCGTCGACTCGAACGGTGGATCGGCCGCGGCAGGTCGTTCGTCCCAAGGTTCGGTGTGAGAACGTGCCTGGGTGGCTTAAAAGCATGGGCGTCACGGCCGTCATCGGCGGTGGCATCGGCGCAGTCGCCACAAAGAATCTGACCGATCTAGGTATCCTTGTGGTGCCGGGACAGATCGGGACTGATCCGGCGGCGATTGCCGACGGCTACCTGCAGGGCCGGGCCACAGAGCGAAAGAATCCTTGCGCTGCGGAGAGCCATGAGTCGCTGCATTGCCGGCGAAAAAAGGTCCGGCAATGACAGTGGCGCGCGTCTGGCACGAAGCATGTTTTGCCTGCGGCACGGACAATGACCGCGGGCTGGGCCTCGACTGCGCGCTTCAGGATGATGGCTCGACATCCGCCACGCTGATCCCGGAAACCTGGATGCAGGGGTATTCCGGGCGTCTGCAAGGCGGGATCATCACCACTGTTCTGGATAGTGCCATGTGCCAGTGCCTCCATCATCACGGTATCGAGGCCGTTACAGGTTCGCTGCAGGTGCGATTCCACCGGCCTGCTCCGGTGGACGGCCAATACCGCGTGTCAGCGTGGATTGACGCACAGCGACATGGCGCATGGGTGATGCGCGCGGAGCTTTGGCTGGCCGGCCAGCGCGTGGCACGAGCCGCGGGAATCTTCTTCCCCATGGGTCAGTGAGAAGCGGCGGACGCCCACGCTCTGAGCCGTTCTTTCTTTCCTCCAATCGTGCTCGACTGCACATATTCTGCATCTGCCGCCCGCCCCTTCGCGCCAGCAGAACATGCCTCGATACCACTGGCACGCTCTGCCAGCATTGGCGAATCTGTAACCACCATGGCGATCGCGGGTCTACCCCTCTGACGGACCAACAGTCAGGTCCGCAAAACAGCAGACACAGAAAAAGGGAGATAAACCGTGAGTCAAGCAAAGCAAGTGACGGCCGAGACGTTTCAGCGTGAAGTCGTTGACAGCGACATTCCCGTGCTGGTGGATTTCTACGCAACCTGGTGCGGCCCCTGCCGGATGCTCGGGCCGGTGCTGGATCGGGTCGCAGCACAGGTCGCCGGCCGGGCCAAGGTGGTGAAGGTCGATGTGGACGAGGACCCCGGACTGGCTGGCCAGTTCGACGTCGCCAGCATCCCGACGCTGGTGCTCTTCGCCAAAGGCAAGGTCGCGGGCAAGACAGTCGGGCTTGCCCGGGCGGAGCAACTGGTGGAGATGATCGACAAGGTATCAACGCCGGCGTCGCCCGCGGCACGCTAGTGTGCTGCGGCCGAAGTCCATCAACATGGGTGGCATGCTCAGGCTGGTACTCCGGAATGAGCATGGGCAAACGATCATGGCCATCTGGGAGTACCGATCTGGCCATGCCACCCCGATTTTAAGTTGGCGTCATAACGACGCAGCACACTTGCGGTTTCTGGAATTCGCGCTTCATCGAGGCTTATTATGTATACACGAATCCTTATCGGAATTGGTGTTGGTGCCCTGCTGGGCGGCGTGGTGGGCTATTTCGGCCAGTGTTCCACGGGTTCATGCCCACTGACCTCAACCTGGTGGCGCGGGGCGATCTATGGCGGAGTGATGGGACTGGTGCTGATGTTGGGCAGCAGCCAGGCGCGCACGTAGCAGTCCTGACACTGCAGGGAGAATATAAAATGTCGGAGCAGTTACCATCCAGCGGCCGGGAAATGGCCGGAAAACCCGCGGGCTCAGGGGGATGGGTCCGCCGCCATCGGGTGGAAGTCATCTTTGGCGGCCTACTGGTCGCGTTCCTGATGGTGGCACAGGTGCCGATGCTCAAGGCTACGGCCTCGCGACTGCTGGGGATCGGCCCGCCGGAGGATGGGATTCCCTGGCGCAGCGATTTCGCCAATGCGGTCGCAGAGTCGCGCCAGACGGGCAAGCCAATCCTGCTGGATTTCTGGGCCAGTTGGTGCCCGCCGTGCCAGGCGATGAAATACGACGCCTGGCCGGGCGAGGGAGTGCGGCAGGCAATCATTGCGGGCTACATCCCCTTGAGCGTAGACGTCGATGCCGCCGGCAACGCGGAGTTGTCCGGCCGCTACCGGATCAGCACGATTCCAGCGATCGTGGTTATCGATGCCGACGGGAAGGTGCTGAAACAAGACGGCTATATGTCGCGAAGCACGCTACTTGCGTTCCTCGCCCGACCTCGGCCGTGACACCGTGACGCCAACTTGCGACAGTCGTGGCCGTGTCCAAGTACATGAACTGGCCAGATTTGTTGAGGAGCATCGAAATGACCGCGCCTGGCACGACCACTTCGCCTGAAGTCACTCAGATCGACCGCTTTGGCGTGTGGATTCTGGTGCAGGATAAGGAACACTTTCTGTCCTACACAGACTTCCCGTGGTTCACGGACGCCAAGTTAAGCGACATCCTGGCTGTCACCCTCGTGGCTCCGAATCACCTTCGCTGGCCAACGCTCGATGTGGATGTGTCGCTGGAATCAGTCGAGCATCCCGAGGCCTTCCCGCTGATCTACCACGTCTAAATGCCCGGGATTGCCTGTCCTGCAGTTCCTGCCGCTTCGTTTGCCGCTTCGGCCGGCCTCGTCGGCGGCTGAACCATCGGGATCGCGCGCCCGCACTCCGGGCAACGCGAACTGGTAAGCTTATAGAGCAGATACCCACACCCGGCGCAGCGCGGCTCTTCGATCTCCAGATGAAACTTCAGGTGGCAGTTGCCGCAGGCCGAATCGCCGACGGTAATGGTCTGATGGCTGGCGCAGCGCGGGCAGATGATCTCCATCTCCAGTTTGGTGCTGACGGGATCGGGGGTGTTCTTGGTGCCGTAAAGCTTCTGCAGGATCGGCAGCGACACAATCCCCAGCGTGGCGAGAATCGCATTGGCGATCATCACCCGCGCGCCGATATCACTGCCCATCCTCAAGATGATCGCCAGGCTTGCCTGGATGGCCAGCACCCCGATCAGCGTGAGCGTCACCCGCCTTGCCCATCGCACCCAGTTGGAAAACTGAGTCATCGCCAGCAGCGACATGACTGGCAGAGCGATAGACCACAGGAGGCACAATCCCCAGCCTCTATCAAGGAGGCTGGAAAAGGGATAATCGACGAGATCCCATATCGCGACGAGCGACAATACCAGTCCCACGCTGCCAGTGATGAACGTGCCGGGCGTGCAGAACCGCCACGCGTTACGGTGCCGGGGAATCGACGCGCCCAGGCAGGTCAGGCTGAACAGGCTGATCGCCAGGTCCGTCACGATCAGTCGCCAGTTCACCACGTTTACGGCCAGAACCGCCACCAGCCCCAGCATTGCGGCCAGGCAGAGCGTGACGATGACGCAAAGCAGCAGGATACGTGACAGTCGCATGGACGGAATTGTACTACCGTCGATACTTCTCCACCAAATCCGCCAGAAACTGGGCCTCAGCTTGACTCGGTGCCCCGACCATCATGAACAACTCCCGCGCGCCGCAGGCATCGCGTCCGCTTTCTTTCCCCCCCGCTTCTGGCGACAATGCGTCTCGCATCCGATTCGTAACATGAGGTGATTGCCCGTGCTGCTCAAACTGATCTGTTGCAACGTCTTCCAGCGCGAAGCTTCCTGGTGCATCGCTCGCTCCCCGCACATCATCGACCCGGAATACACCGAACTCGGCGAACACAGCCGCAGCGCCGGCCTCCGCCAGATCATCCAAGAAAAGATCAACGCGGCCGAAGCCTCGGGCAAGGCCTACGATGCCATCCTGCTGCTCTTCGGCCTCTGCGGCAATGCGGCCGTTGGCCTGCAGGCTGGCAAGACGCGTCTGATCATCCCCCGCGCCCACGACTGCTGCACCATCCTGCTGGGCTCGCGAGAGCGGTTCGTCAAGGAATTCGGCGACGCTCCCAGCACCCCGTTCTCCTCCGCCGGCTACCTCGAACGCGGCGACTACTTCCTTCGCACTGGCACCGGTGACGACGGCGGTGTGGGCGTGCAGATAGGCGACGCCTACAAGGCCCTGGTCGAGCAGTATGGCCAGGACGATGCACAATTCATCTGGGAGCAGATGCACCCCGACCACGGCAACGACAAGGCCGTCTTCATCGACCTGCCCCAGACCCATCACCTCGGCCTCGCGGACAAGTTCGCCGCCAAAGCCCATGAAGCCGGCAAACAGTGCGTCCGCCTCGACGGCGACATCCGCCTGATCGAGAACCTTCTTCAGGGCAACTGGGACGAAAAGGAATACCTCGTCGTCCCCCCCGGCGGCACCATCGATGGCGTCTACGACTGGGACGAGATCGTGCGGGTGAAAAGAGCACGTAGTCCGGAGTAGGTAGTCCGGGCTTTAGCCCGTCTTCCGCCTCTGCATTCTCCCGAAAAACCTGCACAACAGTTCGCTGGGTGGGGCGGTACTCCGACCCTGTCACTCGGCGTGCCTTGCCCTCAGGCGGAAGCACGTTCCCATCTGGCCGTTTCCCCGCCACGCTTCTCTCGGAGCCGCCCAATAAGCGGCCCGCCTCCTGTGGAAGTCGAACGACAACCCCGGCCGACGGGCTCGCCTGTTTGCCCACATGCGGACGGACGTCTCCGTGACCGAGGAGTGACACAACTCCAGGCGTTTGACGTTACAATCCTGTCAGCACGTAAACGGGAATGGCTTTGTCCTGATCATGGCTAAGCGAATCAAACAACCACCAATGACGGTCCAGGACTGGTTCGTTCTGTCGACAGACCCGGTAGTCAGAAACAGAATGGCGACCGACCCATATTCGATGGCTTACCCGGCTCTGCTATCTCACTTCTCGGGTCTCCAGACAGTGAACTGGGATAGCGCCGTGCTCGGGCTTCACATCGTCTATGGATGGATGCCGACGATTCCAAGACTCACTGGAATCATGCGGTGGGACGCGAACACCCGGCGGAAGCTCGTTGCGACATTGGCCAATGCCAAAGATGGACAAACGCCCACGAACGATGAGCTAGAACTGCTCATGGCTTTCTCCAATAACTCGATGATCGGTGCTTCAAAGCTCCTCCATTTCCTAAGGCCTGAGGCATTCCCGATCTGGGATTCGCGCGTCGCTAGAGTCTTCTTGATCAACCCCAGAAGTGGGGGACAACAGGTGAACGGCATCGGGCCATGGAAAGAGTACCGAAGCACCATGTTGGAATGGCTCGCTGATCAAGGCGTGAAGCAGAGTTGCGCCGACCTGCGGCAACTAGCCGGCTTCCTCGACCGAGTTTCCGACCTCCGCTTGATCGAATTGGTGCTGTTCCACAACACTGCATCCAAGCGGCGACCAGGGAGGACTTGACTCACGCCCCACACCGATCTTGTAGTTGTCCAACAGGCTGTTGGACAACTACCATGGGAACCAACTATGCGAAATCCGGAGCAAAGACCATGATGACTCTCCGCCAACTCGCCGCGGAACCGCCCACGATGCCCACACGCACGGCCTGGTATCTCGCCGATCTCGGCGAGGCACGCGGCAAGCAGGAGCTATTTACCCACCAATCCCCGCAAAAACTGAAACTCCTCCGCGAACACGCGCTGATTGAAAGTGCGGTCTCCTCCAACCGCATCGAAGGGGTCGAGGTCGAGAAGTCGCGCATCGGCACCCTGATGTTCGGCAAGCCCTCGCTCCGCGACCGCGACGAGGAGGAGGTGCGCGGCTATCGCGATGCGCTGAAGCTCATTCATGAGGGCGTCGCGAGACTCCCCATCTCCGAAGCCACCATCAAGAAGCTCCACAAGCTTTGCCGTGGTGAGATATGGGATGCCGGCCACTACAAGGACAAGGATGTGGACATCATCCAGACCTACGCCGATGGCCGCAGCCGCGTCCGTTTCAAGACCGTTCCGGCAAAGCAGACTTCAAAGGCTATGGCAGAGATGGTCGAACTCTGGCATCGCGGCGTGCAGGAGAAATGGGCTCACCCGCTCGTGCTCGCCGCAGCATTGAATCTGGATTTTCTTTGTATTCATCCGTTCCGCGACGGCAATGGCCGAGCCTCGCGCCTGCTGTTTTTGCTCGCCTGCTACCATTGCGGGATCGAAGCCGGGCGCTATATCAGCCTCGAACGCCTCATTGAGGATAATAAGGAACGCTACTATGAAGTCCTCGAACAATCCTCGCAGCGCTGGCATCAAGGCCAGCACGACCCTTGGCCGACGCTGAATTTCCTGCTCTTCATCCTCACGCAGGCGTGCAAAGAATTCGAGCAGCGGGTCGGGCAACTCAAGTCTCCTCGCGGCGAAAAAACCGAAGCGGTTCTGGCAGCCGTCCATCGCCAGGTCGGCACCTTTCGCGTAGCCGATGTGCAGGCTGGCTGTCCTGGGGTCGGCTTGGACCTGATCCGCCGAGTCCTGGCTCGGCTGCAGAAGGAGAACAAAGTCAAGGCTCTGGGCACAGGTCGCAGCGCCAAGTGGGAAAGAATCGCAAACTAGGTACTAACTCGTAAACTACGCATTAAACTACGTACTGGGAACAGCCCAACGCCTCGCCTGCCCCGCCGTCCGGAATTCCGCAGCGCCCTGACACTTCTTCACGTTCTCCGCCCATATCGCGTAACATAGGCCCCGACATGAACACGGCCACACCACCCACGCGCAATGATTCCCGGCGCTCGCACAAGTGCCTCCTGCCACTACTTGCCCTGATGCTGCTCTCCCTGGCGGCCTGCCAGAGCGCCAGCACCTCGCTCAAGGAGGGCGGTGATTCGCTGCGGGCGCGTA
Source organism: Tepidisphaerales bacterium (assembly GCA_038213005.1). Taxonomy (GTDB): domain Bacteria; phylum Planctomycetota; class Phycisphaerae; order Tepidisphaerales; family Tepidisphaeraceae; genus JBBQTU01. The sequence continues at coordinate 8,385 of JBBQTU010000082.1, read as the reverse complement.
ACTATGACGATGCCGCCGAATCCGCCGACGAGGTGCTGGCGACCACGGCATCGGGACCGGTCCGTGCTGAAGCCCTGTATCTGCGCGGCCGGGCTTTTGAGGAGCGCCCGGCCGAGGGCGCTGGAGAGTTGGCTTCGAATCTGATGACAGCGCGTCTGGCTTATGTCGAAGCCCTGCGCAACTCCCCCCCTCCAAAGCTCGCGACCTATATTCACACCAGCATAGGCAAAGTCGCTTTTTACCAGGAAGACTACCCCGCCGCCCAGCGCGAACTCCTCCTGGCCTACAACGCCTCGGGCAGCGATGACAACCGCATGGGCATCCTCTTCTTCCTGGCCCGGTCGCAACAGCGTCTGGCACGATTCGCCGAGGCCGACGCAAACTTCGCCATGCTGATCCGCGACTACCCCAAGACCGACTGGGCGAATAAGGCCAATGAAGTCCGCGGCGCCCGCTCGTTCTATGTGCAACTCGGCGCGTACTCCAGCATCGCCAACGCCGACGCCGCCGCCGCTGCCGTCCGCAAGCGCGGGGTCAATCCCATCCGCCTGGTCGATGCCAAGGGACGACAACTGCTCCGCGTGGGGCCTTGTGCCAGCTACGCCCAGGCCAGCACCCTGCGCAGCCGGCTCGCCGATACCTATCCGGGGGCGCTCATACTGCCGTGAGCCGACGCTGAGCCACAAGCGCTGAGCATAGTAGCCCGACAAGCCGCCTTAAGACCGGCGCATCAATAACTGGCAGGAATGGCGCGATGATCTCTTCTTACTCCTCCCCCCTGGGGTAGGCTGGGAGGGGGTTGGCCTCGCTGAGCCGAACGGTTGTTGATGTACCGGTCCTTAACCCGCAGACTGGGGCAGTTCGATCTTCACCCGGATCACGCGCTGCGGCTCGGATTCCAGTACCGTGAATCGCGCGCCGCCCTGGCTGACGGCGGCGCCCTTCTCGGGAATGCGGCCGACCATCGTCGAAAGGAAGCCGCCCAAGGTCTGGTAGTCGGCGTCTTCGGGAAGATCCAAGGGCAGCAGACGGTTCAACTCCTTCAGCTCAATGCGGGCATCGGCCTCCCAAGTGCGATCGTCAATTTTCTTGACCATCGCCTCCTCCTGCGGCTCGTGCTCGTCGCTGATCTCGCCGACCAGTTCCTCCAGCACATCCTCGATCGTGACGATCCCGGCCGTGCCGCCGTATTCGTCCAGCACAATCGCCATGTGGATCTTCAGCAGGCGAAAGTCGCGAAGCAGATCTTTCAGCGGCTTGGTTTCGGGCACGTAGAACGCCGGGCGGACGGCGACCTTCATGTCGAATCCAATGCCACTCTGCCCGACAAAGTGCAGGAGGTCGCGGGCATAGAGTACGCCGGTGATGCGGTCCAGCGTTTCTTCGTAGACAGGCAGACGCGAGTGCCCGGTCTGCTCGATCGTCTCTTTGATCACCAGCAGTGGCGAGGTGGATTCCAGCGCGATGATATCCGGGCGCGCGGTCATGATCTGGCCCACCGTCGTATTGCGGAACTCGATGACCGACTCGATCATCTGTCGCTCGGAGGGGTCGACCAAGCCTTCTTTCTCCCCCGCTTCGACGGCCGTGAAGATCTGCTGCTCGATCTTCTCCTGCTCGGCTTCCTCTCCGTCGTCGCCGGCCGCCCGCCGGGCCAGAGCGTTCATTGCGGCGTTGATCGCCAGCAGCGGCTTGAACAGCAGACGCAGCCAGTAGAGAAACCCCGCGCAGACGCTGATCGCCAGTTCCGCAGCATGCGATGCGATGGGCTGAGGCAGCACAACCGACACAAGCAGGGTAATCACCCCCGCAACGATGAACGCCGCGAGATAGTGCAGCCACGGGTCCAGTGACGACTTCTGAAAGATCACCAGCACGAAGATCAGCGTGAGGATGTTGCACAGCAGACGGCAGACAGCGGTGATGAAAACCAGTTCATCCGCGTGGTCGACGGTGGGCTGCAGCCAATGATCCCGTCCGCGCCGCTCCAGCCGCTGTTCCAGCCGCATGCGGGAAAAACCGCGCAGGGACAGGCTCAGAACCGAGAAGAACAGCGCCCCCAGGGCGGCCGCGGCGGTGGCGAGTACCAGCAGAGAGGGATGCATCTCAACGCCCTCCGGATCGGGGGTGCCCGGACGAGCCCCACTTGCGGGCCGCCTTCGCCGGCGCCGGGGCCGGCGCATCGGCAGCGAAGACCGGTCCCAGGCCTAGCTCGCTCAGAATCTCGTCCTCCCTCGCGTGCATACGTTGAAACTCTCGTTTGGTGGTATCGTCATATCCGGACAGGTGCAACATGCCATGAATCACGTAAAGCAGCAACTCATTGCGCGTGCGGTGGCCCCGCTGTTTGGCGCATCGCATGGCCTCGCTCGCGCAGATCACGACCTCGCCTTCAGTCACTTCGCCGCGATCATTGATCTCCAGCGGAAAGGTTACCACGTCGGTGGTCGTGGGGTCATCGAGGAATTCGCCGTGGACGCGCTGCATCTCGCGGTCGTCCACCATCGCCACGGAGAACTCGCGCAGCGGCGTCCGCATCAGCTTCGCGGCCGCCAGCACGTGGGTGCGGAGAAACTCCACGTGCGACCGGCCTGCGCCGGCGCGGGACATGATGGTCAGTTTCATACCAGTTGAGGGGCGTTGAATGGGCATAATCTTCAGGGAATCCTTGCCGCAACGGACTGCTGCGGCGCGGGGATCGACGGATACGCCACGCGGCCATGGTGAATCGACATCAGTGTCCGGGTGATGGTCCGCTGAATGGTGTCCAGGTCGCGCATGCTCAGGTCGCACTCGCTGAGCTGGCCATCGAGCAGGCGCTTGAGCAGCAGTTCGCGCACCAGCGCGTCGATGCGATTGAGCGACAGGTCCGACATCGATCGGCTGGCCCCCTCGCAGGTATCGCACAGCATGACGATGGCGACCTCGCGACTGCGCGGGCGCGGTCCGGAATACCGGTAGGCTGATTCCTTCACGCTGCCGGCGGACTTGTCCTGCTGTGCCTTGGCGCGGTGATAGAAATACTCCACCACCGTGGTGCCGTGGTGCGCCTGGATGAACGGATACAATGACGTGGGCAGGGAGTGCTCGCGGGCCAGTTCCAGTCCATCCTTGATGTGGTCGAGAATGATCAGGAACGAGACTTCTGGCGACAGATTCACGTGGCGGTTGACACCATCGGCCTGGTTCTCGCAGAAGAACTCGGGTTTGCGGACCTTGCCGATGTCGTGATAGAGCGCCCCGACGCGAGTCAGCAGCGAATTGCAGCCGATCGCCTCGGCGCATGCCTCGGCAAGATTGCCAACCTGGAGGCTGTGGTTGTAGGTGCCCGGGGCCTCGGCCGCCAGCCGACGCTGGAGAGGATGACTGGCATCCGCCAGTTCCAGCAGCGTCATGCCCGTCGTGATGCGGAAGGCCTTCTCGACAAACGGCAGAATCCCCAGCACGACGAACCCCACGGACAGCCCGGCGATGGCGGAGTACAACGCATCGGTCATCACGCGCGCCAGCGGCTGCGGATTGCCCATCGCGCCGCACTGGACGGCAATGGTGACCAGCCCCATCGCGATGGCCGTGGCCATGCCCACTTCGATCAGTTTGCCGCGCGTGCGCACTTCGCTCAGCAGCGTGGTGCAGACCGACACGCCCGCCAGCAGCACGCAGAGGAAATCGACCCCCTGCCGCAGCGCCAACGTCACCAGGACCCCGTGAAGCATCGCCAGACCCAGCGCGAAGCGCCGCTCGTAGGCGATGGTTGTGATCATCGCTACCAGGATGGTCGGGGCGATGCCGAACAGGAACAGCGGCCGGGTGCCCACGGCGGCGAGTTGGGCGATCAGCAGCATGCCCAGCAGCATCAGCGCCAAGGCGGCCCCGCGGGCATGGTTGCGAATGATGCGAGGCTGGAACCGAACGACATACCAGGAAAACAGGAACGTGATGACCAGCACCATGCCGGCCATTCCAAGGCCTGCCTGCCAGCGGACGTCTTCGCTTAGCGAGGCGACATATGCCTTATTTTCGGTCTGAAGAAGCGGCAGGTCTCGCTCCTCAATCGTCCCACGCTGCTTGACGACCGCGCCCGCGCGGACCACCACGTTACCGGCCCGGTCCAGCACGACGGCGGCCGCCCTATCCTGCAGGTCACGAGTGGCGGCTTCGTCCAGAATATACGTGGGCTGAAGCAGGCGGCGAACGTACTCGGCCAGCCGTAGCGGCAGGTCAAGATGGCCGTCGAAGGCAGCCTTGGCAGACTTGGTCAGGTCGGCGAGCAGTTGGGCAGAGGCAACCGCCGGGAGCGTCTGGTCCAGCTTCTCCGACAGCGTGGTGCCGTCTGCAGAGATCAGCTTGATCTCGATGCTGCCGGGGATGCGCAGGAGAGCCTGGCGGCGGAGTTCCTCCTCGCGGGCGTCGTTGGAGAGGACAACGCTCTTGCGCAGCGGAAGAAGAAATGCCTCAACCTGCTGGGCGAACACAACACGGCGGTCGGCCGACTGATACTGCGCCAGCGCCAGAATGGCCGGCCCGTCGATGGCGCCTTTGAGCGGTTCGGGCAGATCTGCGGCCGTTTTGCCGGCCACTGCGTCAGGCAGGTGCTTCAGGTCCTGCTCCAGCGAATTCCACGAGAATGCGGGATTGGGACGGTAGACGCGGGGTTCGGCCTCGCTGGCGTACTTCTGTGCCGTCTCGAAGCGGACGCGATCGAAGTAGCTGAAGTCGACCCGGCTGAGCAGCGGATAGTTGAGGTAGTCCCCCGCGCGGTAACGCGGCGCGTCGGCCCGCAGAAGCAGGACGGCGGTGACGGCCAGGAAGAAGATGGCCGCAATACCAAGCGATACCGCCCCGCCGGTGGCCAGGAAATCTGTCCACTTGCGGGTGAGCCGATCCATCGGCGTACTTTTTGTGCTTCCTTGCGGCAGGTTGTAATCGCCTTCCGCCATCAGCCCTTCTCGTATGCGTTAACGATACTCTGAACGAGCTTGTGACGCACTATGTCGGATCGTTCGAGCTCAACAATTCCCACGCCGGCCACGCCGTGAAGCCTTTCCACGGCGTCGATCAGCCCGCTGGGCTGCTCGGGCGGCAAATCCACCTGGGTGCAATCGCCGGTGACAATCATCCGCGATTCATGCCCCAGCCGCGTCAGGAACATCAGCATCTGCTGGGGAGTGGTGTTCTGCGCCTCATCAAGAATGACCACGCTGTGATTGAGCGTTCGCCCGCGCATGAAGGCCAGCGGGATCACCTCGATGATGTCGTTCATCATGAAACGCTTGACCTGTTCGAAGTCCATCATGTCGTGCAGGGCGTCGAACAGAGGGCGGAGGTAGGGGTTGACCTTGGCCTGGAGGTCGCCGGGAAGAAAGCCGAGGCGCTCGCCCGCCTCGACGGCCGGGCGGGCCAGGACGATCCGCTTGACCTTGTTGTTCTTGAGCATGCTGGCGGCCGCGGCGACGGCGAGATAGGTCTTTCCGGTGCCGGCCGGGCCGGTGCAGAAGGTCAGATCATGGTGAACGATGGCGTCGATATAGCGTTTCTGCCCCGGTGTCTTGGCGATGACACTGCGGGTGGCGGGCGAGAAGGTGTCAAAACCCTCTCCGGCATGCCTGGAATCCGAACTGCAAATGTCCTCAATCGTCTGGGCGACCTCTTCGGTGGTGAGCCATTCGCGGCGGCGCAGGTGCCGTTGCAGGGATTCGATGACGGCGGCCGCCCTGCTGACCTGCGCCCGCTCGCCGGAGATGCGGACCTCATCGTCACGGGCGAACACCCCAACGCCAAACGCGTCGCGGATCATCCGCAGATGCCGGTCGGCCGACCCGAACAGGGCGACCTTCTTATCAGGTTGTTCAACCGTAATACTGAGGTTCACGTTTGGGTCTCACAGGGCCTGGGAATCCGGCGGAGCTGGCCGGCCAAGTCCAGCACAGTATTGTTGCCGGGAAGCACCGGCATGTCGAGGGGAGGTGCCAAATGCTGGGGCGTGCCGGTTTTTTCGGGCGAATGGGCGGGGCCCCTGGTGTTGGCGGGAGCGGGATACCCGGCAAGAAGCGCGAGTTGTCGCGGGAGGGGGTGGGGGGTAGCGCGGGGCCTTGTGGAGTAAGGAGTTAGGCGCGAAACGGGGGTCAAGATGCGCAGGTTTATTTGTGAGGGATGGGTCATCAGTCATCAGGACGGAACATCACATCTGTTAGGTATCTTATTGCCCCGGCCCCTTCCGGACCTGAGTGGTGCGATCAGTGGCCATCTATCAAGGCTATTCACGTGTCAAAGAGCACCGGTCGGCGCGCACCTCTTGCGCGCCTATGTTCGGGTTACAGCATAGATGAGGTGCGGGAGGGTGTCAAGCAGACTCCTCTTTTCCTTCGAGCAGGGGTGCAGCCCTGACGAATAAACATTTCTCGCACCCGAGGAGCGGGCGGCGGCGCGGGAAATGGGCCGGATCGACGGGGATAGCGGGGATTGTGTCGGGGAGGGCGCTGGGCGAAGTGATTTGGCGTTTGGGGGCCGTTTTTCTTTTGTCGCACCATTGATTTTTCTCTGGTTTAGTGCTAAGTTGTATCACCTAGTAACAAAAGGTGCCCATGAAGCTGCCCAAGAACGCCACCGTCCTGAAGAACATGCTCGCCGCCAGGCTCGCCCAGGCCACGCCCAATTGCCCGCCCCTGGCCGCTTCCCTGGGCAAGAATGCCGCCGGCGGCAGTCATTTGACGCTCACACAGGCCGGCAAGACGCGAACCGTCTATGTCCCGGCGGAACTCAAGGATGAGGTTCAAGCATCAATACTGGAACACAAACGGCTCAAACGCCTGCTGCGGGAGATGACCCAACTGCAACTGGCTCTGGTTCAGACCCACTGCGCCCGCCGGAAACTGCGGCAAGGAAGAATCTGACCCCCATCGCCGCCCTGGCCAGAACGACCAGGCACTTCTTCCCGGATTTGACGGACTGGATGGGGCGGCTGGCCGACGGCCGGGATGGCCGCTACGTCGTCTATGAGCAGGTTCATCTGCTATGGGTGGGACTGCTGATCTTCTGCCTCAAACTCGGCGCCCGGCGGGGAATCCGCCATGAACTCACCACGCAAGCGGCCTTGGAGAACCTCTGGCGGCTGTGTGGCCATCAACAAGATGCGGCGGCTCATCCCGACACCGTCAATTACTACCTGACGCTGTTACCGGCGGGGGAACTGGAACGCCTGCGCGACCACATGATCCGGCGACTGATCCGCATGAAGGCATTGGATGACCAGCGGCTGGGCGGGGCCTTGCTGGTGGCTGTCGATGCCACCGGACAGCTTTCCTTCGGCTCACAGCGGCACTGCGAACACTGTCTGAGCAAAAAGTCAGGCGATGGGTTCCTCTATTACCATCCGGTGTTGGAAGCCAAACTGGTAACTCCCAGTGGACTGGCCTTCTCTCTGGGCACGGAGTTCATCCAGAACCCCGAGCCCAACCCCAGCAAACAGGACTGTGAACTCAAGGGTTTTGTCCGTCTGGCCGGGCAGATCAAGGGGAAATACCCGCAATTGAGACTCTGCTTCCTGTTCGACGGGCTGTATGCCAACGGAACGGTCTTCCAGGTCTGCCGGAACAACGGCTGGGCCTACATTGTCACCTTCAAGGAAGGCTCTCTGCCAGCCCTGTGGCGGGAGTATCAGACGGCCAAATATCAGCAGCGTGAGAATCGCGGCGAGCAGGTCATCCAGCCCCCCGGCAAGTCAGCGCCTCTGCGGCAAAGCTTTGCATGGGCCAATGGCCTGGTTCATGTGGATGATCAGGGGCGAAGGCATCAACTCAGCGCCTTTGAGTGCCGGGAGGAATGCGACGGCAAGACCACCACATTCGTGTGGCTGAGCAACATCCCCTTGACCCATGCCCGGCAGGTGATGACGCTGGCCAATGGCGGTGGACGCTGCCGCTGGAAGATCGAGAACGAAGGCTTCAACAATCAGAAGAATGGCGGATACGCTCTGGAGCATGCCTACAGCACCCATCCGCAGGCAATGAAACACTGGTATGTGCTTCTGCAGATCGCCCACCTCCTGATGCAACTTCTGGAGCGCGGGAACCTGCTCGGGGATGTGCAAAGAACCTATGGTTCTTTCAAAGCCCTGGCCCGGCGGCTGGCGGAAAGTCTGCGGTTTCAACCCATCGCGCCCTGGGTGATCGATCCTGCACTCTGCGGCAGGATGCAGATTCGCCTGAGCTCCGCTTGAAGCGATCTGCCTGAGCTGCGGCTGCCTTCCAGAGTCCCTCCAGCCATTCTGCCCAACGTCTTCGCACTCCTTGACCGGCGAAGATCCTCTTTGCTGCGCACCGGTCGCCACCGCGATGCCTCGCTTTCCTCTTCGTCCGTCTACACCACGTTTGTTCTGCAAGGCTG
>JBBQTU010000081.1:0-15690 GCA_038213005.1 Tepidisphaerales bacterium | reverse complement strand
AACTATGTCGAACGCGAACACTTACACAGGCCTGACAACTGACGCCGCTGGCACACTGGCGTACGGAGTCGCCGACGCCATTGGCACTGGGAACCTCATGGTCAACGGCGCGGGCGCGATTGTCGACCTCGGCGTAAATCGCACTGATTCGGTAGGGACTGTCACAGTGGACGGCGGTAGCAGTATCACCGGCACGGGTACGTCGGCTCTGACCAGTACCGGCACATTCGAGATGAAGAGTGGGTCCGCGTCGGCCATTCTCGCCGGCGCAGGGATTACCCTGAACAAGACCACGACTGGTACTGTCGTCCTTTCGGGCGTCAACACCTATACCGGGGCGACCACCGTCAACGCCGGGACGCTGACGGTAAATGGTTCACTCGCGGCAGGCTCGGCTGTCACCGTCGCCAGCGGTGCCACCTTGGGTGGCATTGGTACCGTTCTGGGCAGCATCACCGTCGCCGGCGCGATCGCTCCCGGCAGTGGGACCAGTACCAGCAAACTGACCACCGGCGCTGAGACATGGACCGGCACAGGGGCGTATGCGGTGGATATCAACAACGCCACCGGCACCGCCGGGAGCGCCTCCGGCTGGGATAGCCTGGTCATGGACAATCTCACTCAATCGGCTGGGTTCAAGGTCAATCTGCTCAGTTCCGCAGTTCCAGCGAACTTCAATGCGACCAGCATCTATGCGTGGGTGATCGCAGAGGTGAAGGCCGGGAGTTTTAACACCACCCTGCTGAGCCTTGATACCACCGGGTTCAAGGGTCAGGTCAACGGTCTGTTTTCGCTGGCCACCACGTCCCGAACCGACGGAGGGGAGAATCTGGTCATACGATACACCTATAGCGCCGTGCCCGAAGCCACCACAGTGCTGCTGGCCATGGTCGGGTTGACCCCTGTCCTCCTCCAGAGAAGAAATGGATCCCGGAGTCGTTGTCAACATTCACGCAATGCGCCGTGCGGGGGTTTCCCTCCGCGCGGCGGTGGCGGTTTGCCGAACTAAACGAACGGGCGAGGCTTGCTTCGCTGGTGGCCGCTGAATTGTCTGAGGCTGCGAAGAGGAGTTGCCGCAAAAGGCACAAAAGGCCCAAGACAAACAGCGCCGGCGTGTGTGTTGCTCTTCGGTATTCGCAGCGAGTCCTCGTTCCGCGGCTGTTCAATGGGGCGGCCGATCTCCACATTGTCAGGCTGCCCGGAAAAATGGGCACGCCCGGCGACGCGTCTGGGGTCTGCGGCCCTTGCCGTCTTGGGCTTCCTGCGGTATCCCTGCCGGTGAGGCATTGATGCACGAGTTGTCGATTGCGGATTCACTGATGGAACAGGTGCGGCGGCACACGCCCGGCGGCAAGCGTCTGCAAACCGTGCGTCTTCGGATCGGTGCCAAGCAGGGGATTGATCCCGAGTCGCTCAAGATGGCGTGGGAAGTCACGGTCGCCAGGACCGCCCTGGCGGGGGCGAAGCTTGAGGTCGAGTATTTGCCGTGGCAGTTGACCTGTCCGCAGTGTCAGCGGAAGTGGGAAAGCCCTGAAGTGTTCGTCGAGTGTCAGTGCGGATGTGCCACGCCGCTGGCCGAGGGGTCGGGCGAGTTGACGCTACTGTCGTTGGATGTGGAGTAACGCTCATGCAGATATCGGTGGTCGAGAACGTACTGAAGCTGAACGACGAGATGGCGGGTCTGAACCGCGAATCTTTGCGTAAGGCCGGCATCTTCAGCCTCAACCTGATTGGCGCCCCCGGCTGCGGTAAGACGGCCTTGCTGGAGGCGACCTTGCAGCGTCTGGCGGGGAAGCGCCGGCTGGCGGTGATGGTGGGCGACCTGGCCACCGCCCGCGATGCCGAGCGCATGGCCCAGTGGTGCGACCAGGTGGTCCAGATCAATACCGGCCGGGGTTGCCACCTCGAAGCCCACCACGTCCGCCAGGCGATGGGCCGCATGGACCTGTCGCGCGTTGACATTCTCTTCATCGAGAACGTCGGCAATCTGATCTGCCCCGTCGGTTTTGACCTTGGCCAGCAGGTGAAGGTCGGCATGTTCAGCGTCACCGAGGGCGATGACAAGCCCGCCAAGCATCCCTACATCGTGGCGGAATCCGAGGCTTTGATCCTCAACAAGATCGACCTGCTGCCTTATGTGCCCTTTAAGATGGACGTCTTCCAGCGGGATGTGCGGCAACTGAACACCCACTCGCCGCTGTTCGAATTGTCGGTTATCAAGGGAAACGGCATGGACGGCTGGATCCACTGGCTGCTGGCGCAGCAGGCCGCCACGGCCGCCCGCGCGAGCGAGGGCGGGGCCTCAGCGAAGGTCTGACCTGACCAGGAACTTGTCATGCAGAGGCTATCCCACACAACCGGCTACGCGATTCTCGCCTTGGGCTTCGTGGGCAGTCGACCTGATCAGTGGGTGCAGGCCCAGGACATCGCCGACAATACCGGCCTGCCCAAGCCGTACCTCTCCAAGATTCTCCACGCGATGGGCAAGGCCGGCCTATTGAAGACCAAACGCGGCTACCGCGGCGGCGTGCGTCTGTCTCGACCGGCCGACGAGGTCTCGCTCCGCGATGTCGCGGCCGCCGTGACCGCCCCCGACCAGCAGCCGCAGTGCGTGCTGGGCATGAAAGAGTGCTCGGAGGAGAAGAGCTGCCCCATGCACGGCTTCTGGAAACAGATGCGTCAGCAGCTTACGCAGCAGCTCTCGCAGCTCACCCTGGCCCAGGTCGCCAGCTACCAGGCGTCCGTCGGCGTGAAGTTCAATGCCGTTCAGGCTGTCGAGCAGTTCTTCCACGAGGTCGAGCGCTCGCCCCTGCGACGATTCCAGACCACTAAGCCGACCGGCCGCTTCCTGCGGAAATTTCAGGCCGGGCCGGCCTGAGCGGTCACGTTGTTCCTCGCAGATATTGCGTCCGATTCCCCGGGGCGATACCCCGGGCCTATGAATGACACGATTTCGCCAGTGGCGAGTGCAGTGGGCGCATAGGGCGTGACTTGTGGGGAGGCGTGGGGTGTTCCTGTGCGGGCGAGGACGCCGCGCACTACTTGTGCGCGGGTGCACCTGTTTCATGTGGAGTCGGTATGACGCCGCGAGTGCAGTGGGCGCATAGGGCGTGACTTGTGGGGGAGGCGTGGGGTGTTCCTGTGCGGGCGAGGACGCCGCGCACTACTTGTGCGCGGGTACACCTGTTTCATGTGGAGCCGGTATGACGCCGCGAGTGCCCATCCGATCGCACGTAAGTCTATCGAAAGGCACTGTGGGAAGAGGGCGGGAGAGCGTGACGATCAAGTGGGCGAGGGACCAGATGAGTGGCCGACTCAAGTCGACTCCACTTTTGCTGTGGGACGTATTTGGGCAGGGCCGGGAGGCAGCGCCCGGGGCGGGCGTGCCACAGTGGCCTGGCCGCCTCGATCAGAGCCTTTGCGGGACGGGGCTGTCGAGCGAGAACTCCCGGGAAAACGCGCGTGTGCCACACAGTGACAAGCTGCTGCATGTCTGTAGAATCCCGGCATGAGCATACAGCAGACTATCTTCGGGAAGACACGCGACGGCCGGGACGTGACGCTTTTTACGCTGACCAACGCCAAGGGGGCGGTGGCGAAGCTCAGCACGTGGGGCGCTCGCGTGGTGGAACTGCACATGCCCGACCGCACGGGCAAGCTGGCCAACGTCGTCTTGGGCTTTGACAACGCCGAAAGCTATTTCCAGCCGGGCGAGCCGTACTTCGGCTGCACGGTCGGCCGGGTTGCTAATCGCATCGCCGGAGCCACGTTCACTCTGGACGGCAAAGTTTATCTGCTGCCGCATAAGGACAATGGCAACACGCTGCACGGCGGCGCGGAGGGATGGGACAAGAAGCTTTGGACGGCCAGCATGGCCGACACGCCCGAGGGGCCTTCGGTCACCTTCACACTCACCTCGCCCGATGGCGACCAGGGATTTCCTGGCACCGTCCAGGCCAAGACCATTTACACGCTGACCGATGGCAATGCCCTGAAGCAGGAGTTCATCGCGACCACCGACCAGCCGACGCCGGTCAACATGACCAACCATTCCTACTTCAACCTGCGTGGCGCGGGCAATGGCGACATCCTGGGGCACGAACTGATTCTGGCGGCCGACCGTTTCACCCCCACCGACGCGAATCTGATCCCCACGGGTCAGATCCTGACGGTGCACGGGACGGCGCTGGATTTCACGACTCCGTTCCTGGTCGGATCGCGCATCGATGAGGTCGGCGGATACGACCACAACTTTGATCTGCGAAATGAACGCGGGGCGATGGTGCGGGCGGCGTACGTCCGTGAGCCGGAGTTCGGGCGGGTGATGGAAGTTCAGACCACCCAGCCGGGCGTCCAGGTCTATTCGGGTAACTTCCTGAACGGGTCGCTGCACGGCAACGGCGGGGCGTACAAGGGCCACAGTGGTCTGTGCCTTGAGACGCAGCACTTCCCGGATTCGGTCAACCAGCCGACGTTCCAGTCGCCGACGCTGCGGCCGGGCGAGACCTACCAGCACACCGTGATCTATCGATTTTCGACCAAGTGAGTCTGGCGTGATCCCATGGCCCAGAAGCCGCGAAAAAACGAGTACGACATCATCGAGCCCATCGGTGAGCGGGTTGTGATCCGCAAGGATGACAACAAGCGCGAGACTCGCAGCGGGATCGTGCTGCCCGACAGCCATGAGATCCCGGTGATCACCGGGCGGGTCATCGGCGTCAGCAAGGCCATCGAGAACGACGAGGATCATACGATCCGTCAGTACGACAAGGTGCTGTTCGACCCCCGCGAGGCGATCCCGGTCGAACTCGAGCACGACAACAAGCTCTTCGTCGTCCACATCGACCGCGTGCTGGCGGTCTTCCGCAAGTCCGAGCCCTCGGTGGACAAGCCGGCGACTGATGATGAGCCAGGATGATGCGGCGGTGGCGGTCCAGTTGGGCGCAGGGCCTTCATGTTGGGCGCAGGGCAATCGCGAGCGAGCGGAAGTCGGGGGTGTTGGCACCGCGACTACAAAGTCGCGGCTACGTAGAAGCGACTTTGTAGTCGCTTTTCGGCCATACGACCCGGCCACGATGGCTGCTCGTGATTACCCTGATCTTGGGTTTTCGGTCTCTTGCAAGTTGGGGCGATCCGTTGTATTTTGCTACGCCCCGTCAATCAAGGCGGGGATTGTCTATTTGAAGTGTCTTCCCGTGAGATTAAGCGGGAATAAGGAATCAGGTGCGACATGGCTCATAAAAAAGGTGGCGGCAGTTCCACTAACGGCCGCGACAGCAACGCTCAGTATCGTGGTATCAAGGCCTATGGTGGTCAGGCCGTCACGGCCGGTTCCATCATCGTCCGTCAGCGCGGGACCAAGTTCTCGCCCGGCTTCAATGTCGGGATCGGCAGCGATGATACGCTGTTCGCGCTGAAGGATGGCAAGGTCGAGTTCCAGGGTCGTAAGGTTCATATCCGCGTGGTGTAACACCGCGCCGGTGAACCGCCGGATCATCTTTCGAAGGAAGGCACGAAGGCATTTGCATGGCGTCCGTGCATGCGGGGGAGTGCTCCTCGCTGTGTAGGGTGCCGGATGCTTCCGTGCCTTTACTGTTATGTTTGTCGATGAAGCTGCTATCCACGTGAAAGCCGGCAACGGCGGCCCGGGCTGTGTCTCGTTCCGACGCGAGAAGTTCGTCCCCAAGGGCGGTCCCGACGGCGGCGACGGCGGCAACGGCGGCAGCGTTATCTTCATGGCCGACTCCAGCAAGGACACCCTTCTGGATTTCGCCGGCAAGCATCACTGGAAGGCCCCCAAGGGCAAGCAGGGCCTTGGCAAGAAGATGGCCGGCGAGAGCGGCGAGGATCTGATCATCCCCGTCCCGCTGGGCACGATGATCTTCGACATGGAGCACGGCAATCTGCTGGCTGATCTCGATACGCCCGGGCGACAGGTGGTCGTCTGTCGCGGCGGCAAGGGTGGCCTGGGCAATTGGAATTTCCGTAGTTCAACCAACCAGGCGCCTCGATTTGCCGAGCCGGGCACCGAGGGCCAGGAACGCCAGTTAAAGCTTGAACTCAAGCTCATCGCCGACGTGGGGTTGGTGGGCATGCCCAACGCCGGCAAGAGCACCCTGCTTCGGGCAGTCTCGGCCGCCCGGCCAAAGGTTGCCGATTATCCGTTCACCACGCTGGACCCGATCCTGGGCATCGCCGAACTGGATTCTGAGCGGCGGGTGGTGTTCGCCGATATCCCCGGCCTGATCGAAGGTGCCCACACCGGCGCTGGTTTGGGCCACGACTTCCTCAAGCACATCGAGCGGACCAAGCTGATCGTCCACATGCTGGACCTGTTCAATCCCGATGGCTCATCGCCGGCGGAGAACTACCTCAAGATCCGCAAGGAACTCGAGAAGTTCAGCCCGAACCTGGCCGAGAAGCACGAGATCATCTGCGCCAACAAAATGGACCTTGCCAGCGACGACGATGTGCTGACACAGTTGCGTGCGGCGCTGCCCGGCAAGACGATTCTCCCCCTGTCCGGCGTCAGCCACCAGGGCGTTTCGGAACTGCTGCAGGTGATCTGGACTTACCTCCATCCGCTTCAGGACTAGCCCGGCGTCTTTCTCGGTCGCGACGCTTTACGCAAGAAGAAGACAAGGGTGTGCGAATTCGCACGGTAATCTGCGCAACTTGCCTTCGCGTCACCGTCAGCCGCCATTGTCCATCTGGAATGAACTCCCGCCTTCGGATATCGTAGCTGCTTTGACCGCTTCGGAGAGCCATAGATGTCGTTGCTAGATCGGATTAAGTGCCCGGGGGACCTCAAGAAACTGCAGCCCGAGGACCTGCCGGAACTCGCCGAGGCCATGCGCGAGCAGATCATCCATGCCGTCTCCAAAAACGGTGGGCATCTGGCCTCCAACCTGGGCGTGGTTGAGCTGACCATCGCCCTGCATTACGTCTACGACTTCGGCCCCTTCCCCCAAGGCCCCGATCGCCTGGTTTTTGACGTGGGGCACCAGTGTTACCCGCACAAGCTTATCACCGGCCGCGCCAATGCCTTTGAGACGTTGCGAAAGAAGGGGTCGATCAGCGGCTTTCCCAATCCCGCTGAGTCGCCCTTTGACCTCTTCTGGGTCGGCCACGCCGGCACCGCCATCAGCACCGCCATCGGACTGGCCAAGGGCGATGCGCTGCAGAGGGTCAATAGCCATGTGGTCGCCATCGTGGGCGACTCGTCGATGGTCAACGGGCTGTCGATGGAAGGGCTCAATAACGCCGTCGGGCTGAAGCGACAACTTCTGATCATTCTGAACGACAACGGCATGAGCATCAGCCTGCCCCAGGGCGCCTTCAGCCAATACCTCGAACGGCTGCGGGTCAGCACCACGTACGATGAGGCCAAGAAGATCGCCGAACGCATGATGGGCAAGCTGCCCAGCAATGTCGCCCAGACCGTTGAGGCCCTGTGGCATCACGCCAAGGAAGGCCTCAAATCCGCCGTCTGGCCCGGCCAGCCCTTCGAGAGCCTGGGCCTGAAGTATTTCGGCCCTGTGGACGGCCATGACCTGCCGGCGCTCTTGGAGATCATGGGCGAACTCAAGGGCCTCAAGACCCCGGTGGTGCTGCATGTCCGCACGATCAAGGGGCAGGGCTACAAGATCGCCGCCGAGGAGCCGACCAAATTCCACAGTCCCAGCAGCTTCAAGGTCAATGGCTGCAACGTCGAGTTCACGCCCTCCAGCGGCAAGAGCTGGACGATCGCCTTCGCCGACGCCCTGACCGCCATCGCCAAGGATGACCCGCGGGTATTCGGCATGACCGCCGCCATGCCCGATGGCACGGGCATTACTCTATTCGAGAAGAACCACCCCGGCCGGAGCATCGACACGGGCATCTGCGAGAGCCACCTCGCCGCCATGGCCGGCGGCATGTGCAAAGCCGGCATGCGGCCGTACTGCGCCGTCTATTCAACCTTCACCCAACGGGCCTACGACCAGATCTGGCAGGAAATCTGCCTCCAGGGTCTCCCCGTGGTCTTCTGCATGGACCGCGCGGGTCTGGTCGGCGACGATGGGGCTGTGCATCACGGGTCCATGGATCAGGCGTTCCTGCGCCCTCTGCCTGGAATGGTCCTGATGGCTCCCAGCGATGAGAGCGAACTGAATCGCGCGATGCGGCTGACGCTGAAGCTCGAGTCGCCCTCCGCCATCCGCTATCCGCGCGACACCGTCCCGGCGAAGAATTTCCAAGAGACGATGGAAGCGTCGCTGCGCCAGCAGGCCAGCCAGGAATGGGAACTTGGCGTCAGCCGCCGCCTGCGAGCCGGCGAAGACGCCACGATCATCTGCTACGGTGCCCTGGCCGCCAGCGCCCTCGCCGTCGCCGATCAGCTCTCACTCACCGGCCTTCAGGTTGGCGTGATCGACGCCCGCTTCTGCAAGCCCCTGGATGGTGCGATGCTTGAAGAGATCCTGCAGGAAGGCCACCCCGTGCTCACCCTGGAGGACCATGCAATCGTCAACGGCTTCGGCTCGGCCGTCAGCGAATATGCGGTCCAGCACCACCTCCCCACGCGCTGGCTGACGCTCCTGGGGCTGCCCGACCGCCTTATCCACCACGCCACCCGCAAGCAGCAACTCACCGAAGTTGGCCTCGACCCGGCCGGCATCGCCGCCAGCGTGAGACAGGTCATCACCCAAGCCAAGGCAGACCGGCCACTGTCCCAGTTCCCCGAGCCGGTCCTGCACCGCCCCGCAGTGTAGGCCCTGTGGCAGTCTGCACGAATGGCGTCCTGTTTGATTTTCCAGGATCGTGCTTCTGGTTCTGTTGTCGCGATAGTATCATGGTGGTATGTTCTGACTGGTGGGATTTGTTTTGGCCGTACCGTGGAGACCTCATGCCTTTCGCACAACCGTTGCCTGAATCGAACGACCAAGCCGATATCTATAAGGGCCAGGCGCCCGGAAAGGGGCTCAAGTGGGGAGTGCTTGTGGCGGTACTGGTGGGGATTATTCTCGCCGTGCAATGGTCCAGTATTCAGGGCGGCATCCGCCACCTCGCTGGGGGGCCGGCCGACAACATTCCCTGGCGCAAGAGTCTTCAGGCCGCGCTGGATGAATCACTAAAGACCGGCAAGCCAGTGCTGGCAGATTTCACCGCCAGTTGGTGCCCACCTTGCCGGTCGATGAAGCAGGAAGTCTGGCCGGACGGTCGCGTCAGCAAGCTTGCCCGTGAGTCCTTTGTTCCAGTTCTGCTGGACGTGGATGTATTGGCCAATGCGCCTTGGGCACAGAAGTATGGGGTTCGCTCAATCCCGCGTGTTCTTGTTCTGGACGGCAAGGGCGCGATCATCAAGGACGGTTCCTACATGACGTCGGACGAGATGCTCAGTTTCATGCAAGCGGCGCTGGCGTATTAGGAAGGCGGCGAGGGGATGTCCCTTGGAGCAAGTAATTGTTTGCCGTGTTGGCTAAAAATTGGCCCCTTTAGATTGTCGCCCGTTGGGATATGTCCTACGTTCCACGCTCTACGCTTTGCACGCCTAAACCACCGCCGTCACGGACGTCATGCGACTGCGACTGGATCTTAAGCGGCAGGACCATCCAGAAGGCGGCGCCTCCGCCCTCGGCCGAGCTGACCCCCAGTTCGCCGCCCAGCAGATGGGTCAGTTCCTTGGAGATGGAAAGCCCCAGGCCCGTGCCGCCGTGCTCGCGCGTGTGGGATGCGTCCACCTGACGGAATTTTTCGAAGATGATCGCCTGCTTGTCGGCCGGCACGCCCGGGCCGCGATCACTGACCACGATCTTGACCTGCTCCGCATCGTGACGCCTTGCCTCCAGGCGAATCCAATCGCCGGCCGGTGAGAACTTGATGGCATTGGAAAGAAAGTTGTACAGGATCTGCTGCAACTTGGCCGCGTCGGTGGTCATCAGTGGCACGTCAGTGCCCACACTGGCTTCGATGCTCAGCGACTTGGCCTCCAGCAGCGGCTTGAGGATGCTGGACAGACCCTCGAACAGGTCGCTGAGGCTCAGGGGCTCGGCTCGCACTTCCATGCGGCCGGCCTCGATCTTCGCCAGGTCCAGCAGGTCATTGATCAGTTCCAGCAGATTCTGTCCGCTGCGCAGAATGTTCTGGATGTAGCGGACACCCTTGGTGTCGGCCGAGATCGCCGGAGCGTCCTTGAGCAGTTCGGCGAACCCGAGGATCGAGTTCAGTGGCGTGCGCAGTTCGTGACTGACGTTGGCCAGGAACTCGCTCTTGAGCCGGTTGGACTCATACAGCGCGAGGTTGGTCTCTTTCATCTGCTCGAGTTTCAGATCCAGGCTTTTGTTGATCGAACGAAGCTGGTCCTCGCCGGCCTTCAGATTCTCGAGCATGCGGTTGAACGTCTCGGAGAGCACCTGGAATTCGTCGTCGGTGGGAATGTGTGTGCGGATATTCAGATCGCCTTCGCTGACTTTCTCCGCCGTCTCCTGAAGCACGCGGACCGGCTGGAGGATCAGCCGCGAGATGATCAGGTAGAAGATCACGATCGCCAGCGAACCGGCCACCAAGGCCGCGGTGAAGATGAACATGCGGTTCAGCAGGAGCTGGTTAGGCTGCACCTGTGAAGGGATATCCACGCTCGCCACCGCGAAGGCCCCGGCCGGCAGGTCATCCATGTCCGCGGGCAGGATGCCGTGTGCCGGCGTCTGGTGGCACTGGGCACAGGTCTTTTCGAGCAGGATTAACCGGCCGAAGCGGTAGCGGTAGTCTCCATCGTATCGGTAGAGCTTGGCATAGAAATCTGCTGACCGCTCCTTGTCGACCGACTGCAGCGTCCTCCGTTCGGTGGGCGTGCCCTTCTGGGCAAGGTCGCGCAAGAGCACCATGTGAACCGGGCCGAAGCGGTTGCCTTCGATGCTCGGCTGAGTTGCCGCTGGCTGTGTAGTCGCCCTCTGCAGGTCGCTGGCGGTCTGCCTGGCATCGGGCTCTGCGGTGGCGTCGGCAGCAGGGCGGCTGGCGGGCTCGGCCGCTCTGAGGGCCTGCTGCGCAGTCAGATGGCTGTCCAGCACGCTTTGCACCAGGGCCCGTGCTGTCTGCTCATTGGACTGGAGGGTCAGTTGCTCCATCCGCAGCCATGGCACAAACACCGCCGCCGCGATCACCAGCGCTACAGCGCCGCCGAACAATAGCTCGCATTTGGCAGCGAGCGAGAGTCTCAACTTATGGAAGCGACTGAACATGCAGGCTTCATTTTACCTTTTGCCAGCGCCGAGCATAGGATCGGTCATGGGAAGCGGACTCGACGATGAATTTGGCCATTGGCACGGCACCTCGGCTGTGGTATTGAAGAGATATCAGCGGGTGTGGTGCGGCAAATCCGAGCGGGACGTTACCAGAATTCGAGGAGCTCATGAGTAGCGCAGGGCGATTGTTGGTAGTTGAAGATCAGGAAACAGAGCGACGCGCTTTGGCGCAGCTTCTGCGCAATCAGGGCTTTACCGTCTACTGCGCTGAGAGTGCGGACAAGGCACTGTCTTATCTCGAAGAGCAGATCGACGTCGTCCTCAGCGATCTCTACATGGGTGACGTCAGCGGCATCGACCTGCTGCAGCTTTGGAAAAAGAAGAAACCCGAGACCCAGTTCATTCTCTTCACGGGCCACAGTTCCATTGACTCCGCTGTCGAGGCCATCAAGGGCGGCGCTTTCGATTATGTCACCAAACCCGTGAACCCCGAAGAACTGATGCTGCTGATCGGCCGGGCCATTGAAGGGCTTCAGAAGGACCGCGAACTGGACAACCTCCGCCGGCGGCTGGATCAGAAATTCGGGCTCGACCAGATCGTCGGGCAATCCAAGCAGATGAAGGAAGTGTTCGCACGGATTCAGAGGGCTGCCGCAGTGGACAGCACGGTCCTGATCCTGGGCGAAAGCGGAACCGGCAAGGAACTGGTCGCGCAGGCGCTGCACCACAACAGCCCGCGGAAAAAAGGCCCGTTCGTCGCCGTCAACTGCGCCGCCGTTCCGGCAACGCTGGTGGAGAGCGAACTGTTCGGCCATGTCCGTGGCGCATTCACCGGCGCAACCGATCGCCGCATGGGACGGTTCGAGCAGGCCGATGGCGGCACGCTGTTCATTGACGAAATCGGCGATTTTGAAATTGGTCTCCAGGCAAAGCTCCTGCGTGTCATCGAAAGCCTCACCGTCACCCCGGTTGGCGGCCACGAAGATCGCAAGGTCAACGTCCGCGTCCTGGCCGCCACCAGCCGCGACATTCGCAAGATGGTCGAGAACGGGACCTTCCGCGAGGATCTGTTTTATCGGCTGAACGTCGTCACCATCACGCTGCCGCCGCTGCGAGACCGCGTGGATGATGTGCCCATTCTGGTTGAGCACTTCCTCAAGGAAATCGCCGAGAACAAGCACACCCCACCCAAACGGGTGAGCCCCGAGGTGCTGCGGCATCTCGAAAGCTACCGCTGGCCGGGCAACGTGCGCGAACTGCGCAATACGCTGGAGAGCATGATGGTTCTGGGCGACCATGAGACCCTCACCGAGATCGATCTGCCCGAGCGCATCGCCGAACATGCCAGTTCGCAGGAACTGCTGCGTGACATTCCCGCAGGGCTGACGATGGAAGAACTCGAACGCCTGGCGATCACCAAGGCCCTGGATCAGTCCAACGGCAATCGCACTCACGCGGCCGAGCGGCTCGGGATCTCCGTTCGCACCCTGCAACGAAAACTCCGTGAGTACGAGCAGGGTCGTACCGCGGCGACCAGCGTGATCTGACCTGCCGGCCGGCTGACGTGGCTTCGCGAGACGCCCCGCAGCAAGTCCCGTTCACAGCCGGGCGCGAGCCGCGGCAAGACGCGCCGCCGGAATCCGGTACGGCGAGCATGACACGTAGTCGATTTCCAGCCGATCGCAGAACGCGATGGTCGCAGCGTCCCCCGCCTGTTCGCCGCACAGGCCGAACTGGAGCATCGGGTTGGCCGCCCGTCCCTGCTCGACGGCCATTTCCACCAGTTGCCCCACCCCGGCAACATCCAGGCTCACGAACGGGTCGGCCGAAAAAACGCCGCTCCGCAGATAATCCGTGAGAAAACTCGCGCTGTCATCACGACTGATCCCGCACGCCATCTGCGTCAGGTCGTTGGTGCCAAACGAGAAGAAGTCAACCATCGGAGCCAGCCGCCCGGCCAGAAGCGCCGCCCGCGGCACCTCGATCATCGTGCCGACATCGTATCCAACGCGTACGTCCAGCCGCCGCATGACGCCCTCGGCTGCGCCGCGCACCTGCGCGACCAGCCAGGCCAGTTCGCGATCATCCATGACCATTGGCAGCAGGATCGCCGGCCGGACCGCGCGTCCCCAATGCAGGCAGTAAGCGCTCGCCTCAATGATCGCCTGCACCTGCATCTCCAGGATCTCCGGCGTCGTCAGGCACAGGCGGCATCCGCGATGCCCGAGCATCGGGTTGGCTTCGCGGAGTTGTTCGATGCGCTGTGCAACTTCCGCTGGGCTGCGGCCCAGGTCGCGTGCCAGGGACTTCAGATCGCCGCCGCTGCGGGGCAGGAACTCATGCACCGGCGGGTCGAGCAGGCGGATTGTGACCGTATCGCCGACCATGGCTTCAAAGAGGCCAATGAAGTCCTGTCGCTGCATCGGCAATAGCTCTTCAAGGACGCGGCGGCGCCCCGCGACATCCGCAGCCTCGCACAGGATCATCCGGCGGATGCCCGAGATGCGTTGCTTCTGAAAGAACATGTGTTCCGTGCGACACAGCCCGATACCCTGCGCGCCCATGGATTTCGCCAGCAGCGCGTCGGCGGGCGTATCCGCGTTGGCGTAAATGCGCAGCCTGCACCGGCGATCGGCCCATTCCAGCAGGCGGGACGCCTCAGAGCCGAGTTCGCCGGGCACGATGGGGATCATGCCTTCGTAGACTTCGCCGGTAGTACCGTCGATCGTCAGGGCATCCCCGGCGACAAACACACGATCGGCGGTCGAGACGCGGCGTCGCTCTGGGTCGATGTTCAGTTCGCTCACCCCCACGACGCACGGCACGCCCATGCCCCGCGCCACCACGGCCGCATGGCTGGTCATTCCCCCCGTGCTGGTCACGATTCCAGCGCACTGGGACATCGCGGTTACGTCGGCCGCCTCGGTTTCGTGACGGACCAGCATGATCCGCTCGCCTCGCGCTGCCCGTGCAATCGCCTCGTCCGCGGTGAACGCAATGTGCCCGGCGGCCGCTCCTGGTGATGCGGGCAGGCCCTTGGCGAGCAATCGTCGCAAGGTATTGGCGTCCAGCATCGGATGCAGGCCGGCCTCTACCATCCCCGGCTCAACCCGACGCAGGGCCTCATCCGTGGCAATTACTTTGTCATCGGCCAGTTCCACCGCGATGCGGATCGCCGCGGTGGCCGATCGCCGCTCGCTCCGCGTTTGCAGAAGATACAGCCGTCCCTTCTCGATGGTGAACTCAAAGTCCTGGGCGTCGACCAACGCGTTTTCCAGACGTCGGCGCATCACCTCCATGCACTCCCACATTCTGGGCGAGCGCTGCTGCATCGTTGCCAGAGGCAGCGGAATGCGGCGGCCGGAGAACAGATCGCGTCCTTGCGCCATGGGCAGATATTCGCCGCACATTTCATCCTGGCCAGTGGAGGGGTCGCGGCTGAAGGCGATGCCGGTGGCGCTGTGTGAGTCTCGGTTACCGAACACCATCGCCTGGACGACCACGGCCAGGCCCGGGGCGGCCGCCGCTCGCTTTCTGGCGAAGCGTACCCGGGGCGAGTCCCAACTCCGCACTGCTGCGAGGATTGTCGATGCCACCTGTTGCAGGGGCGAGGACGGAAACTCCTGGCTGCTTAGATTGCGGAAGACTCGGCGACATCGCTCCGCTGCCTGTTGAGGGGACTCCGGCGAGCCCGGTACAGTCTCAAACGGCTGCGCGGCCAGCGACAGGACATGCTCCGCATAGGCTGGGATCAGTCGCGACAGACAATCGTACGCGAAGTCGCCCTCATCCTGAGCGGCCAGACGATCCACCAAAGGGTCGGTCAGCCCCACGTTGAGCAGGGGCGGCATCAGCCCCGGCAGAGACGATGTGGGGCTGCAGCGAACCGAGTACAGCGGAGGATGATCTGATCCGAGGACGTGCTGTGCAGCACGGTCGAGGTCGATCAGAGCGTGAGAGATCAGGCTGGTGAATTGCGCCAGGCCGAACTGACCGCAAAGCAGTCTCTGGCACAGCGAGGCAGGGACGATGAAACCCGGGGGCACTGGCAGGCCGGCCGATGCCATGCGAATCAGCGAGAGGCCTTTCCAGCCGACCTCGTCCGCTTGCCAGCGATTGCCATCCGCTGTGCACTGCGCAAAGGGAACGACGCTGGCGGACGGGGCGGTTGCCTCCTGTGTCGCGGCTGGCCGGCTTGATGGCATGCGCATTCCCTTTTTGCTGAACCAGACACCTCGCCAGCAGTATGCCCTACCGCCCCATCGGTGCCAAGTATG
This sequence comes from Tepidisphaerales bacterium, assembly GCA_038213005.1. Lineage (GTDB taxonomy): Bacteria > Planctomycetota > Phycisphaerae > Tepidisphaerales > Tepidisphaeraceae > JBBQTU01. The sequence goes on along the minus strand of JBBQTU010000081.1, from coordinate 194 downwards.
TCAAGCGACAATTATAATTAGGCGTCAGCGACAATTAGAATCCCGCGTGACCATGGTGCTTCTTTCTTCCGCGTGTGTTGCTCCTGTCGAGCGCAGCGAGACAGGAGCAACACACGCGGGCAGCCGGAACGTCCGGCCTCCGTTTTCCTCTACGCTTGGACCGCCGCTGGAGCCTCTGCGGGTGCTGCCACGGC
>JBBQTU010000080.1:0-15854 GCA_038213005.1 Tepidisphaerales bacterium | reverse complement strand
CGCAGCAGGACGGGCATGCCTTTACCATCCTCTTCAAGGTCGGTGATCAGGTCGGAGATGGCCTGGGCGTCCTGGGAGGCGAATCGCGGCTCCATCGGCGCGTCGGCCGAGTCGGGGAATGGGTTTCTGGGGCGGGCGATTTTCTTGAGTGCTTCAGGGCTGTCCTGGCATTTGAGAAAATCGACCATGAGCCGGCGGGAGAGGGTCTGGTAGGTGTTACTGATGCTGACCGGGCCGAGCAGGCAGCCGTATTGGGGCTTTTTGCAGACCAGGGCACCGATGCCTTTCCATAGCAGCATCAGCGGGGTGAAGGAGCGCTGATATTCCTCGCGGACAAAGGCGCGGCCGAGTTCGATGGTGGGGCCGAGTTTTCGCAGCGGGCGCTGGCGGAGCTTGAAGAGTGACTGAGTGTAGAGCCCCTTGATGCCATGGGCGGCGAGTATCTGGTCGCAGTAGCAGATGCGATAGGCGCCGACAACGTCCCTGGCCTTGCGGTGCCAGATGAACAGGTGCTCATAGTGCTGATCGAAGGAGTCGAGATCGAGTTCGCGCCCGGTGCCTTCGCCGGTGGCTCGGAAGCTGAGCTCGCGCAGTCGGCCGATCTCGCGGAGCAGGGAGGGTATCTGGTGAGGCGACGCGATATAGGTGGCCATCTCGCCGCCGTCGACGAGGAGCGATTCGGGTGGGAGTGCCTGGACTTCGGCTTCCAGAGCCGAGGCGGGGATCGGCGGGATGGTCGGCTTGAGGGTCTTCATGGCCGGCTTGGTCCGGGTGGCCTCGTCGGCGCGGCATGCCAGGGCATAGGTTCGGCAGCGGAGATGCTCGACCAGAGCGGCATCGTTGGTGTGGCGGCTGAGGCGGGCGAATGGAATCGCAGTGCCGATGCGGACGTCGACGCGGGTTCCGCGAAGGTTGAGAAACTCGCGGGCCAGCAGTGCGGTGCGGAGACGCGGGTGAACCATACCGGCGAGTTGGAAGAGGAGCGAGTTGTGCCCGGAGAAGTAGATGGGCAGGACGGATGCCTGGGACTGTCGGACGAAGCGGGCGACATGGGTGGTCCAGAGGGGATCGATGACTCGGCGGGCGCGGAAATCGAACGAGGCCACTTCGCCGGCGGGGAAGACGCTGAGCATGCCGCCGGCGTTGAGGTGGTTGTAGGACTCGCGCAGAGGGGCCATGTTTTCGCGGGCGGCCTTGGCGAAGGGGTTGACCAGGATAAACAGGTCGCGAAGCGCCGGCACGCGGCCGAGGAGGAAGTTGGCCATGATCTTCACATCGGGGCGGACGGCGGAGAGGACCTGCGCCAGGATCATTCCTTCGATGGCGCCGAAGGGATGATTGGCAACGACGACGACAGGGCCGGTGGCGGGAATGTTGCGAAGGTCCTCGGGGGCGATGCGATAGCTGATGCCCAGGTTTTCAAAAGCGCCGATCAGGAAGGACTTGGTATCGGTGCTTCCGCAGGTGGCGACGATGTTGGCGTAGGTGCGGTTGAGCTGATCGAGGCGCAGGACTCTCTTAACCGGCTTGGCGAGCAGCTCAAGGAGCTGCGCCATGGGCAGGTGCGAAGGAATGGGCAAGCGGACCAAGTCATCCGCTTGCTCCGGGCGTTGCGATGCGGAGCGGTCGGTTGGTTGCATGTGCGAGTAATATATACCAGATGCGAGGCGGACGCTAAGGTGCGGCGATGCTCGTGTAAAGAGCCCTACGCTGGCGAGCTTGCGCTGTCAGGTCTGACCTGCATACGGGACGTGGCCAGGTTGGAGTTCCAACCTGGCCACGCGAACCGAAAGGGTCAGACTGAGGCCGACGATGAAGGATCATCGCCGGCGTGACTAGAGCACGCCCTGCTGGACCATCGCGTCGGCGACCTTGAGGAAGCCGGCGACATTGGCGCCGCGGAGGTAGTTGACGAAGCCATAGGACTCAGTGCCGTGCTGCACGCAATTGGCGTGAATGGACTTCATGATGCGAAGCAGTTGTGCATCGACATCGTCGCGTGAGCGTCGCATGCAGCCGGCATTCTGTGTCATTTCCAGTCCTGACACCGAGACGCCGCCGGCGTTGGCGGCCTTGCCCGGCCCATAGAGGATCTTGCTCGCCAGGAAATGCTCGATGGCTTCCGGCGTCGATGGCATGTTGGCGCCCTCACTGACGCAGATGCAGCCGTTGGCAACCAGCTTGCTGGCATCATCGGCATCGACCTCGTTTTGCGTGGCTGAGGGGAATGCCAATTCGCATGGCACCATCCAGGGACGCTCGCCCTGGTGGAACTTGCCGCTGGGGTATTTGTCGGCATATTCGCGAATGCGGCCACGCCGCACGTTCTTCAATTCCATGATCCAGGCGAGCTTATCGGGGTTGATGCCATCGAGATCGACGATGGTCCCATCGGAGTCGGACATGGTGACGACGGTTGCGCCCATCTGGTTGAGTTTCTCGACGGTGTATTGGGCGACATTCCCGGACCCCGAGACTGTGGCTCGCTTGCCTTTGATTTCCTGCCCGCGGGTGCCGAGCATCTCGGCCGCGAAATACACCGCGCCGTATCCGGTGGCCTCTGGACGGAGGTTGGAGCCGCCCCAGTTGGCTCCCTTGCCGGTGAGCACGCCATTGAATCGCTGCGTGAGCTTTCGGTACTGGCCAAACAGGAAGCCGATCTCCCGGCCGCCGACTCCGATATCGCCGGCCGGCACGTCAATGTCCGGGCCAATATAGCGGTAGAGTTCGCTCATGAAAGCCTGACAGAAGCGCATGACCTCATTGTCGCTCTTGCCATGTGGATTGAAGTCTGAGCCGCCCTTGGCGCCGCCCATGGGAAGGGTGGTGAGACTGTTCTTGAAGACCTGCTCAAAGGCCAGGAATTTGAGTACACCCAGCGTCACTGACGGGTGGAAGCGGAGGCCGCCCTTATAAGGCCCGATGGCAGCGTTCATCTGGACGCGGTAGCCGCGGTTGACCTGGATCTCATTGCGGTCGTCGGTCCAGCAGACGCGGAAGGTGATGACACGGTCGGGCACTACCATCCGCTCAAGAATCTTGTTCTTGCGGTAGACGGGATTGCCCTGCACGACCGGCAGCAGGGTCTGGACGACCTCATGGACGGCCTGATGAAACACGCTTTCACCCGGTGTCTGCTGGATCAGGTGGAGCATGAAGGCATCCACGTCAGTGGCGGCGGCGAGCGGGCGGTCTTCCATTGTCAGCGGCATAACGACCCTTTCCGTAAAAAAAAATCGGGCCCCGCGACTCACCATGAATGCAGGGTGACGATTCGAGTTGGCAGTCTAGGCTTGCGGCTGGGGCTGACAATGGCCTATAGTGCGCAATCGAGGCCTATTGATTGCCTATAGAAGATGTGTAGAATATGGTCTAAAGCCCATAAATAGCACATAGACATGGTAGAGGTTATGTGTAAATAGTGGTTTGGTCGCCGGTTGCGAAAGTCGAGGGCCTGATGCCTGCCAGACAGTATCGCCAGCGTCGTCTATTGCCAATACCCGTCGCCGCGAAGGCATTGCGACCGGTCGGATCTGCCCCGGCAGGGTCGGCTACGGAGGACGCGCTACACGAACGCGTGAAGGAATTGCAGTGCCTATACACCGTGTCGAACCTCAGTGAGCGGCACTTCGGATTCGTCGAGCCATTTCTGCAGGGGGTGGTGGAGTGTTTGCCTCGGGCCTGGCACTATCCGGAATATGCCTCGGCCCGGCTCACCTGCGATGGGCGGGAGTATCACTGTGGGCCCTCTCGCACCTCATCGTGGCGCATGTCGCAGGACATTCGCATGAGTGACAAGGTCGTGGGGGTTGTTGAGGTCATCTATCGCAAGGGCGTTGCACTGAATGGCGGCGAGGTGTTTCTGGCTGAGGAGCACTCGTTGCTGCACGCAGTGGCCGAACGCGTTGGGCGGGATTTGTCACACATGCAGATGCTGAAGGATCTGCGGGAAGCGCATCAGTTTCTGCGGAATCAGCATCGGGTGGGCGAAGAAACAAACATCACTCTGAGGAACGTCCTGCGCCGCGTTGAGGAGGAGAAGCGAGAAGCCAGCGCGGCGATCGTGGAGAACATCCGGCGGATCGTCATGCCTGTGGTCTGCGAACTTGAACTGGCCGTGGCCGGCCGGCAGAAGGCTTACGTCACGCTGCTGCGTCAGAGCCTTCAGGACGTCTGCTCGCCGTTTCTGACGCAGCTTGTGCGGGAGCATGCGGAACTGACGCCCACAGAGATCGCGATCACTGCGATGATCCGAAACGGCTTGTCGACCAAGGAGATTGCCCAGATCCGCTGTATCACGTCGGCCACCATCCGGCGCCACCGCGAGAACATCCGCCGAAAGCTGGAATTACAAAACAAGAAGGTCAATCTCGTGACCTATCTGCGCACGGCCCAGGTATCGGGGGCAGTGGCCGACGCGGCACCCATGGAACACCAGGAAGGGCAGTGAGGTCGGCATGGGCTAAGGGGTGTGCATTCCTGACAGCGACATATCAAAGCTCAGGTCGGTGCTCGTGGGCGAGCTCTGATGGATCTCGACGGCCAGGATGTTGGCGCCGTCGACCAGGAGGTTATCCAGGCCGCTATAGGTGAAATAGGCTGCCTCGTCATCGTCACCAACAGCGACGGAGGCGGGAGTGGTGAAGTTGACATCGCCGGCGGGCATGTTGTCGCGTTTGAGTTCCGTGCCGTTGAGGTAGACGATCGCGCCGTCGTCGCGGCAGAGCTCAATGGTGAGTTTGCCAAACGCGGATTTGTCGGGGATGTTGAAAGTGTTGCGGAAGTAGACGGTGTATCGGTTACCGAGGCCGGGGTCGGCGATTTTCGTCTGAACCAGTCCGGGTCGATCGGTCTGGCCATATCCCATAGGCGCGGCGGTGGCGGGTTTTGCCCAGACCTTTTCGACGAAACTCGGTCGCATGAACGTTGGGCCGACGCCGGGGTCGGTGGCGGTGGCGGGGGCGAGGTAGTGCCAACCCTTGGCACCTTTGGGGATGATCACCTGCAATACCGAGGCGGATGGCGGGGTGGCTGCGGGCGGCTCGGGGGCGGGGGGTACGACGACTACAGGCGTTTGCGGCGCGGGGGGTTCGGGGGCAGGGGGCACCGCGACCACAGGCGTTTGCGGTGCGGGGATCGCGATGGGGGGTTGCGGTGCAGGCGGCGCGGTGACTGCAGGCGTGTCCGGCGCGGGCGGGACGGGAGTCGGGGCTTCAGGCGGTTTGACGGGCTCTGGCGCCGGGTGAGTTTCGTGAACGACGCCGTTTCCGGATGAACTGCTGGCAACTCGTGAGTCCGTCGTGGCGGATTTCGGGCCGCCCAGCAGGATCGTGAGGATGCTGGCCAGAAGAATCGCGGCCGAGATGCCGACGAAGCCAAAGAACAGGCCGCTCGGGATGGTCCACGGAGCAGCGGACGGGTCGGGCACTGCGAAGGCCGCATTGCAGTGCGTACATTTGAACTCAGCCCCGACGAGATAGTCGTTGCCCTGGTAGGTTTGGCCGCACTTGGGACATCGGAACCTCAGCATAGTGTTAGGTTGTGTCTTGTTTTGCGGGCAAGGTCAAGCTTTTTTGTCGTTTTTTTTTCGCGGCGGCAAGGCGCGGCTGGGGCCGGGCGGCGTGTCGGGCGGTGGCAGGCTCACCAGAAGATGAGTCGCCGGGCCAGAGACCAGTAGATCTCCAGCAGCGGGTTGCCGACGGCGTCCAGCAGGGGGTTGCGGATGTGTGGGAAATCGATCCTGGCGCCGACGTGTGCGAGCAGTTCGCGGTCGGAGATGGTGCGAGATGTCTGAATGGCGTGGCGCCGTGCGGCCAGATGGCTGCGGTGTTTCTGATCGAAGATCGAGCCCATGGCGCGGACCTTGACGCCGAGCATGCCCCTGGCGGCGAAGAAGAGAATCAGGCCGCCCTCCATCAGGATGATGGCGGGCAGGAGCACCAGCAGCGTGCGCAGGCGGTAGCAGGTGAGCAGAAGAAACCAGCGATTACGCTCAAGGTTTTCGTAGAAGCGGGGATTCTGGGCGAAGGTGTATTTGTGGTAGACGACGCTGGCGGGGGCGAAGAGGATGCGCCTGCCACGCAGGCGCAGACGCCAGCCCAATTCGGCATCCTCCAGATAGCTGCCGAAGGTGGGGTCGAAGAGATCCTCGTTGTCGGCGATGTCGGCAATCCGGACCATCATGGCGGCGCCGGAAGGGAAATCGAGGTCGCGGATGCGATCGAACTGGCCGGTGTCGAACTCGTTAAACGCACTGACGAATCCAAAGCCCAGGAAATGCGACCAGTTGCCGGCGGAGTTGAAGCGTGTGATCTCGGGGTGGAGCATGAGCTTTGCCTGCGCGGCTGCGGCATCGGGGGCGTCGTCGAGTGTGCGGGCGAGAGCCGCGAGCCAGCCGGGGGCGACGCAGGTGTCCTGATTGAGCAGAGCCACATATTTCACGTGAGGAAATCGCGATCGGATTTCGCGAAAACCCAGGTTGTTGCCGCCGGCGAAACCGAGATTGGCAGAGGACCGGAGGACGGTGATGCCGAGCTTGGGGGCATCCACGGAGTCAGAGGTATCTTGTGATGACAGGTTGCCCCGAGCAGCGTGGTGGCCGGTTGCCGCATCCTCAAGCCATTGGAGGCTTTGGTCGGTCGAGGCATTGTCGACGATGATGACCTGCTGGGGCGGCGGGGCGTCAGGAGAGGCAAAGAGGGTAGTCAGGCATTCTGGCAGGAACTCACGCCCGTTATAGCAGACGATGAGGACGGCCAGCTCGTGGGGGTTGCACGGCATTGTCAGGGTATCTGCTGAGAGTCGGCCGGGACCGGGGGCGATTGTTTGCCGTGGGGAAGGTCGGCGGAGGTGAGTCCCTGTTTCTCCATGAGGATGCCGACGACCTGCGAGAGCGTGCTAATCTTGCGGTCCTGGATGCTGACGATGGTGAGCAGTTCAAAGACCATCAGCAGCAGGAACGCAGTGACGCAGAGGAGGCTGAAGGTGTTGTATTGAATGTGCAGGACTTGGGAGAGTTTGCCCACGGCGGCCGGCCAGATCGCCAGCACCAGGAAGGGCGCTCCGAGAAAGATGAACAGCAAGGCGTAGCGTTCCTTGAGGCGATAGAGGCGCAGGCGGCGCAGGGCGATGGCGCACATCGTCAGGCCGAATGCGATCAGGATCAGCGACTTGATCCACTCGTGACTCATAGTCCGCCGACCTTCCCGTTGTTGTAGGGACGACGGGCCATGTCCAGCAGGAGGCAGGTAGCGACTTTGACGACATAGAACAGGCCGCCGATATAGCTGATGCTCGACTGGCCCCGCCTGCGCTGTCGCATGGTGACCGCGATCTCGGCAACGCGATACCCGGCGCGGTGAAGCAGGAGGATGACCTCGGGCTCGGGATAGTCTTCGGGATACCAGTGGGCGAAGGCACGGATCACGCGCCGATTGGCGGCTCGGAAGCCGCTGGTACAGTCGGTGATGTGCAGGCCGGTGAGTTGCCGCAGCATCCAGCGGAGGAGCCATCCGCCGACGAGGCGGGCGGGCTTCTGAGCGTAGTGGCCTTCGCCGAGGAAGCGAGAGCCGACGACGAAATCCGTCTTGCCGTCCATCAACTGCTGCACCAGTCGCTGTACCTGACCCGGACGGTGCTGGCCATCTCCGTCGACCTGGACGGCGATATCGTAGCCATGCACCTCGGCGAAGCGGTAGCCGGTCTGCATGGCCCCGCCGATGCCGAGGTTGAAGGGGAGGCTGACAACGTAACTGCTGCCGCAGGCCCGGCGCGCGGTGTCGTCGGTCGAGCCGTCGTCGACGACCAGTACATCGGCCTCGGGAACGGCCAGCCGCAGACGCGAGACCAGCTTCGCGACTGATTCACCTTCGTTGAAGGCCGGGATGATCAGCAGAATCTTCGGGTGGGCGACGGGGGTCAAAGCGGTGGAATCGCCTGTCTCGGCCTGCGGCCGCACGTCCGCAGTGTCCTGCGGCTGGGCGATGGGGCCAAGTTGTCGATACAGTGCAGTCATCTGCTCCATGTCAGCCGTGGCGGCCGGTGATTCCATTCCCACGCTTTGCGCTGCCTCATCTCAAAAAGAGATCCTGGGCAACGCTCTTCCATCCGTATGAATAACGAAAATACCGCATACTGAGCAATTCGCCAAGAACCGTTTTGGTACGGTTTGCTGCCGAGCCGTTCAGAGCATCGCGCGACTCGGCGTGGAGAATCTTCTGGCGAAGCAGGCGAGGCACGTTGTCATGGAGGTGGTAACGCTCCGGAATGCCATTGGTCAGCCTGCGCAGGGCTTCGGTGTGGAGGTCGGCCGCGTAGCGGAAGGCGCGGCGGTCGATCTGTTTGCGGGCCTGCTCAAATTGCTGGCGGAGGCTCAACTTCCGCAGACCGACCTGGTTGGCATCATGCAGACGATAGGAGATCAGCGGCTCGTCAACGATATGCACGCGGCCGACGGCGGCGGCCATCAAAGCCAGCCAGGCGTCGTGGGCCACGGGCATGTTGGGGATGGGCAATGCCAACTCGCGGAGGCCTGCGCGGAAAGCGGTGGTTCCGCCGGCGGCCACGACATGCTTGAGAAACACCTCCAGAGCCGCGCCATCGCGCACGCTGGCCTGCTCGGAGGGGCCAAACCACAGGGAATCCCAGAGCTGGTAGCCCAGGGGCGACAGGGAATGGTCGACGACTTGTGCGTTGCTGAAGGCCAGGTCGGCGCCGCGGTCGATCTCCTGCAGCAGGCGGCGAATCTTGCCGGGCATCCAGACATCATCCTGGTCGCTCAGGAAGATGACCTCGCCCTGGCAAAGGCGGATGGCCTGCTCGAAATTGCGGGTCGTGCCAAGCTGCGTGGAGTTGCAAACCAGCCGCACGTTCAGGTCGGCGTGCCGGGCGGCGAACCGCTGGACGACCCCCACTGTACCGTCGGCCGATCCATCGTCGCAGACCACCATGTCGATCGGGCGATGTTCCTGTGCGGCGATGCTCTCGAGTTGCTGCTCGATGAATGCCTGGCCATTGAAACTGCACAAAGCGACCGATACTCGCAAAATCTCACTCCACTGTTAGTAGCGCATCCTGCACCAGACTTTTCCAGCCGAGGGCGAATCGCCGATATCCCTGCGTCCAGACCTCGCCAGCAGCCAGATCCCAACGAAGGTCCGGCCGCTCTCGCATCTCCAGTCGGCGACGGGCATGGTCGCGGCGCTCTCGCACCAGCGGCAAGGCATCGGGCCTGCGTAATCGCTCGCCGAACCGCTGCAGGCGCTCGACCGCCGCCTCCCAGCGGGCTAGATCCTGCTGGAAATACCCTTGCTCCATCCGCCGAGCCGTTTCCAGTTGCCCCAGCAGCCCATTGCGCCTGGCACCGATCTGTTGCCTGCCATGCTGGCGGTAGTCCACCAGAGGGCGGTTCACCATCGCACAGTCGCCCATCGCCGTCAGTGCCAGGGCAATCCACGCATCATGGAGCCATCCATCCGGAATCGGGCAGATGATCTCACGAAAGCTGGAGCGAAACAGCATCATCGCGCCAGTCACGACGTTATTCCGGACCAGCACTTCCATTCCCCGGCCACTGAGCAGAAGCTCACGTTGCCGTGCTCCCGGGCCAAGAACGTCCCACAACCGCCGGCCGATGGGCTGGAGCGACTGGTCCACCAAATCGGCATCGCACCAAACGTAGCCGAGGTTGGGTGAAACTGCCAGAGCTTCCTCAAGATACTGCAGTTTTGCAGGGTGCCAGCGGTCATCCTGATCACAAAGGGCGATGAATTGCCCCTGACACAGGGAGATGGCCTGGTTGAAGTTCCGCGTGACGCCCAGGCGGATGGGGTTGATGACCAGCCGGACAGGGAACGGGGCGTGGCGGGCGAAGCGCACGACCCTTTCGCAGGTATCGTCGTCGGAGTGGTCATCGCATACGACCAGTTCATCCGGCCGGCGAATCTGCCGGGCGAGGCTCCGCAACTGCGTGTCAATGTAGGCAGCGCCGTTGCAGCAGCACAAGGCTATTGAGAGCGCGGCAAGTCTCACTGGACTCAAGAGTGTTGCGATCATGCGGCGGCCGTCAACAGGAGGGCGGTGGCGAGGCGCGGTGCCGGGTGTCTCAGGGTCGGAGATCGGGCAAGGTGCGCAGCCTTTCGCGAGGGGGGGGCGGGGGAGCGCGAGGGCTTGTGCCATAAGGAGTTATGCGCGAATTGGGGGGCAAGGCGCTCAAGTTTCGCCGCCTGGGGCGGAAAGGTCGAAATCCGAAGATCGAAATGCGAACAACTCAAACTGCGGAAAGCTGAAACTCGGAAACGCGGAGGCAAGGTGGGGGCGGCTGAGTGTCTCATACTGTCTCAATCTGTCTCACGCGGTCTGGCCGGGGCGGGCGACGCGCTGGACACGGATGGTATTCACTTTTCAAAGAATTGCTGGCGAGGCCTCAACGCCGGGTCAGAGAGGCGACCAAAAACATAGCGCCTCTACTATAAGGGAGGTTTTCGGGTACGACAAAATGACAAGTGCTGGAATGACAGAGGGTTAAAAATCTTCAAAAATCTTTTCATTTTCTGGAGAGCGGATTCCCTAGGGAAGAGTGAGATTTGGCAATAGTGTGCAATGCGCGGTCTGCCAAGGTCAACAACTCCGCCAGAATATGTAGGGGATGACTTGGGTGACGCCGAGGGAGATGGATGTCGCACGGCGAGAGAATGGATTCGATGGTTGCATGGAAGAGGCTCGCCGCGTGTGGCGGCGGAGTTGCACGGGAGGGGACCGAAGGGGCAGGGCGTGCTATTGCGCGGGAAGGGCACGGAAGGTGTCGCACATCGCCTTGAACGTCTTGGGGCTGTACTTGTCCCAATCCTCCTGGCGTATGAACAGCGGATGGAACTGGCGGTGCTGGTCTCGGAGCGTTGCATCGGCACACCACTGCTTCAGGCGTTCCCATTTTCGAGGATCATCAAGGTCTTCGCGACCCTTGGCCTCGATGATCCAGATATCCGCCTCCGTCTCCTTCACGATGAAATCGGGGTAGTAATCAGCGATGCCGCCATCGGCCGTCTGATACTCGATCTTGAACGCGCCGGGCTTGCGCGTGGGGTTCTTGGCAAACGAGATGATCTGCTTTGATCCCGCCAGCAGAGCGGCGAGTGCGAGTTCAAAGTCGTTGTCACCGACAATCTTGTTGAAGACGGAGTTGGCGGGGACGAGGTATTTCTGATCGTTGACGACAAAGGGGCGGATCTTGCTGATCTTGATCGTATCGCGAATCTCCGTCGATCCCTTGTCCTGCACGGTCAACTCGTTGATGGCCTTCTTGAATATCTCGAACAGTGCTCGGGCAACATCCGGCTCTGAGAGGTTGCGCAAGACGTTCAGATCGTCCAGATCGACAGGCGTCTTGAACAGTGATGCCTGCATGAACTCCTTGAGTTTCCCGTAGAGCAGGTCGAACCCGCCCACAAGGCGCAGGTCGCGCATGATCGTTCGGGTGAAGAAGCCTACGGCGCTCTGATGTGAAGGCGTCAGCAGCGAGTCCAGCACGGTCGTATGGCTGACCTGCTCGGTGTTGATGTCCTTGAAGACGATCTGCCTCTTCTCCTGCTCGGAATAGTCCTTCACCACAAGGGCCGGTCGCGGCAGCTTCATCAGGTCAAGCAAGGCGAGGTTCTTGTATTCACGGTGAATCCGCGGGGCCAGGACGGGCAGTTCCACGTCCAGTTTCTCGATGTCCTTGTCCTGGTTGTCGTGGTCCACCTCAACCACCACGGGCGACTTGGGCTTCGTACCCTCGCCCATGGGCGAATACTCAAGCTCTACACCTTCGTTGCGGATAGATTCCACGAACTGCATGAACCCTTCGGTGCCAACCACGCTCAGTTTCTCGGCAATCGGCAAACCGCCTTCGCCACTCCACCCGCGATACATCAGCCGGAGGCCGCGGCCCAACGCCTGTTCCGGAAGAATCTTGTTGTCTGATTTCATTGGCCGCAGCCCGACGATTGCGACCACGTTCTGCACGTCCCACCCTTCGCGCAGCATCATGACCGACACAATTGCCTTGTACCGGTTGTCGGCGTTGTCGATATCGCGGCTTTCCCTGCGTAGTTTCTCCAGTTCCTCCTTGCTCTTGCCCGAAGAAGCTTCGGAAACTTCGCCGTTGTTCTTCGTGTGGATGACCAGAACCTTGCCCTGCAACTCGGGGTAACGAGCCTCCAGATACTCCCCCACCTGGTCGCAGTTGCGCGTGTCCTCGGTCATGACGAACAAGACCGACTTTTTCCCAGAGCCCTTAAGCTCGTTATACCGCTTCTCCCATTCCAGGTAGCCCAGGTGCAGATATTCCTCGTAGCGCTCAACGAACTTGTCGCTGGCTTTTTCGGTCAGCTTGGCGCGGGAGGGACCGTCCGGCAGCACCGGCGTCTTCACCACCCCCTGGCGGATCGCCTCGACCAGCGGATAGTCGCTGATCGTCTGGACAAAGATAGCCCCGTTCTCGTGCTTTGGGGTAGCCGTCAGGTCCAGTTGCACGGACAACTTGCCACCCTTGAGGCGCAACTGGTTGGAGATGTCCTGGATGTTCTTGAACCATGCGAGCCTCGGGTCGTGGATATGGTGGGCCTCGTCATTGATCACCACCAAGTCCGGCACCTCGCGCACGATCTGCCCCAAGTCCACCTGCGAATCATTGGTCTGCCCCGTCGGCCGCTTGCCAAAGAAGTAGTCCATCGTGTTGTCATCATCGACCGATGGCGCGGCATCGTTCTCAAACACCCGGTGAATGTTAGTCAGAAAGATGTTGCCAGTATCCGAGACTACTCCAACCTCATCCTGTACGTGCAGGGTCGGCTGGAAGTCATCCCGCCAGTTCTGCCCCTCGTGGCCGTTGTCCGGCAAGACGGGGTCTTTGAAGAACACCTTCAGGCCGTCGAAGTCTGCCCGCAGGCGATCCAATACGATGATGTTCGGGGCAATGATCAGGAAGTTGGTTGAGAGGTCTGAACCGGCTTCATACCGCTTGTGGAAATACGCCCACGCCAGCAGCAGGCTCATGACCTTGGTCTTGCCCGCTCCGGTCGCCAGCTTCATCACATATCGCGTCCAATCCTCATCAAACATGCCCTTGGAGACGCGCCCCGAACCATCGAACTTGATCAGTGCGTAGGGATCGTGCGCCCGTTGTACTTCGTAGAGCCAAATGGCCGATTCCACCGCCTCGCGCTGCGCGAAGTAATACTGGAAGGGCACCAGCGTCCCATCCGCCTGCACGAGTGAATGGTCGGTCCTGAACCAGTGACTGAGCAGCGCCCGCGTGGTGTCACTGGCCCCTGCATAGCCGCCGTCGCGCCATGCCTTGACGCCCTGTCGCACCCTGTAGACCAGCGGCGGCAGGAGCCGCGCGTAGCCATCCTCGGTGTAAAGTTCCATCTGGTCGCCGGGGTACCAGCGGATATCGGGGTCCAGCATCACGTGCGGGTCTATGGGAAACTTGGCATCAATCGGCATTTGCGGCCTCTCTGATCACATCGGCAATTCGTCGCTGCAGCTCGCCCAACTCCGGACACCGCTGAACCAACCCGCCGTAGTTTGTGAGCGTTTCCTTCATCAGCAGATCGCGCCCGCCGCCGGCCCGCCTCGGATCGCCATGGCGTGCTAGAAATCTGTTAAAGAAATTCTCTTTGACGGACACATCGCCGCGGACCTCGTTCCACGCCCGGCCGAGCTTCTCAACGTGACCAGCCAGCAGCCAAGCCTCGACCTCTTGCACGGCGGCGCAGCAGAGCAAACGCACGTTCTTCTGCCCTGCCAGTCGCTCCAACGCATGGAACTCATCCTCGCGGTCCTTTCCGTCGGCATCCGGCAGGAACAGCAGCAGGTCATAGTGGGCATACGCGTCGAGAATCTCATCCTTGATGAGCTGTTTCACGTGGTCGTATCCCTGCGCTCGGGGGCTGGTCAGGACATCCACGCGGGCATTGGGCTTTCCGCAGGCGTCCATGATGCCAACCACCAGCGGCTTAAGCATGTAACCGTTGTTGGTCGGGTCTTCCGGAATCACTTTTACATTGAAGCTCACAGGGACCCCTCCAGCCAGCCTTCGGCGAACAGATCGCCAATCGGGTGCTTCTTCACCAGATCCATGAAGTTCGGGATCTGGTCCAAAGCCCTGATCACCGACGCCCCCGTGTCCTCATCGCGTTTGCAGAAGAAGGTGTGCTGGTAGTCTTCAGGTTTCAGCCACGCCAGCACGATGGGTGAGTGGGTTGTGGCCATGATCTGGCGGTCCCCAGCTTTGGACTGGGAACGCAGCAACTCCACCAGAAGCCGCAGTCGGCTCGGATGAATGCCATTCTCAATCTCCTCGACGGTGAGAATATCGGGCATGTCTTTCTGGAAGAACGCGGCCGCAATCGCGGCAAAGCGCAAAGTACCGTCGGACAGGATCGGTGCCGGACGATCCACGCCAGCCTCGCGGATGGCAAACAGCGGTTCGCTAAGGGCGCCGGCCAGCACGCTCACGTCGTCCAGTTCCACTGGCGTCAACTGCTTCAGCCAAGATACATAGGCTTCGTGGTCTTTGGGATCGCTCAGAATGGTCTTGACCAAAGCTGCGAAGTTCTCTCCCCGCTCGCCCATTCGCTTGACACTTTGTGCCCTTGAGTAATCACGCAAGACTCCAGGCGAGGGATCGAGTCGCTGCATATTGCGCAGTTCAGTGACGCACGCTTCGATGTGCTTCTGTTCTCCATCGGCTACAGAACCATGACGAAGAAGCTGATGCAGGAAAGGGCTAGATGTGGAATAGCTGCGGTAGCTGACCGATCCATTCGTGATGGGAAACGCCACCTCCATGGCTGGGACTTCCGGGATGTCGTCGAAAGCATGTCGATACACCTCTCGCCCGTCAACCCGAAGCTTCTCCCGTCGAACCAAGGCCGGCACCGGAGCGATACCAATCTCATAACGATAGTGATGGGTTTCGTGAACAAACTCCACACCAAATTTCAGCATTGCTGACTCTTGAACTTGTTTGCGTTGCTTACCCACGAACGCAGCCATGGCACCTCCTCCCCTAACTCCTTCCCACACTTCGCTGCTAGCGCTCTTGGGCTTGCCGTTCAGAATCTCATCAATCGTGAATCCGTAGCCAACCCCCTGCAAGAAGCGTAGCGCATCGAAGAAGTTCGACTTGCCGCTGGCGTTGGTTCCTACAAAAAGGTTTAGGTTCCCCAGTGCCAGGTCCACCTTCTGCAGGCTCTTGAAGTTCTCAATCTCGATTCGGGTTATCATACCTTCACCTCCACTACCTTCGTCGTGTCGTTTCCGAAGATGTCGATCACCTTCACGGCGATCTTGTACACGCCCTTTTTCTCGTAGGCATGGGCGGTGCTGGTCAACTCCAGTTTGCGATCCTTCCGCGTCCGAAAGCTCTGCCACTCGTTCTCAAAGATGTAGTTTCCCGTCCACACCTCCCGCTCCTTCCCATCCTCCACCACACGGATGATTTCCTTGCGGCTTGCGTAGTCGAAATCCACCGCCCAGTAATCCACCCAGTCCGACCACTTCTTCGTGAGGACGTCGCGGGAGACGATGCCCTGTTTGTCTTTGCTGACCTTTACCACCTGCCCGCCTTCCACGGTCACCTTGCTGCCGCCGGGCTTGAGCGTCTGGCCCAGTTCGTCCAGGTCATCCTGCTGGTAGAAGACGCCGAAATCCTTCAGCGTCACCGTCACGCTCTGCTTGTCCACCTTGGGCAACACCTCCACATACGCCACGTCATAGAACTGCACCTGCCCGCGTTCCACCGCCCGCTTGTCAAACACATCCTTGGGGATGTATTTCAGACTCAAGGTGATCCCCTTGGCCTTGGC
>JBBQTU010000079.1:0-15906 GCA_038213005.1 Tepidisphaerales bacterium | reverse complement strand
GGCGATGCGTGGCTGGGCGACCTTATCGCCACGGGCACGGGGGTGTGCGTCAGCGGCGAGCCTCCGCCGGCGGGCAGACTGCCATGGAAGGCGATCGAAGGCGGCTGGGTGCTCAGGGCGCCGCTGGCCGGAGCGTGGCTTTACCCATGGGAGCCCGATACGTACGCGGCGGCCCAGATGTGGCAACCTCGGCAAGCGCCTGAGTTCCGCCGGCAGATCGTCGCGGTCGCCGTGGGCGTGGCGGGGATGGTCCTGGCGTGCGCGATGCTGAAGGGGCGGCGGCGAGTGGCCGCAACGCTTGTCGCGGCGGGCGGGGCAACGGTGGGAATTGTGATCTGGTCCGGCAGTGCGCCCCCCGCCGCCATGGTGCAGGCGAGCATCCTTGTGGCCGACGACGTGGTGCGCGCCGATCACTGGGTGCTGGTGGGCGGCCTGTCGGGTGGGCGGGCGAGGATTCCGTGGCGCAGTGGGTTGATGCCGGTGTTCGCGTCACGGCAGCAGGCGGCGAGCGTGATGCCGCAGCTCGTTTACGACGGCGGCAAACCGGTGGCGTATGAGTGCGCGCTGCCGGCCGGGCAAACTCTGACGCTGCGCTGGCAGTCGCTGCTGCCGCGAGAGTCGGGCGAGGATGTGCGTCCGCTGACGGCTTCGCCGATGCGCGCGGTCGTCGAGGCGTACTATCTGTCTTCGGGCTGGTCACTGCGCGGGCAACTGCCATCGGGCGAGCAGTGGCCGACCCTGGTGGTTGCGAAGCGCCCGTAGGGCGTTTACTCTCCGCTCTTGCCGGCGATGGAGGCGGGTGACTATGCAGCAGGACATGTGGTATTACGCACCGAACAATCAGCGGGAAGGTCCCGTGACTCTGGAGCAGCTCCGATCGCTCTGCAGCAGCGGGCGGGTGGGTGCTGGCGATCTTGTCTGGACGGTGGGGATGGAGCAGTGGCAGGCTGCCGGCGAGGCGGCATCGCTGGCTGGCGCGTTTCCCGGCCAGATCCCTGCGCCGGAGCCCGCGGCCTGGCCTGGTTCTCCTTTGGACGAGCGTCAGCCTTTGCCTCTGCCGCCGACGGGGTACGCGTCGGAATTGCCGCAGCCGCTGGACTATAGCGGGCAGTCGAGCATCCCGGCCGGATTCTGGAAGCGCGTCGCGGCGTACCTGATCGATGCGGTGATCCTGGCCATCCCAGGGTATCCAATCGCTCGGGCGGTCCCCGCGCTGATGGGAGTAGCACTGCCCGAGGAGCCGACGCCGGAGCAACTGCTGTCGTTCCTCATGGTCTCGTGCACAACAAACTTCTTCGCGCTGATTCTCGGCTGGTTCTATTACGCACTGATGGAGTCGTCGGCGCACCAGGGAACGCTGGGCAAGATGGCGCTGGGGATCAAGGTGACGGACATGGATGGCCAGCGTATCACCTTCGGGCGGGCCAGTGGGCGCTATTTCGGCAAAATGCTGTCGGGGCTGACCTTGGGCATCGGCTACATGATGGCCGGCTGGACCCAGAGAAAGCAGGCCCTGCACGACCTGCTGGCCGACACGCTTGTTGTGAGAAAGTGAATGAGTCAGACACGAAGTTTGCGGGTGCTGCTGGTGCGGCACGGCTTGACGGATGACAACCTCAGCGGCATCGCCCAGGGACAGCGGCAGGTGCCGCTGAATGAGACGGGGCGACAGCAGGCGCGGCAACTGGCCAGGCGTCTGGCGGGCGAGGGGTTGTTGGCCGACGTGGTGGTTTCGTCGGACCTCTGCCGGGCGGCCGAGACGGCGCAGATCATCGCGGCCGCGATCCAAGCGCCGATCGTCTATGACCCGCAGTGGCGCGAACGCTCGCTGGGCGAGTTGGAGGGCCGTGTCGTCGGCGTTGAGGGCATCTGGCTGGCGGCGGTCGGCGAGCACACCCCGGCCGGGGCGGAAAGTCTGCCGCAGTTCATCGAGCGAATCCGCGATGCGGTGTGCGGCCTGGGCGCGCAGCACCCCGCCGCTGCCACGATCGTCGTGGTTGCACATGGCGGGCCGCTGCGGAGCATTCTGCAGATGCTTCATTACGGCGCCCTGCCGCTGGCGGCCGGGCAGCGCCAGCCGGAGGTGGTGAACATCGTCAACTGCTCGGTGATGGAGTTGGAATGCCAGATGGACGGACAGTTACAGCGATGGCGAGTGAGGCGTTTGAACGATGCCGGGCATCTTGATCCGGACGACGTATGCGGATGAGGCCGGTCTGTCCTCCTCGCTTGCTGCCCTCGCGAGAGCATGGTACGTTCTGTTGGTCGTCAGCCGGAGAAGCACGATGCATGGCATGAAAGAGATCATTGAAGAGGCCTCTGCGCTGCCGGTTGAGGAGCGAGCCCTTGTTGCAGAGTCCCTGCTTCGGACCCTCAACGCTCCCGATGCCGAGATTGACAGGGCATGGTCGGCAGTCGCCGAGCATCGACTGGCCGAACTTCGCGCCGGGCGCGTAGTGGCCGTGTCTGGTGCTCAGGTCTTGGCACGAGTCAGGGAGCGCTTTGCCCGATGACTTTCCATTTCCATCCTGAAGCCGAGCAGGAGTTCCTGCAGGCAATCGACTACTACGAAGAGTGCAAACTCGGCTTGGGTGAGGACTTCTCGCTGGAGATATTCGCCACCATTGACCGCATCATAGGCCATCCTGAAGCTTGGCCAGAGACGGGCCAAGGTATCCCGGCGGTGCCTCGCTAACCGCTTCCCCTACGGGGTGATCTACAGCGCCGACTCCGGTAGGATTCTCATTCTGGCAGTGATGCACCTCCACCGACGCCCAGACTACTGGAAAAGTCGCGCGCCCGGTTCCCCAAAGGGTCCATGAAACACGGCACGCTTCAGCAGGAAGCAGAGTGGCAGCACCGCTATCCGGCATAAGTCCGTTTTTTTGCCCCACGCCAACCCGGAATCGCTCGTGGGATTGGCATTCGCCGGGGCTTCGGGTACAACAACGGTCGTAATGCACGCCGCCGCGGAATGCGGTCGGGTCCGATGCAAGGGTCGTGCTGTGAACCGGGTCAGGTCCGAAAGGAAGCATCCCTAAACAGCAAGGTTCTGTGCCTTCGGTAACCCGGCCGCTTCCGCGGCGTCGGCATTTTTGGGCTGCGTGCGCGTCGCGGCCGAGGCCTCTTGCGAATAGACTGGCAGGCGTCATGCAGTTCAAAAAACCACCGCTTCGGCCACAGGTTACAACTCTGTGGGACTATCCCTCGCAGCACTACGGCCAGGGGATGCAGGGCGACGCCGCGTACAAAGGCGCGACGCCCAGCTACATCATCTGGAACCTGCTGCACCGCTACACCAAAGAGAAGGACCTGGTGGTCGACCCGTTCTGCGGCAGCGGCACGACGCTGGATGTGGCCCGCGACCTGAATCGCCGGGCGCTGGGATATGATGTGCATCCCACCCGCAAGGACATCTTCCGGGTGGACGCCCGCAAACTGCCGCAGGAACTGACCGGCAAGGTGGATCTGGTCTTCATGGACCCGCCCTACTCTACCCACCTGGACTACGGTCCGGACCCGCGCGACATCGGCAAACTTGAGGCGGCCGACGGTGCGTATTACGCGGCGATGGAAAAGGTCTTTGCCGAAACCCACCGCGTGCTGAAGCCCGGCGGGCATCTGGGGCTCTACGTCAGCGACTCATTCGTCAAGGGCAAAGGCTTCTACCCCATCGGGTTTGAGCTGTTCGCGATGCTGAAGAAACTGCTGGAACCGGTGGACACGATCTGCGTCACGCGTCACAACAAGACGCTGGAGATGGGCAACTACCGCAAGGCCGCCGATGAGGGGAACTTTTTTCTGCGCGGGTTCAACTATCTGTTCATCGCTAGACGAGCTGCAGATTCGGACAGGAGACAAGGGTCTGAGGAAAACGAGCCTGGGATCGAAAGGCCGCTGCGCCGCTGAGTCGCGCAACGCAAAACGGAGGACCCGCCTTCGGTCTTCTGTGTCAGACTACTACTGCTATAGTGCGATAGTGAGTTCGGCGCGAGGTTAATGATGAAAACACAGCTTCTCACCGGTTCCAAGCAGCAGATCGCCGAATCGGTCGCCCACATGAGCGGAGAGGTTCTTGAGGCGATCGTCTTTCTCGACGATCCGGCAGATCGGCCCGAAAACCTTTCCGGTACCGATGTTTTTGACGAAATGGAGCCATTCACGGTCAAGGCCGGCGGGGTGGACTACTCGCGTGACACGCTCTACACCCGCCTGGAGAATGAATGATTCTCCTGGATGTAAACCTATGGCATCGCCAGCATCCTGACCTTCAATACCAACGATTTCAAGAGATACCCAATCACCTTGATCTGCCCCGCAACGCTCTGATCGCGTGACGATCCGCTTGGACTCAAGTGGGGAGGGCATGGTTCAGCCGCTTCCTCAATTCATCTTCCGCCGCTTTGCACGCTCGGGCAAGACGACCCTATCCGGAGTACATAGGCGACGGCAAGTACCGCGTTCGCGGTCAGGTTTCGGGCGGACGCTTTATTCAGGTGGTCTTCATGTACAGCCCCGAAGCGGTGGTTTACATCATCCATTGCAGGCCGCTGGTGCCAAACGAAATCTCCCAACATCGAAGGAGAACGAGATGAAAAAGAAAAGCTATTACGAACGATTCATGGCAATGACTGACGCCCAGCGCAATACCGAGGTGGCGAAGTATGATCAAGAAGACTTGAGCGTGGGTAAGCCACTGACCGCCGCTCAGCGCAAACAGTGGAGCCTGGCCAAGCGGGGTCGCGGGCGGCCCGCCAAGCAACCGGCCGAAAGGGCGCGGCGTATCTTGGTAACCTTGCCTCCGGATTTGCTCGAACGGGCAGATTGTTACGCCAGAGACCACGGGATGACCCGCGCGGCACTTGTAGCGTAAAGCCTCCGCGCCGTCATGGCGGCATAGGGTCCGCCGTTACCGATTTTCGCGAGCGTAGCGACGCAGGGCGTGGACGTTCTCGTCGGCGGTGCCGCGGGGGATTTCGCAGCCGGCGCCGACGATGAAGTGGCGGCCGGCTTCGCGGTGACACGCCGCCGTGGCTTCGTAGATCTGCTGGGGTGTCTGGTTCCTGATCACACGCACGGGATCCATGTTGCCCAGGAGTGTCTGATGGGGGCCCATGGCGGCGCGGCCTTCGCCGATAGGGCTGAAGTAATCCAGGTCAACGATGTCGGCGCCGATTTGGCCCATCTCGGCGAGCACGGATCGCGTGTTGCCGCAGATGTGCAGGCGAGTCAGGACACCCATGGCTCGCACGTTGTCCACGAGCTTCTTTTCCCACGGCCAGACGAATTCGCGGTAAAGTTCCGGGCCGACCAGCGAGGCGGCGGCGTCGCCGATGCCGATAAGGGTCGCCCCCGCCTGCACCTGGACGCGTGCGAACTGCGTCTCCATCTCGATGACGAAGCCGAACAGCTCATTGATGAATGCGGGGTCGTCGAAGAAGTCCAGCATCAGGGTGTTGATGCCGCGAAGGTCCGCGCCCTGGGCGCAGGGACCTTCGACCCAGCCTTCGACGATCTTCTGGCCGCCGATGCGGCTGGTGAGCAGTTCGACTGCCTTGACGCGGTCATGCATGCGCCCGCCACCCAACGGGTCGGGCTGGCGGAGCGTGGCGAGGACGGTCTTGTCGGTCAACAGCGCATTTTCCTCGTCGATGGCGGGCGGCTGGTCGTCGAAGTAGCGGATCTTGGCGCCGCAGTCGGATGCCTCTCGCGCCGGGTCGGAGATAACCGAGACGTAGTCGAAATCAAACTGCTCGGCGACGCGCAGTTGGGCCTCGGCCAGCACGCGGTAGTCGGTGGCATATCGACGATAAGGCTGGCCGATGCGATCGGCGGCGAACATCATCGTGATGGGCATCAGCGGCAGACAGTCGCTGGCGCCGGTGGTGATCGTCGATCTCACACGCTCAAGTCCGGTCATGGTGGCTCCTGGTTACGCTCCCGAGGCATCTCGGCCGGGCGCTGATCCCGGATCGATCTGACGCTCGTAGAGCTGTCGGTAAGCATCGCAACTGGTGATCAGCTCGTCATGGGTTCCCAGACCTACGAGTTGGCCTTTTTCGAGCACGGCGACAAGGTCGGCCGAGCGGATGGTTTGCCAGCGGTGAGCGATCACGAAGGTCGTCCGGCCGTGCATCACCTGCTCGATGGCCTGCTGGATCAGTTCTTCGCTCTCGGCATCCACCTGGCTGGTGGCTTCGTCGAGGATGAGGATGGGCGACTGGCGGTAGATGGCGCGGGCGATGCAGATGCGCTGACGCTGCCCGCCGGAAAGCTGGCCACCCAGTTCGCCCAGCATGGTGTCGTAGCCCAGCGGCTTTTGCATGATGAAGTCATGCGCGTAAGCGCGTGTGGCGGCTTGGACGATTGCCTCGTGTGAAGGCTTGCGCACGCCATAGGCGATGTTCTCGGCGATCGTGCCGGGGAAGATCACCGAGTCCTGCGTAACGATGGAGATATGAGACCGCAGGCTCTTGAGGGTCACCTCGCGCGTGTCAAAACCGTCGATGAGGATGCGCCCGCCCTGCGGGTCGTAGAACCGCGGCAGCAGCGCCAGCAGCGTGGTCTTGCCTGAGCCATTGCGGCCGACCACCGCGATGGCCGTGCCCTTCTTCACGGTCAGGCTCACATCGCGAAGGGCGGGCGTCGGCGAACCGGGATAGGCGAAGGTGATATTCTCGAAGACCACCTCGCGCTGGATGGGGCGAAGCATGACGCGAGGTCGGTTCAGCGTGATGCCGAGTTCTCGCGGGCGTTCCACCGGCAGTTCCAGCACTTCGCGGGCCCGCTCGGCCGCGGCGCTCGCCTTGTGAAGCATGGTGCTGACCTTGGCGCACTTTCGGCCGGACTCGGCAATCATCATGAGGCAGACCATGATCGCCAGAAAGGTGCCCGAGCTCATGTGGGGCTCGGCGACCATGACCAGATAGGCGGCCGCCATGACGATGCACCCGCCCACCAGGATGGTGAAGGTCTCCAGCGCCGGCGTGCTGAACGCATCGATGCGGCTCATCTTCAGGGCCTGCTCGACCAGCTTGTCCATGATGGTGACATAGCGTCGGCGTTCCCACGGTTCGGCATTGCTGCCCTTGACCACGCGAAGCCCCTGGAGGGTGGCTTCGATCTGCCCGAGCATGGTCGCGGAGGTCTGCAGGCTCCTGCGGCTGAGGCGATGCATTTTTTTTCCCAGCACGCGGACCATCACACCCATGACCGGGGCAAACACCAGGATGATGCAGGTCAGCCGCCAGTCGAGATACAAAGCCACTCCCATCGCCATGGTGATGAGGATGGGCTCCTGAATGGTGGTGCCCAAAAGCGTCTTGTAGCCTTCCTGCAGCATCAGGGTGTCCTGCGTCAGGCGGCTGGTGAAATCGCTGGAGCCTGAACGCGAGATGATCGACATGGGCACGTGCAGGAGGTGATCGTAGAGGCGCCGGCGCAGGTCGTTGGCCGCCAGAATGGCCACCCGGCTGGTCATGTATTCCTGCACGAAGCGGATCATGTTCCCGAAGAGCGACACCAACCCAAGCACGACAAAGACCGAGCCGACGGCGGCGACGGGGTGCGCACGATCGGGCATGGCCGCGACGACGCTTCGGGCTCTTGCCATGTACCACGGGACGGCCTTGAGCTGGACGACAACCGGCGAGGCCTCCCCCACCGCCAGGCTGGCAGTGGCCTGCGCAGGATCGGCAAGCTGCGCCAGGATGGCGTCGGTGCCCGGGACACTGATCGGCCCGATCGTGCCGGGACGAACGCCGGCCTTCTCGGCAGGCAACGGTCGCGTGTCGCCCCGGTTGACCCGAACGATTGTGAACTGATCAGACGTCTCAGCGAGTTTCACGCCCATGCGCTGCTCGACGATCTGTCGATTCAGCCAGGCCTGCACCGTGTCGCCGTTGAACAGCACGCGGATGATCGGCAGCATGGTGCCCAGACCGCCCGCCATCGCGCCTCCGACCAGCAGGGCGCACACGATCGAGATCACGACCGCGCCGCGGTGAGGGCGCAGGTAACTGCACGCCCACCAGAAGGCCGCCAGGGATTTGCCGGATTTTGCCGCGCGTTCACTCATGCCCACTTGCTTCCTGATTCGTTAGAATACCATTCAGTGCTCCGGCCTCTGGGGGGTCCGTGGACCCCCGGCCGGCGGATCGCAAAAGATCGTCCAGTATATCCGCCGGAGCGTCATCCTGACAGGCACCGGCGCAACTGCTTGGGAAGGGATTGGCTATGTCGCAGGAGATTCCACTGTCTCGGCCGGACTTCACCGATGCCGATATCGCCGCAGTCGTCGAGACGCTGACCAAGGCGGGCGTCGCTGGCGGATCCCGCGTGGAGGCCTTTGAACACGCCTGCGCCAGGCACGCCGGGCGTGAATACGGCATCGCCGTCTCATCCGGGACGGCGGGTCTGCACTGCGCCCTGCTGGCGGCGGGGATCAAGCCAGGCGACAAGGTTCTGACCACGCCATTTTCGGCCATCGCCTCCACCAACAGCATCCTCTATGTCGGCGCCTGCCCCGTCTACGTGGACATCGACCCAAAGACCCTGAACCTGGACCCGTCAAAGATCCAGTGCGCGCTGACATCCGACACGCGGGCGATCCTGGCGGTGGATGTCTTCGGGCACCCCGGCGGGATGGCCGAGGTCGAACAACTGGCGCGCAAGCACGAGATCCCGCTGATCGAAGACGCCTGTGACGGATTTGGCGCCATGTGGAAGACCCGCGCGGTCGGCGGTTTCGGGCGGGTGTCGGTCTTCAGTTTCTCGGGCTGCCGCCCGATCACCACGGGCGAGGGTGGCATGATCGTCACCGACGACGAGCGCCTGGCGGACCTGTGCCGGTCACTGCGCGACCAGGGGCGCGACGGCACGCCCTGGCTGGCCCATCAGCGGCTGGGGTTCAGTTATCGCATGCCCGAGATGAACGCGGCTCTGGGGCTGGCGCAGTTGCAGCGGCTGGACAAGATACTCGAGCGCCGTCGCGCGATCGCACGTGAGTATTTTGAACGCCTCATGACCAGCCGCTATGTCATCCTGCCGACCATCGAGCAGGATACGGTTGTGAGCTGGTGCGCCTTTGTCGTGCGGCTGAACGACCTGTTCGAGCCGGGTGATCGCGATCAGATCATCCGCATGCTTCGCACCGAGGGCGTGGGGTGCACCAACCACTTTCCGCCGATCCATCTCCAGCCGCACGTGGCGCATCTGGCCGGCACGCGAGCCGGCAGCTTTCCGATCTGCGAATACGTTGCCCAGCGCACGGTGTCGCTGCCGTTTTTCACGACCATGACATCCGCGCACGTCGCACAGGTGTGCAAGACGCTGGAACAGGTGGTCGAGAAGATGCTGATGACGCGCGACGATCGAATGCTGCCGAAATGACCGTCCGCTGCCTCTGGAGCCACCCAAGGAGCCGCCGGCGTGAGCCGGCGGGTTGGCCGACCGGCCCCGACTCACCGACAAGCGCCCCCGCCGGTTGGGTGTCGCCACAAGGGTGATCTTGTCGCCACGCAGCCTCAACCGTCATCCGCTAACCCGCCGGCTTACGCCGGCGGCTCGTTGACAGCGCCAATCACAGCGAGGGGTTCGTCCATAGTGCCAGCGGGTATTCCTGCTGCTGCACATAGGCGATCGCCCGATACAACGCGTCGTCCGAAGGCAGATGCCGGCACGAGCCTGAAGCAGTCCACCACGTTCCAGAAGCCGGCTGGCCGGAACGTAGAGTCAGCGAGCGAGAGGAGTAAGCCTTGAAGTCGCGAAGCATATCCTCCGTGCGAGTCGTGGCCAGCACTTCAACAACCAGATGTACGTGGTTTGCCATGACCGCCCCGGCACGAATAGTCCAGCCGCGGAAAGCGGCGGTCTCCTGGACCTGGTGCCGCACGATAGTTGCCTGCGGAACGCTGAGGCGAATCGGCTCACCCCGCAGGCGCGACGCTGCATGAGTGGCCAGAGGGGAAATGCGGCTGTCGTAAGGCGTATCGGGCGTGTTGTGGATCTCGGAGCCGCCGCCCCGAACCCAGCGTCGGCTCACAAAGCCGCGAGAATCACCGGGAAGCCATGAGCCATACGTCGTCCATGTGAGAAGCCACGCTCGCATAGGACACTATGGTTTTGTCGCGAGTGATCAATGTCAAGGGCGCTTCCCATTCGCGCAATGGAGAAGCGAACAAGGAGCCGCCGGCATGAGCCGGCGGGTTGGCCGACCGGCCCCGACTCACCGACAAGCACCCTCGCCGGTTGCGTATCGCCACAAGGGTGATCTTGTTCCCTTGCGGCGGCAGCCGTCATCCGCTAACCCTCCGGCTTACGCCGACGGCTCGTTGGGTTGGCCGACCGGGGCAGCCCCACCGACAAGCACCACCCCGGGGTTGGGTATGGCCATAAGGGCGCTCTTGTTGCCTCGCAACCGCAACCGTCATCCGCTAACCCGCCGGCTCACGCCGGCGGCTCGTTGGGCTGGTCGTCTGATGGCGGGGGCACGAGCGTCTCAGCCTCGTTCGTCAGGCCCACAAGTTTCAGCGGCTGCATCGCGAGAGTGAAGAGGTTGTTGTAGATATTACTGGTCATGAAGCGGAAGGTATCCACGGTCGGCTGGGCGGTGGGCTCGACCACGTGCGGAAGGAAGATCACCACCGCCAGCAGTCGCAGCAGGGCGCTGAGCAGGAACAGGACCTGGAAGAAACTGAAATCGTGGATCAGCGGGGCCTGCCAGTGGAAATCCTTGAGCAACTGGGCGACGAGGCCGGCCGAGATTCCGCCGAAAAAGCCGGCCAGATTGGTGATGACGGTGTGCACGCCGACATACGCCGTGCCGCCCTTGGCTCCGCGTTCGGAGGCTGAACCGGCAAACTCCATCACCACGTTGGTATTGACGATCTCGATGCCCGACCAGAAGACCGCCCCAGCGGCCGCCATGACATATCCGATCCAGATATTCTCACGGGTCACAAAGCACCACCCGATGGCGACCGGGACCAGCCCCAGGCCCGCCAGGACCATCACGGGACGTTTGCCCATGCGGTCGGCCGCGCGGCCCCAGATGTGGTAGGTCAGCAACTGCGCCAGCGACGGAACGACCAGCAGCATCATCTGGGTGATCTGGTTCATGCCGGCCGACCGGCCGGCCGACTGCCCTGCGCCCAGTTGCAGCAGGATGAAAAGGGTCACGAACTGGCCCATGAAACTGAGGGCGAAGATGAGCGTGCCGACGAAGCCTGCAAACCAGAGGAAGCTGGGATTGCGCAGCGGCTCACCCCAACTGGAAATCAGTTCCCTGCCGCGCTTGGGCGGCGTGGGGACATCCGGCACCCAGTGAAAATGGAAGATATCCAGCGCCCCGAAAAACGACGCAAGAACGAACAGGACAGAACACCAGCCAAGCGTCATCATCATGCCGGTGCCGGCGCCTGCGTAGCGATCCAGCAGCCAGCCGGCGCCCCACGCGGCCGGGATGGCCGACATGAGGCTCCACTGCTTGCGATGGCTGAAGTACGTCCCGCGGATGTTGCCGGGGATCAGGTCGGCCATCCAGCCCGTCCAGCCCGACCCGCCCATCGCCTGCCCGGTATGCATGAGGAAGAACAGGACCAGGAACGCCGTCATCGCCAGGCCCGCCGAGGCAACGCCCCCGCGATGCACGATCCAGAGCGGGACCAGTGCCAGCGGAACCCACATGAACCGCTGGAAATACAGCCACCAGAGGAAGATCGTCTTGCGCTTGCCGGTTGCCTCAATGATCAAGGCCCCTGGCAGGGATAGAAGCGATGCCAGAAACGGCAGCGCCGAGAGGAGTCCGAACTGGAACTCCGACGCCCCCAATGCCCTGGCGTAGGTGGTCAGCGGGGTGCCCGACGTCAGGTTCATCCAGATCGATCCGAAGAACCACCCGGACGTCACCAGGAAAAGCGTGCGCCGCAGCGGTTTGCCGCGCAGTTCACCGGCGCGCAGCGGAACCACCGGGTCATGGCTTTCTGATGACTGCGGATCGGCGGCCATCTATCCCCTGGTCTTGAGCAGGAAGCGAAGGTACTCGGCGTAGTTGCTCTTGCCCATCGAGCGGGCGGCCGCCTCAACCTCCTGAGGGCCGATCCAGCCGTTGTCCCAGGCGATCTCCTCCAGGCAGGCGACTTTCATCCCCTGCCGCTCTTCGATCGCCTCGATGAAACTCGTGGCTTCGACCAGGCTGCGGTGCGTGCCGGTATCCAGCCACGCAAAGCCTCGGCCGAACTTCTCGACCGTCAGTTCGCCACGCTCCAGGTACAGGCGATTGAGATCGGTGATCTCCAGTTCGCCGCGAGGGCTGGGTTTCAGATTGGCGGCGAGGTCGCAGACCTTGGCATCGTAGAAGTACAGGCCGGGGATGGCGAAGTTGCTGCGAGGGTTGGCCGGCTTTTCCTCAAGTGAGAGCGCCCGGCCGGTGGCGGCGTCAAACTCGACGATGCCGTAGCGATGCGGGTCCTTGACGGGATAGGCGAAGATGCGGGCGCCCTGCTTGAGGTCGGCCGCGTCGCGCACCATCTCAGAAAGGCCGTGGCCGTGGAAGAGGTTGTCGCCCAGGATCAGGGCGGCCGGACCGTTGGCGAGGAATTTCTGGCCGATGATGAAGGCCTGGGCCAGCCCCCCGGGGTGGGGCTGCTCGGCATAATCGAGGCGCATGCCGAACTGCTCGCCCGAACCGAACAGCCGCTTGAAGCACGGCAGGTCGACCGGCGTGGAGATGATCAGCACCTCGCGCAGCCCTGCGAGCATCATGACCGACAGCGGGTAGTAGATCATCGGCTTGTCGTAGATCGGCAGGAGCTGCTTGCTGACCGCCTTGGTCAGCGGATGAAGCCTCGTACCCGCGCCGCCGGCTAAGATAATTCCTCGCATCGTTTTACCTCACGCTTCCGCAATCACCTGACTACACAACACCATCATACTATCCCGCTGTCTGTGCCCAGTCGCTCCAGTTTGTATGAACCGCTGAGGATCCGCTGCCACCACTGCTGGTTTTGCAGATACCACTGAACCGTCTTGCGCAGGCCGGATTCGCGGTTTTCCTGTGGGGTCCATGCCAGTTCACGGCGGATTTTCCCGGCGTCGATCGCGTAACGCATGTCGTGGCCGGGACGGTCCTTGACGAAGGCGATCAGGTCCTCGTGCCGCTTCACCTTCGGGCTGGGGCTCAGTTCATCCATGAGCTGGCAGATCAGGCGGACGATGTCGATGTTCTTCAGTTCGTTGTTGCCGCCGATGGTGTAGGTCTCGCCGATCGTGCCGCGCTGCAGGATCTGCCACAGGGCCTCGGCGTGATCGGTCACGTAGAGCCAGTCGCGGATGTTCTCGCCCTTGCCGTAGACGGGGATGCTCTCGCCCCGCAAGGCCTTGAGGATCACGACCGGGATCAGTTTTTCAGGGAATTGATAAGGGCCATAGTTGTTCGAGCAGTTGCTGATCAGCACCGGGAACCCGTAGGTGTGAAACCACGCCCGGGCCAGGTGGTCCGACGCGGCCTTGCTGGCGGAATAGGGAGAATGCGGATCGTAAGGCGTCGTCTCGCAGAACGCCGCAGCATCAGCCGCCAGCGAGCCAAACACCTCGTCGGTGGAGACATGCAGGAAGCGGAACGCGGCCTTGCGGTCGGCCGGCAGCTTATCCCAGTAGCCGCGAGCGGCGTGGAGCAGCGTGTAGGTGCCCACCACGTTGGTCTGGACAAACTCGCCAGGGCCGTCGATCGAGCGGTCCACATGAGACTCCGCCGCCAGATGCATCACCGCATCGGGCCGGTGCTGGTCGAGGATCGCCTCCACGCGGGCCGCATCGGCGATGTCCCCCTGGACGAAGGCGTACCGGGGATTCACCGCCACGGGGGCCAGCGAGTCGAGGTTGCCAGCATAGGTCAGCTTATCGAGATTGATGATGTGATGCGCGGTGTTGGCGATCAGGTGCTGCACCAGATTCGACCCGATAAACCCCGCGCCGCCTGTGACAAGAATCTTCATACGAGTTGTCTTCTGCAAGAGGTTTTGGCCAACATCCCATTCACGAGTCCGATAGTACCCGCACGAATCGGCATGTCCAACCGTTGGCAAGACCCGCCGCGCAAGATCTGCCTGTCACGCAGGAAGCGATGACGGAAACTCGCCACACAGTTCCAGCGCCGCTCAGGCTCTGCCCGTGCGCACTTCTGGACACTGATGGCCCCAGCGCGGGCATGCCCGTTTTTCCAGGCGGCCCTTGGGACTGCGGTGGCATGCGCCCGCCTTAAGGCCGGCGCATCAAATAACTGCCAGGAATGGCGCGATGATCTCTTCTTACTCCTCCCCCCGGGGGGGCTGGGAGGGGGTTGGCCTCTCTGAGCCGGACAGACGGTTGTTGATGTACCGGTCCTTAAGACTGGAGGCATGCCTGCAGCCCAGTAGGCAGGCGGCCTGCCTACTTGACTCTCTCGCCAGAAGAGCCCACCTGCGCAAGCTCTGCGCTTCCCCTCCAGCCGGACACGCCCGGAAATCCGGGCAAGTGCCGCCGGTGCCCCCACCGGCGGGCCTCGGCCCATGCCTGGCACCGCCATCGCCGAGACGCGCCATCGGTTGCCAATATCGTCGCCCGGATTTCTGGGCACGCCCCATCACACTCCGTCACCCCCACGCTCTCGCCCAACCATGCTTTTTGCCCTATCCCGTCTTGGCTTTGCTGAGTTCGCTGCTAGACTGGCTCCGAGCTTTCCTCCATCGCAGTTCGGGACCAGCCCGTCAGGAGTTCTGATTGATGGCCAATGGCGACACAAACAACAGTGACCTTGCGTATGCCGACACGCTCTGGAAGCGCCGACTCGCTTCGCGGCCAGATTGACGCCGCCGAGTACAAGCACGTTGTTCTCGGGCTGCTCTTCCTCAAATACATCTCCGATTCCTTTGAGACCCGCCGCCAGGCTCTGAAGGCGGAACTTGAGAACGACAGGATCACAGGAGTGCAGCTTGAGGGTCTTCTGGAAAGCCGCGATGAATACACCGCCGAGCGCGTCTTCTGGGTTCCGCCAGAATCCCGCTGGCCCAACCTGCAGAACCAGGCCACCCGCCCCGACATCGCCACGCTCATCGACGACGCCATCCTCGCCGTCGAGCGCGACAACCCCAATCTCAAGTCCAAGCTCCCCCGCGACTACGCCCGCCGCGGCATCGATCCGGTCAAGATGGCCGGGCTGATCAACCTCATCGCCCAGATCGGCTTCAAAGGCTCGCGCGACAAAGCCCGCGACATGCTCGGACGTGTGTACGAATACTTCATCGGCAAGTTCGCCGCCCTCGAAGGCAAGCTCGGCGGCGAGTTCTACACGCCCCGCTCTGTCGTCCGTGTGCTGGTGGAAATGCTCGAACCCTACGCTGGCCGCGTCTACGACCCTGCCTGCGGCTCGGGCGGCATGTTCGTCCAATCCGAAAAGTTCGCCGAGGCCCACGGAGGCAACAAGACCGCCGTCTCCATCTTCGGCCAGGAATCCAACCCCACCACCTGGCGACTCGCCCACATGAACCTCGCCATCCACGGCATCGAGGCCAACCTCGGCCCCGCCCCCGGCGACACCTTCCTCCGCGATGCCCACCCCGACCTCAAGGCCGACTTCATCCTCGCCAATCCTCCCTTCAATGTCTCCGACTGGTCCGGCGCATTGCTGCGTGGTGACAAGCGCTGGACCTTCGGCGACCCGCCCGTCGGCAACGCCAACTATGCCTGGATCCAGCACTTCATCCACCATCTCGCCTACCCCAACGGCAAGGGCGGCGGCGTGGCCGGCTTCGTCATGGCCAACGGCTCGCTCTCCAGCAACACCGGCGGCGAGGGCGACATCCGCCGCAAGATCGTCGAGGCCGACCTCGTCGATTGCATCGTCGCCATGCCCGCGCAGCTCTTCTTCAC
>JBBQTU010000078.1:0-16006 GCA_038213005.1 Tepidisphaerales bacterium | reverse complement strand
GATTGCCCGGAACCTCCTCGGGCAATTCTGCGGCGATTCCAAGTGATCGCCGATTCTGCGATGAGCCGGTGGGCGGCCGCAGATCGTTGGGTATGATGTGTTGCCATGGAACCCAAGGTGCCCGAAGACAAAGACTATTGGTTTCCCGCCAAGCGATATGGATGGGGATGGGGGCTTCCCCGCCGATGGCAGGGCTGGGTGGTGATGGTCGCCTTCCTGGCCGTGGTCGGTGGCTGGCTGGCGGTTGTGGCAGGCAACCCCGGCCGATTCGGTCCGCTCACGCCGGCGCTGGTGCTGATTGCCGGCGGACTGCTTGTGGCGATCTGCTGGTGGAAGGGCGAGCCGCCGAGGTGGAGGTGGGGAGGCTGAGAGGCGAGGATGCCAGCCCCGTCACCGCCGGGTCAAAAAAGGGAAATGGATGCGGGTGGTCTAAACGATGTCGGGCGGTTGGGTGTCAATTGCCCAGGGCTCCCTCCAGAAAGTGGAGCATCTCGTCGCGGTTCATGACGGCGCCTTCCTTGAGCACCGTGCCTTGGCCGTCCAGGATCAGGATGTGCGGGATCGTGCTTATGCCGTAGTGCTGGGCGATCGGCGGAGTGGTGGTGACATCGGCGTCCAGGCGCACGGGGACAAACCAGGGGGTGAGTTTTTGGATCTTGGGTTCGGGCCAGACATCGCGATCCATCATCTGGCAGGAGGGCGAAGCATTGGCGGTGAAACTGACCAGAACCGGCTTGCGGGTCTTGCGCGACTCGGCGAGTGCGGCTTGGAGATCGGTCCTCCACGCGATGTCTTCGCTGGGGATCAGGCGGTGGAAGTACGCCATGATGCCGGACCACTGGGATGCGAGCAGGACGATGATCAGGATCACGCCGAGAATGACGAAGTAGTTGGGCTTTCTGGTCGGCGTATTGCGCGGCCATTTTTCCGGCTCGTCGAATCCTGGCGGCGGTTCCTGGTGATCCATAGCCTGCTCCCATCGCCTTCAGGCTCAAGACCGGGTGTGGCCGGGTTCGATTCGATCTGCCGGGCCGGCATCTGTCTGAAAACGCGATGGCCCCGCGCCGATCGGGCTTGGGACAGAGCCTAGTAGTTGTCGGCCTGCAGTTCGAAGAAGGCCTGCGGGTGCTGGCAGGTGGGGCAGACCTTTGGGGCCTCTTCACCCTCGATCACGCGGCCGCAGTTGCGGCAGCGCCAGCGGACGCGCGTGGCTCGTTTGAATGCCTGGCCACTCTCGACGTTGTGCTTGAGTTTTGCGAAGCGTTCTTCGTGGCTCTTCTCGGCTTCGGCGACCTGGCGGAAGATGGTAGCGGCCTTGGCGAAGCCTTCATCCTGCGCGATGCGGGCCATCTCGGCGTAATCCTTCTGCCACTCACTGTGCTCGCCGGAGATGGCCGAGCCAAGGTGCGCGATCGTGTCGCCCAGGACGACCGGATAGGACTCGGTCACCTGTATGACGTCGCTGCCGCCGAGTTCGATGACCAGCTTGTAGAACAGCTTGGCATGTTCTTTTTCGTTTTCGGCGGTGTCGAGGAAGATGGCGGCGACCTGTTCGTAGCCGGCCTTACGGGCTTCGCTGGCGAAGAACGTGTAGCGGTTGCGCGCCTGGGATTCGCCGGCGAAGGCGTTAATGAGATTCGTGCGGGTCTTGCTGGTCTTAAAGTCCATGGGGTCTTCCTTCCTTGCTGGCCGAGAGTCGGTCCAGGCGATAGCTCGCCCGCAACCTGCTCAGGCTTCCAGAGTATACAGGATAACGTCCAAATGCCACTTACGATCTGGCTGAACACGATCTGGCTGAGCAGCTCTGAGCTCTGACTCACAGCGAAGCTGCTCCTTGTCGCAGGTTACCGCTGTGCCTACGCGGCCATAGGCTGCCCCGGCGTCCGTCCTGGGGTCGCGGCACCGCGCCCGGCCGGCACAAGTGGCCTCCCATCTTCGACAGACTTATGTGCGACCCGATGGGCCAGAAGCGCGCGTTCTTCAGGGGTGGGGGGAGGGGGTCGGGAGAGCAGTGTTGATAAGGACTTATGTGCAAATCAGGGAGGAAGGCGCGCGAGTTTCGTGTCGCCGTGGCGATTTGACGTAACTCGAATTCGGGCGGGACGGGTGGGGAAGAGCGTAAAACGTGGAACGTAATGGGGGCCCAGAGCATAATCACACCTGTTAGGCATTTAACTTGGAGGGCAATTTCGGACCTGGCTGGCGCGATGTTCGGCCGGTTAATGGCCGGATATTCACTTGCCAAAGAGCACCAGGGTCGGCGCGCACGCTGGTCGCCTCAGCTAATGGATCGAAGTATACGATAGGGAGATGGACGGGTCAAACCAGCGCCGAAGCCAGACGGGCGTCTTGAAGCCGCACTCGCAACCGCCATGAAGCGACGCGACGAGAATCGTGGCGAAGGCAATGCGGGCACTCCCAAAGCGGATGGGGATCGAAGCAAAGGAAGCTAAGCGGGCGAGGCAATCCGAGTGGGCGGTTAAAACTCTTCTTCGCGTCGTCTTCGCGATCTTCTCGCCTTCGCGGTCGCTGGGTCTTTCTGGCGATGGCTCGCTCCTTCTCGCTTCCGGCGGATATAATCACGGCGTGGACCAATTCCAAGTCATCAGCCCCATGAAGCCCCAGGGCGACCAGCCCCAGGCTATTGAGAAGATCGTCGCCAACATCCAGGCCGGCCAGCGATTCCAGACCCTCATGGGCGTCACCGGGTCGGGCAAGACCTTCACCATGGCCAACGTCGTGGCCCGCATCAACCGCCCGACCCTGGTCATCAGCCACAACAAGACGCTGGCCGCCCAGCTCTACGAAGAGTTTAAGGAACTGCTTCCCAATAACGCCGTCGGCTACTTCGTCAGCTATTACGACTACTACCAGCCCGAAGCCTACATCCCCCAGCGCGACATCTACATCGAGAAAGATGCCAGCCGCAATCAGGATCTGGACCGTCTGCGCCTCTCGGCCACCAGCAATCTGGTCAGCCGCCGCGATGTGCTTCTGGTCGCCTCGGTCTCCTGCATCTTCGGCCTGGGCTCGCCCGAGCAGTATCGCAACAGCGTCATCCGCGTGGCGGTGGGGGAATCCACCGATCGCGATGTCCTGCTCCGCAAGCTGGTGGAGATGCAGTACGCCCGCAACGACATGGACTTCAAACGCGGGGCGTTCCGCGTCCGCGGTGATGTGGTTGAGCTGTATCCTTCCTACGAGGAGTTCGCCTACCGCATCGAGTTCTTCGGAGACGAGATCGTCTCGCTGCGCATTCTGCATCCCGTCAGCGCCGAAGTCCTCCAGTCGCCCCGCGAGATTTTCATCTACCCGGCCGTCCACTACGTCATGCCGCAGGATCAGATGGCCGGCTCGATCCAGGGCATCAAGGATGAACTGGAACTCCGCGTCATGACCCTTCGCGGCCAGGGCAAGCTTCTGGAGGCCCAGCGCCTGATGGCCCGCACCAAGTACGACATCGAGATGATGCAGGAAGTCGGCTACTGCTCCGGCATCGAAAACTACTCGCGCCACCTCGATGGCCGGGCCCCCGGCGAAAAGCCCTACACCCTGATCGACTATTTCCCCAAGGATTTCCTGCTCATCATCGACGAGTCTCACGTCACACTCCCGCAGATCCACGCGATGTTCAACGGCGACCAGGCCCGCAAGCAGGTGTTGGTCGACCACGGGTTCCGGCTCCCCAGCGCCATGGACAACCGCCCGCTGAAATTTGAAGAGTTCCTCCAGATGTGGAAGCAGGTGGTTTTCGTTACCGCCACCCCCGGCAAGTTTGAACTGGAGCAGTCTGGCGGCGAGGTCATTGAACAGGTTATTCGCCCCACTGGCCTCATCGATCCCGAGATCGAGGTCCATCCCGCCCAGGGCCAGGTGCCGCATCTCCTGGGCCAGATCAAGGAGCGCAGCGCTGCCGGCGAGCGCGTGCTGGTCACCACCCTCACCAAGCGCCTCGCCGAGGATCTCTCCGCCTACATTCAGGAAGCCGGCATCCGCGGCCGCTACATGCACAGCGAGATCGACACCATCGAGCGTGTTGAGATCCTCCGCGAGTTGCGCCAGGGCGAGTTTGATGTTCTCGTCGG
Source organism: Tepidisphaerales bacterium (assembly GCA_038213005.1). Classification (GTDB taxonomy): domain Bacteria; phylum Planctomycetota; class Phycisphaerae; order Tepidisphaerales; family Tepidisphaeraceae; genus JBBQTU01. The sequence continues at coordinate 11,921 of JBBQTU010000078.1, read as the reverse complement.
CGTGAACCTTCTGCGTGAGGGCCTGGACCTGCCCGAAGTCTCCCTGGTCGCCATCCTCGACGCCGACAAGACCGGATTCCTTCGCAGCGAAACATCGCTCGTCCAGACCATCGGGCGGGCCGCCCGCAACGTCAATTCCAAGGTCATCCTCTACGCCGACACCATCACTCCGGCCATGAAGAAGGCGATGGACGAAACTACCCGCCGCCGCGCGATCCAGATGGAGTTTAACCGCCAGCACAACATCACCCCCACGACGATCAAGAAGGCGATCCGCGACGGTTTTGAGGGCGAGCTCCGCGCCCGCCGCACCGTCGAAGAGGCCATCCACGCCCACGACGTTACGGAGGTCGACCAGACCGAACTCGTCAGGCTCCTCGAAGAGGAAATGCTCGACGCCGCCAAAAACCTGGCCTTCGAGCGGGCCGCCCACCTCCGCGACAAGATTGAGCAGATTAAGGGTGCCCCGCTGATCGAGCGGCCGGTTGGGGCCGGTGTCGGGGAAAAATCTGATGCCTCCGATGGCAAGCCATGGCGCCCCAAGAACCTCTCCAAGGCCAAACGCCGCACCTGATAAATCGTCTCTGTATGTCCGAATTGGCTTGGCTTCGGGGACTCGGCAGTGCTATACTCAGGGTTCGGATGGGTTGAGCTTTGGTTTGGGACCCAAGTCTCAGGGCGTTGTAGGCGAGACTCTATGTACCGGAGGGAATCCAGAATCGCTTCGCGGTTGTCTATGTAGTTGCGACGCGAGATTGGTGGAGCCATGATGTTTTCGGGCAGTGATGTATCAAGCGATTCTCCCAGGATGGCCCCGCTGAAACTCACGGTGGCCAAAGAAGTTGCATTGAAAAAGGTCCAGGAGGTCTTCCTCGCGGGCCGCCAGATTAATGCGCTCTACATCTGCACCTACGACGAACTGGAGACCGCCAAGCTGCGCAAGCTCCAGTGGCTTGGCCAGGTCAGCGAAGTCCTGACTTCCGTCTCCGCCGGCAACGCTGCGACCGACTTCATTGATGAGGTCGCCATCAACGTCCTGCGCGACAAGGACCCTATCGAGTCCCATTCCGAGCTCTTCCATAACGAACTTAACCAGCGGCTGGAGCGTCTGCGACTGGTCCGTCGCCGCATCGAGGAAGCGTCCGACCCTGCCGCCTCCAAGTCGTCCAAAAATGCCGGCCGGCCTGACGCTCCTGCCTCGTCCGTCCCCACGCCTCTCCCGACCCGCGGAAAAGAGCCGATCTCGTCCGCGCCAGCGCCCGCGCCCGTCGGCTCAGGGGGCGAGCCGTCCCCCATGGAACAGGGCGACGGCGCCTCTCCCGTACTTTCCACGGCGCTGTCCCTTGATGATGAGCCCAATCTAAGGGATAGTGACGAAAAGATGGAACCGTTACCCAGTGCGCTCGCCGCTCCACGCGTCCGAAGCGGCCCTATTCAGCCCACGCGCCGAACCTTGCCCGTCAAGGTTCTTCTGTTATTGGTTTCACGCAACGGCACCGCCCGGCAGGCGCTCTGCCGGTTCGCCGCCCAGGTTGACATCGATTTTGAAATCATCGACTTCAACCCCGAACAGCCCCACAGCATCGTCGAACACATGTATCGCCACCGCGATGCCAAGTTCGCTGTCGTCTACTGGGCCGATCCGGTCGGCGCCGAACTCCCCGGCAGCGCCCACCCCGAACGCTACGTCGGCTTCGCCCTGGGCTTCGTGCTCGGCCGCCTCGGCCGTGGCCGCGTCTTCATCATCGGCTCAACCACCACCCCTCCGCTCCCCGGCTTCGCCCGAATCCTCGTCGCCCAACTCGACATGGGCGGCGGCTGGCAGATCCAACTTGGCCGACGCATGAAGGCCGCCGGCATTGACGTCGACCTCAACCGCCTGGCTTAGGCCGCGAGGCTGAGCTTTTCTCCTCTCCCTCTGGGAGAGGCGGGGTGAGGGTGGAATGCAACGCATCCCGTGGGAACTCCTGGCCATCAGCGGCATCTGATTGATCATGCGCATCCTCGCTCTCCTGGTTCTCCTGCCCTCGCTGCTCACCGCTGCCGCTCCGTCCACCCGCCCAACCATGGACGACCAGTGCCGCGACCTGCTCGCCACCTGGCAGCTCCGGCTCAAGCAAGACGCTTTCAACGCCACCATCTCGCCCCCCTTCGTCATCGCCGGCGACATGTCCCCGCGCGACGTCCAGCTCTGGCGCGACCAGACCGTCCGCCCCGCCGCGCACGCCTTCGCCACCGCCTATTTCAAGACCCCGCCCGACCAGCCGATCCTCATCCTCCTCTTCGCCGATGAGAAGAGCTATCGCTCCCACGCCAAACGCTGGTTCGGCGACACCGATGTCTCCTACTACGGCTACTTCCGCCACGACCGGGTCATGCTCATGAACATTGCCACCGGCGGCGGCACCCTCGTGCACGAAATGGTCCACGCCCTGCTCCGACCGGACTTCCCCGCCTGCCCCGACTGGGTCAACGAAGGCATGGGCAGCCTCTACGAGCAGTGCTCCATTCAACCGCTCAAGGGCCTGCCCAACTGGCGCCTCCCCGCCCTCCAAGATGCCATCACCAGGAAACATCTCCGCTCCCTTCAGGATCTAATCGAAGACGATGACTTCTACGCCAAGCCTAACGTCGGCATCAACTACGCCCAGGCTCGCTACCTGCTGCTATACCTCCAGCAGCAGAACCTCCTCACCACGTTCTACACCAGGCTGCGCGAAAACCACGCCACCGATCCCACCGGCCTTAAGACCCTCCAAGCCACCATCGCCCCCCAAAAACTCGCCGACTTTGAACCCACCTGGCGCGCCTGGGTCCTGCGTCTGCACTTCCCCGATCGCTGATCCGCAAAGCGACGCAGTACGTGGCCGCGAGGCTGAGCCTCCGCGGCCGCCTCACCAAACAACTTGCCGCGCCGACAAGAGGCCTTCTCTCTCCGCCAGCCCGCAGCCTCTTCCCGCGATGGATTCAGGCGACGCCAGGCATGCTCAGCCTATACTCAGTCACTCGCAGACTCAGGTCTGCCGCCGATTTTAGGAGTGATCAGATGCTAAGCGCTTCCCAACTCGAGAAGTTCAACCGCGACGGCTTCGTCCTGGGCGACCAGATCCTCGCCGACTCCGCCGTCGACGAGCTTCGTGACGAGATCGACCGCGTTATCCGCGACCGCCACCAGACAGGCGTCCCCCAGCCCGTCCTCTGCCACAACATGAGCGGCCGGCCGGATGCGGTCCTCTGGCAGATCGTCAACATCTGGCAGGCCAGCGAGCCTTTCCTGCGCCTGGCCATGAACCCCCAGATCGCCGCCGCAGTGACGCAACTCCTGGATGGCGCCGACGCCCGGCTCTGGCACGACCAGATCCAGTACAAAGTCGCCGGCCAGGGCGGCGTCAACATGTGGCATCAGGACACTCCCTATTGGCCCATCCTTACCGGCGGCACCCAGTTGACCGCCTGGGTCGCCCTCGACGATGTCGATGAAGGCAACGGTTGTATGAGCATGGTCCCCGGCACGCAGCGGTGGGGCGATACCATTGAGTTCCTCCAGACCATCAAGACCTTCGACGCCATGCCCTCCGACTGGCAAGGCCGTCCGGTCCAGGTCGTCACCTGCCCGGTCAGAAAAGGGCACGTCCACTTCCACCACGGCCTCACCTGGCACGGCTCCCACGCCAACACCAGCAGCCGCCCCCGCCGAGCCATCGCTCTGCACTTTGTGAGCGCGAGCACCCGCTACAACCCCGCCAGCGTCCACCCCATGAAGCGTTTCGTCACCTCCGCCGCCGGTCAGCCGCTCGAAGGCCCCCCATTCCTCAAACTCCACGCCGCCACTACCCCGGCCGGCGCAGCCCAGTAGTGCGTGGCGTCCTCGCCCGCACAGGAATCCCACGTGCATCATCAACGCCGCAAGACGTCCAACAGGCCGGCCGCATCCCTCTTCCCCGCGTCTCTCCTCCGCTCCCCGTCGCCTTTCGGCTACAATGTCCAGCGACAAGCCAGCCAACGCGTCCTAAGGAGACCCATGCCCCGTCCATTCTCAGTCCTGCTGATTCTCACCCTCCTGGCCTCGCTGGCGTCCGCCGCCCAACGCTGCGACGTCAAGCTCATCGACCAGTCTTGGCACGACTCTGTCCGCAATCGCGATGTCCCCGTCCGCATCTACCTTCCCGACCGCCCCGACTCAGCGCCGCTTCCCGTCATCGTCTTCTCCCATGGCCTTGGCGGCACGCGCGAAGGCTACGCCTATCTCGCAACCTGGTGGGCCTCTCACGGCTACGTCTGCGTGAACCCTGAGCATGCCGGATCGAATGAGTCCATCTACATGAATGGCGACGAGTGGAACACCACCGTCAAAGCCATCAAAGACCCCGCCAACGCCATCAACCGCCCCAAGGATGTCTCTTTCGTCATCGATCGCCTGGAAGCCGAAAACCGCCCCGGCGGAAAAATCGCCGGAAAGCTGGACCTCTCCCGCCTCGGCGTCGCCGGCCACAGCTTCGGCGCCTACACCGCCCTGGCCATTGCCGGTGAGCGTTTCGTTGGCCCACGGCAGCATCAGATCAGCTTTCTCGACAAGCGCGTCAAGGCCGCCATCGCCATCTCCGAGCGCCCCTCTGTCTCTCCCGACCCCGCCAGAGACTTCGCCCAGATCCGCATCCCCATCCTGCACATGACCGGTACCGAAGACTACAGCCCCATGGGCGACGTCCAGCCCAAAGAGCGACGCCAGCCCTTCGACCTGATCCCGCCGCTCGCCGACCAGTACCTGATCATCTTCGACGGCGCCGCCCATCTCACCTTCTCCGGCCAGCGCTCGCGCCCAAGCGACCCCAAATCCGTCAACTACCAGCCCATGATCCAGTCCACCACCCTGGGCTTCTGGGATGCCTATCTCAAGAACGACCCCGCCGCGCTGAAGGAGGTGCGTGAGGGAAGCCTGAAGAAACTCGTCCGCCCAACCGACCAGGTCGAATCGAAACTCGCCCCTCGGCAACGCATCGCCTCGCCGGAGCCAGACTATTGATGCACGGCGGCGGGGTAGCGCACCGGCAGACGGCGACGCCGTCAGACAGCGCCGCACTGGACGGCTCGCCTCGCTGCGGGTATCTCTGAGCGGGTCATGGAAGACTCCATCTACCGGCTTCGCCCGCGCGATGTTCTGGCTCTGTGTGTCCTCGCACTGCTCGCCATCGGCGCCATCATGGTGCAGTCGGCCGGCACCGAGATCACCGGAAGTTCTGCCTTTGAGATCGGCAGGACCGGAACCCGCCATCTCATTTATGTCACCGTTTCAGTCGGCGTCTTCTTCATCGTCGGCCACCTCGATTACCACATGCTCGTTCGCTGGCCGAGGTTTGGCCGGCGCCGCGAAACCGCGGACTCCACTGCGTCAGGGCAGCAGTTCCCGGCCGGTCCGGGTTCGCTCTATCGGGCAGACTCCAGTGGACTGCTTGCCCCTCGAAGGCAGTGGTCCAATCCGACGACATTCCTCTATATTCTGGGCGTGCTCTGCTGCATGGTGGCCCTGGTGCCGCACATCGGCAAGGAGATCAACGGCGCTCGCCGCTGGCTCCAACTCGGGCCTATCCAACTCCAGGCGTCCGAGGCCGGCAAGTGGGCCTGCGTGCTGCTGTTCGCCTGGATCATGGCGGTGCGCCCGATTGACCTGTCGCGATTTCGCGGCTTCGTGCTGGCGATGATGCCGCTAGGTGTATTGTGCCTGCTGGTGGTGAAAGAGGACTTCGGCACCGCGGCTTTGATCGGCCTCTGCTGCATCACCATGATGATGGTCGGCGGGGCGAGGCTATGGCACTTCGGCATCGTGCTGCCGCCGATCATGGTGGTCGGCTACTGGTCTGTGCGGCACACACCCTATCGGTGGGCGCGGCTGATGGCGTTTCTCGATCCGTTCGCCGACCCCAAGGGCGGCGGGTATCACCTGATCCAGAGCCTCTTGAGTTACGCCACCGGCGGCATCACCGGGCGGGGCCTGGGCAACGGCATCCAGAAACTCGGTTACCTCCCCGAAGACACCACCGACTTCATCTTTTCGACCATCTGCGAGGAACTCGGCCTCTTCGGCGCCATGCTGACCATCGCGATGTATCTCGGCATCCTCTGGGCCGCGTGGCAGATCGCCCGCCAGGCGAAGGACGAACTGGGACGCATGCTCGCCTTCGGCGTCGGGGCGATGATCGGCTTTCAGGCGATGATCAACATCGCCGTCGCCACCGTCAGCGTGCCGCCCAAGGGCATGCCGTTGCCGCTGGTCAGCTTCGGCGGATCAGGCTTGGTCATCACCTCGGCCGCCCTGGGCCTGGTCTACAGCATCGGCCGATACAGCCAACGCGAAACAGATGCGATCCGCCCGTGTGAACTCGCACCCGTTGTGTGAAATCATCCCAAGGGTGATAAGTCTGCGCGGGGCGCAGACACCTGCTTACGCACGGAACACCGGATCAAGTTTCTGAGCCATGGCTTTCAGCCGAAGAGTCTCCTGCTGATTGATCGGCCGGAAGCCCGAGGCGATCTCCACAGCTCTCCAGAAAAGGCTCTCCTCGCCCGGCGGAATGGCCGCCGTGATGTTCTGACTGAGCGTGAATCGCAGTGCCAGATCCTGTTCGGCCGGGTCGGTCAACGGTTGATACCAGCACTTACTGTATTGCTTGCGTTCGGGCGCATCGCCGGGCCATTGTTGCCGGGCCAGCGCCTTAAGCGCCAGGACCGACACGCCTTTCTCCGTCGCTTTGGCCAGGACGGTGGGGCCGAAGTTTCCCTCGTAGAACGTGGCGAAGTTTAGCGGCAGGAGAATGGAATCGAAGTCATAGCGATCCATTGCCGTCAGTGCGGCCGCGACCGAGTGGGCCGAGAACCCGACATTCCGCACTTGCCCGGATTTTCTAGCCTCGTCGACCAGCTCCATCACGCCGCCCTTGCCGAATGCGGCATCGACGTCCTTGGAGACATCGGTGATGGCGTGTAGCTGATAAAGGTCGAAGTAGTCGGTCCGCAGATGTTCAAGTGATTTCGTGAACTCAGCTCTGGCGGCGACCGCGTCGCGCTGGCCGGTCTTGCAGGCAAGAAAGCAATTCTTGCGATAAGGCTCCAGTGCCGGCCCCAGTTGCTGTTCGGCGTTGCCGTAAGAAGGGGCCACATCAAAGTAGTTCACGCCCCGCTCGACCGCCTTGGCGACCGTCCGGTTGGCGTGATCCTGCGGAGCGTCCATCACGACTATCCCGCCGAAGCCGATGATGGACAGCCTCACGCCACGCTTGCCGTAGGGGCGCTGTGGCAACTGATTGATCTTGTCACGCTCTGGCGATGTCACGCTCGGATCATTCATGATCTGGTTCTCCATAAAGGTTGCAAACGACTTTCCACGGCAGGCTATTTTCCCGCTGGTGCCGGGACGCTAGACGACGCGTCCACGATCGCCTCAATGTGGCCCTTGAAATCCTTGTCGTTCTCGTACGCATATCGCACCATGCGCGGGCCGGGCGCAAACATCAGAGGCGTCGTGTCCGGTCCGGATCTGGGGTTGTAGGATGCCGGCGTCAGTCGCTGATATACCACGCTCCGCCCGACCAGCGGACGCCCGAGTGAGTCGCGAGACACCACGATCTCACCATTGGGCGTGAATTCGGTGGCCGCCTGCGCGTCATAGCGAGTCCAGCCCGTTGCATGGCCGGCCGAGTTGTAGTGAAAGACATCCCGCCAGTGTTTGGGCATCACCAGGCGGAAGTCCACCAGGTTGTTTACGGTCTCCTGCTTGACGCCGGGAATGATGCTCGCCAGCAGTTCTCCGTTGAAGCCGGTCAGCAGAAGTTTCTGATAGCGGCTCAGCCGCTGCTCCGCCGGCGCGTCGCCCGGCAGCACCGGGGTCAGGACAAACGGCTGTCCCGGCACCTCAGAAATGATCCCGTACGCCAGCAGGCGTTTACGCTGGGCCTCCGCGGCCGGCGTCAGCGGCCCGATGACCGCCGCGTTGTGCGGATAGAACAGAGCTTCGGCCGCCATCGCCCGCAGATGCTGCTGCAGCAGCGGCCTCAGAGGCTGACTCAGGCCCGGCTGTTTTGACGTGACCAGGGTCTCTCTTGTCCTTCCCGCCACGTCGACCGCTTCCCGGGCGCGCTTAAGGTCTGCTTCCAGTTTGGGCCTGGCCAGTTCACTGCCCGTCTTGGCCAGCAGTTCGGCATCCTTGAGTTGCTTGTCTAGCGCTTTGGCCTTGTCCGCCGCGAAGGTGTACTCGTCGCCCACTCTGCGCATCGCGGTGATTTCCTCGGCCGACAGCTTCGCCAGCAACATGCGCAGCCCCGGTTTGGCTGAGTCCGCTCGGATCGCGTCAAAGAAGGCCGTCCATTTGTCCATCGTGAGCGACGACTCGCCCATGTCGTGCCCGATCTCCAGGATGCGGCCGGCCTCGTCGTAAGTGCGGGCTTCGGAGTCCAGGGTGAACGAAGTGACAAACGCCGGCGCGGAATACCAGGTGCCGTTATAAACGATCAGGCCGATCTCCACTCGATTGGACTCCAGGGCAGCGCCAGGAGCGATCGGCGCGCGGTCATGGTACGGGATCACGATCTCCACCACCGCGCCCTCTTTGTCCTTCGGGGTGATCTTGATCTTGCTCGCATCGCCACGAAGCACGACCCAGTGATACGTCAGCGGCAGACCATTGGCGTCCACGCTCGGCTCGGCCGACACGACCAGCCGCTCCGCGGCCGCCCGGCCACGGAAGATTCGAGCGATGACGCTCGGCGTAGTGCCCAGCGCCTCGGACGGGAACGGGTCAAAGTAGTCGCGACCCGGCTTAACGTCGTCCGCGTCGACCAGCTTGATCTGCGCCAGCGGCGGAATGTGCTTCATGTCAATCTGGTGGGCCAGGTTGACCATCTTCAGCGCGTCCACCTGGCTGCCCTCGAACACCGCGGGATGGGCCTTGCCTGTGAGATAGTCCTGGGGCGTCGCCACCTGCTTGTTGCTCAGGCGGAAGATCGCCTGCAGCGTGGGCATCAGCAGCCCATCGTTGATGAGTTTCGCCTTGACCTCCGGGCGCAGCGCCGCCAGGGCAAATGGCACCGCCCGCATGAATGGCTGGTCGGTATAGGAAGAGCCTTGCGAGGTGATCACATAAGGCGTGTTGGTCGGCAGCAGGTCGCCATATGAGCCACCGTCCAGACCATTGTGGCCGACCAGATAGTCCTGGTGGGCCGGGTACATGTAGAGGTTGTGCAGGCGATATTGCGAGTGCAGTAGCTCCAGCCCTCCACCGGTGGTGTAGAGGATGCGGGTGTTGCATCCGCCAACGGTGGCCGGCGAGGCGGTGGAGGCGTTGCCGAAGACCACCTCGGGCCGGACGGTGGTCTGGAATCCCCACTCGCGGTCGATCTTGCGGTCGGCGTCGCTGTACGTGATCGCCTGCAACTGCGGGTAGGGGGCGCGATCCAGTACCGAATGTCCGCGGTCGCGGTTGTCGTAGAAGTCTCCGGTATTCCCGGCCGCTGTGCCTTCGGCCGCCCACTTGCGCAGCAGGTCGCCGATGGGGCCGCGATCAGTAGTGATCGGCTTGGCCGGGGCGGCGGGCGTGGGCACAGCATCGGCCGCCGGCGTTGTCGGCACCTGCGCGACGGCCAGCGGCACGGCCGCGACGCCGGCTACGGCCAGGAGGATGGCGACACGGGTCAGTGAACTCGTTGGGATGGCCATGGGCAGCATCATACCCGCATCGGGCCACATCGGAACGCCCATCTCCCGATCGAGGTCGCTCGGGGCTGCCCGCTCTTCCGCGAGTTCTCGTTTTGCCGGCCCGCAAGAGCGACTCTGTAGTCGCTTCATTTCCACCCCCACAAAGTGGAGCCAACTTCAGTCGGCCACCCATCTGGTCCCTCGCCCTCCGCTCCTGGATGACTTACGTGCGAGTGGATGGGCAAGAGGCACATGTTTCTCAGGGGTGGGGGGAGGGGGTCGGGAGATCAGGTTTCACAAGCACTTACGTTCGATTCAGAGGCAGGCTGGTCAAGCTGCAGAGCGACGAGGCGACGCCCACTGTCTACGCCACCATGGCCTATGACCGCCGGGGGCGGCGGATCAGCAAGGCCATGAGAAACGGCTCGGTCCAGGTTCTGAAGCAGCAGGTGTGGGGCGTCTCCTGCATCGATGAACTGGTGCAGGAAGGGGTCAACTCCAACCCGGCCGGGCAGAGCACCTGCGACCGGCTGTACTGGGGCCTGAAAAGGGGACGCTGGACAATAACGAGCGACACCGATGACCAGAATCCCTCTATCCCGATCCTACCTCGACACCGCTTGGCCCATCGCCATGTTCCACGTCATGAACAAGCCTGGCGGCCCGGCCTGCAATATGGCCTGCGAGTACTGCTTCTACCGGCACAATCAGCCTGTAGGGTGGGTCGGTATGCCCCGACCCACCTTAGACGCAGAAAAGGACGCAGAAAAGGTGACATCCCACATTAGCTGAGACGCAGAAAAGGTGACATCCCACATTACAGTGACGCAGACAAGGTGACATCCCACATTACAGTGACACTCCTGACGTGGTATGCTCCTGGCATGGCTAGACGAGCGAGAAGCGTTGCGGGCGGCGAGATTTACCATGCGATCAATCGGGCAATTGCAGAATGGAAATCTACGGCAAGCCGGCCGATTACCTGGCGTTCATGCGCGTGATGGAAGAGGGCCGCAAGCGGACGGGCATGCGGATTCTGGCCTACTGCCTGATGCCCAATCACTGGCACATGGTGCTGTGGCCGAGGAAGGCGGAGGATCTGGCGGCGTTTGTGGGGTGGGTGAGCAACACGCACGTGCGGCGCTGGCGTGAGCACCGCCACAAGGTGGGTGAGGGGCATCTCTATCAGGGGCGGTTCAAGTCATTCCCGGCTCAGGCGGGCAAAGGGCTGTATGAAGTCCTGCGTTACGTCGAAGGCAACGCCCGGCGGGCGGACCTGGTGGATCTCGCCGAGGATTGGCGTTACGGCAGCCTGTATGCCGGTTCGCATCGGGCGGAGGATCGGGTGGAACTGACGCCATGGCCGGTGGCCCGCCCGGGCGACTGGGCCGAGCGGGTGAACCATCCGATCGAAGAGGCGGAATTGGAGCGGTTGTAGCTTCACATTCGGAGGGAGCGGCCGTATGGTGATGCGGCCTGGACGGCCAGGGCGGTGGACGAGGAAAAGGTGACATCCCACATTATCGGGGGTGGAAAACGTGACATCCCACAATAATTGACGGCGCTTCCGGGGCGTGATAGATTTCCGGTATGGCCCGACGAGCGCGGAGCGTCGCTGACGGTGAGGTGTACCACGTCATCAATCGTGGCAATTGCCGCATGCGCATCTTTCACAAATCGGCCGATTACCCTGCCTTCCTGCGTCTGATGGAGCAGGGGCGCCAGCGTACGGGCATGCGCATCGTCGCTTTCTGCCTGATGCGCAATCACTGGCACATGGTGCTTTGGCCGAGGCAGGCGAAGGATTTGGCGGCGTTCGTCGGCTGGGTGAGCAACACGCACGTTCGTCGCTGGCGAGAACATCGCCGTAGCGTCGGCGAGGGACATCTGTATCAGGGGCGCTTCAAATCCTTTCCGGCACAGCGGGGCAAGGGGCTGTATGAAGTGCTGCGCTATGTGGAGGGCAACGCCCGGCGCGCCAAACTGGTGGAGGCGGCGGAACTCTGGCCATACGGCAGTCTGTTCACTGGCCTGCGCCGCGCGGAGGATAAGGTGGTGCTGACGCCTTGGCCGCTGCCGCGGCCGGAGAACTGGGCGGCGAAGGTGAATGAGCCGATCGCGGAGGCGGAGTTGGATCGTCTGCGTCTGCATCTTTTGCGCGACCGGCCATATGGCGAAGTGGCATGGATGCAGGGCGCCGCCAAGCGGATGGGCCTGGAGTGGACGTTTCGCGACCG